>CAXTMS010000265.1:0-4385 GCA_964245345.1 uncultured Acetobacteraceae bacterium | reverse complement strand
TTCTACCGATGGAGTTCGGCAAGACCGTGACCGGAGGTCGCGTAAGCCTGCCGGACCAGTTCGCTGGGATGGGCACGGTTGAGATCCGGCGGCTGAAGCAGCTCGAGGACGAGAACATCAAGCTCAAGCGCTTAGTCGCGGACCTGAGCCTGGACAAGACGATGCTGCGGAATGTCCTGCGAAAAAATGGTGAGACCTGGCATTCGGCGGGATGTGGTCAGCGTGCTTCGCGGCACCTACCAGATCAGCGAGCGCCGGGCCTGTGCGGCGATGAGGTTCCTTCGGTCGGTGCAGCGCTACCAGTCCCGACGTGATCCACAAACGGCCCTGCGGATGCGGCTGAAGGACCTGGTGGCAACACGGGTGCGCTACGGCTACCGGCGTCTGCATGTGCTGTTGCGACGAGAGGGCTGGGCCGTGAACCACAAACGTGTTCACCGGCTCTACGCCGAGGAGGGGCTGTCGATCCGAACCAAACTGCCCCGTCGCAAGCGGGCGTGGCGCATCCGGCAGGGGCGCCTGGAAGTAGGCGGAGCCAACGACGTGTGGTCGCTCGCTTATCCGCTTCGCGGCTGCGCCATGGCCGACCAGCTGTTCGACGGGCGCCCGTTCCGGATCCTGAGCGTGCTGGATGTCGACACGCGAGAGGGACTCTCGACCATACCGAGAGCCAGTTTCAGAGCCGCCCAGGTGGTTGAGGTGCTGGACCAGCTGGCGCGGGTCCGCGGCAAGCCGAAGAGCTTGCGGGTGGACAACGGGCCGGAGTTCGCGGGGCGGCTGCTCGACCACTGGGCCTATCTAAACAAGGTCGAGATCGACTTCTCCAGGCCGGGCACGCCTACGGACAACGCGTTTATCGAGGCTTTCAACGCCCGGCTGCGGTCAGAATGCCTGAACGCGTCCTGGTTCCTCTCGCTGGCGGACGCTCGGGAGCGGATCGAGGGTAAGCGTCCGGAGTCGACACCTTGATCCTCGTGATCTGACGAGTAGCAGTCCCTTTGCATACTTTAAGTCGAATATAGATCCGGAGAATGTCCGGATGCATATCGTCCATTAGCTGAGGGACGCCAGAGTTATGCTTATTGCATGAGGCGTAACTGGACCGCTGCAAGGCGATACCTTGACTGCGGTAGGGGGAGGTAGACGGCTGTCAGTCGTTGCCCGGGTATGAGTCCATTACAGGATCCGGGGCTCCCGTATTTCAGAGGCGTTACAGGCCGCACCCAGCAAGAAATTGTAAAACGCATTCCGCTGATCCACAGCGTATCTCGTTCTAGCGTAGTCCGTCGACGTGAACCCAAATGTTCGACTGTGTCGCTCGTCAGCGTGCCGCTCCATGTCTGGTAGACGTGGTGGGCCATCCTGTGACTTATCAACTCCCAGTTGATCAGGCTCCATACCATTGGTAGTGAGAAAAAGCAGAAACCGTAGAACGCATAGGCGGAGGGATGACGCTTATCCCAGATCCCTTTTTCGCCTGCTGCCCTGGCCCTTACCCGCCGCTTCCCCCAAAACGAACTGGGATCACGGTTTGCACGCCAAGTTCCGTAACAGGCAAGGAGGCTGAGGGAGATCATAATGACGAACGGCCACCAAATTTGGAGGAGGGTGCCGTCCGTTCGGGCATCGTAAATAATCATCCCGGCATGGCTCACCGCGTGTTCCTCTTAGATGATCAACAGACTAGCGTGACCATGGCAGCAAATCATCGAGACGGTTGCCTAGGTGACCGTTGGCCATGATAGTCAGGCTGTCGCGCAGCCACGCGTAAGGCTCGATGCCGTTGAGTTTGGCCGTCTCGACCAGGGACGCAACGATCGCCCAGCGCTTGGCTCCACCCTCGCTACCGGCGAACAAGCTGTTTTTGCGGCTCAGGCTGATCGGGCGAATTGCCCGCTCCACGGGGTTATTGTCCAGGTCGATCCGGCCATCGTTGAGAAACCGGGTCAGCGCGGACCACCGCCCGAGCACGTAGCGGATCGCCTCGGCCAGGCGGCTGCTAGCTGGCAGGCGTGACAGCTGCAAGTCCAGCCAGGCCTGCAGGACCTCGACCAGGGGTAGCGAATGTGTCCTGCGGACCCGCAGCCGCTCGTCCGGCGGTCGGCCACGGATCGTCGCCTCGATCTCGTAGAGCTCGCCGATCCGCTGCACTGCCTCGGTGGCGACCGTAGAGCCTACCTCGTGCAGCTCGAAGAACCGGCGTCGGGCATGGGCCCAGCACGCGGCGAGGATGACAGTGCCCTTGTCTGCCAGGGCTTCGAACCGGCATAGCCGTCGACCTGCAGGATGCCGCGGAATGCCTTGAGATGCTCGGCAGGCCGAGCACCGGTGCGATCGGGCGCGTAGTGGAAGACCACGGCGGGCGGGGTGTTGCCGCCGTAGGAGCGGTCGTCGCGAATGTAGGCCCACAGGCGCCCGGTCTTGGTCCGGCCACGCCCGGGATCGAGCACCGGCAGCGGCGTGTCATCGGCAAAGATGCGATCGCCTGCCACGACATGCGCCACCAGCCGCTCGTGCAGCGCTTCCAGCCACCAGCAGGCGGCGCCGATCCAGCCCGACAGGGTGGAACGGCTGATCTCCAGCCCGTGTCGGGCGAAGATCCTGCTCTGGCGATACAGCGGCAGGTGGTCGCAGTAGCGGCTGACCAGCACGTGGGCGATCAGCCCTGGGGTGGCGAGACCGCCTGCCAGAACCCAATCCGGGACTGGCGCCTGATGCAGCGTCCCGCAGCAGCGGCAGGCCCGCTTGGGCCGGGTGATGCGGACCACGGGGAGCTGGGCTGGGATCCAGTCCAGCATCTCGCTGCTGGTGGCACCTGCGTCGTGCAGGGCGCCACCGCAGTCAGGGCAGGCATCGTGCGGTGCCGAGATGACGGTCTCGATCCGCGGCAGATGGGCTGGCAGCGGCGCCCGGTGCGGCGGCTTTGTAGTCTGGGCTGGCGAGGCATCGGCCTCTGCGGGCAGCAACGCCGCCGCTCGCCGCGCCTCTGCCCGTCCTCGGCCTCCAGCTCCTCAAGGCCGAATGCCATCTGGTCGGGGTCGAGCCGCTCGGCGCTGCGTCCGAAGCGCGCACGCTGGAACTGCTTGATAATCAAGCGCAGCCGGTCGATCTCGACTTGGCTCTCGGCAACCGCCGCATCGCGACTAGCCAGCGCCGCCGCCATGTCGCGCACCAGCTGGTGCAGCATGGTGGTATCCGTCGGCAAGCTTTCGAGCGCGATCCGCATGACCGGAAGCTACCGGCTCAGCCCCGGCCTGTACATCCGAAACCGTCCTCATCCGGCGATCATCAGACGCCGGGTCTGCACCGGTGCCCGCCACTCCAGCCCCTCGAGCAGCATGGAGAGCTGGGCTGGCGTCAGCGTCACCGACACGGTGCCGTCCGCCTGTGGCTGCGTCGTCGGCCACGTGAAGGCGCCCTGATCCAGACGCTTGGCGAACAGGCACATCCCGTTGCCGTCATGGAACAGGATCTTGACGGTCGAAGCTCGTCTGCCGCGGAAGATGAAAAGGTGGCCGCTGAACGGGTCCGCCCGCAGCAACTCCTGCACCAGCAGGGCGAGCCCGTCGAAGCCCTTCCGCATATCGGTCGCGCCTAGTGCCAGGTGGATACGCACACCCGCTGGCACCGTGATCATGACGGCATCTCCAGCACAGCGATGATGCGTCGCAGAGCGTCGACATCAACGGTGTCGCCCACGCGGATGCGCCGACCACCTGCCAGTTCAATCTCGATCAGCTGCGGCGCAGACGTCGCGGTCGGCACAGGTGACGCTGGCGCCGCGACCTGGACCTCCGCGAAGGCAGGCTCTGCTGCGGGTGGCGGCGCCGTCAGCACCGGACGCGCGAACTCTTGCAGCCAGCGGTAGGCGGCACTTGGTGCTATGCCGCGTTGGCGGGCAAAGCGTGACAACGGCTGTCCCGAGTTGAGCCCCTCCCAGACCAGTTGCCGTTTCTGCTCGATCGTCCATCGCCGTCGAATGACGGGCAACACTGCGACGTCTTGGTTGCTCCCCGGCGGACGGGCATAAGAGAATTCCTTTAGTCCCTCCTCCTGAGGGCCCTCCAAGTCCTCTCGGCCTGCCTGCTGACGAAGCGGCCCGTAGAAGTGGGTGCGCCATTTCCGTAGCTCCCGGGCTATGAGCCCGTGCTGCTGACAGTAGTCGCGCTGCTGACCAGGGTGCTGCTGACACGCATCGACGTGCGCGCGCCAAAAGGTTTCTCGCTCCAGCTGGTCCAACCCACGCCTCCGCATCGTGACTCTCGGCAAAACCAGAAACTGCGGCTGCCGTCAGCGTGCGACAACCGGACGTTTACGATCGAGGAATGGCGGATCCACTACAACGAGGAGCGACCGCACTCGGCGCTGGGCAACTTGACCCCGCA
>CAXTMS010000264.1:0-4417 GCA_964245345.1 uncultured Acetobacteraceae bacterium | reverse complement strand
GAGCGCAGGCTGTCGGTGAAGCCGCGTATCGCCGACTTGGCGCCGCAGTACACCGCCTGCAGCGGCACCGAACGGTAGGCCAGCGCCGAGCCCACGTTGACGATGGTGCCGCGGCCGCGCCGGCGCATGCGCTTGAGCGCCGACATGGTGCCGTGCACGGTGCCGAGATAGGTCACCTCCGTGCCGCGCTTGACTTCCTCGGCGGTCAGCTCCGCGACCGCGCCGAAGATGGTCGCCATCGCGTTGTTGACCCACACCGTGATCGGCCCGAGCGCCTGCTCGATCGCGTCCGCGGCGGCCTCCACCGCGTCGGCGTCCGCCATGTCGGCGATCGCCACTTCCGCCCGCACGCCCAAGCCACGCGCCTCGTCGGCGGCCTGCTCCAGGCGCGCCCGGTTCCGGCCGACCAGGCCGAGATTGCAGCCGCGCCGGGCGAACTCGCGCACGGTGGCCCGACCGACTCCGGCGCCTGCTCCGGTGATAACGACGACCTCGGCCATGATCTGCTCCTCCGGCTTGGTGCCAGCCGTCTGCGCGCGGCCAACGCTGGCTTCGCCCCCCGGTTCGTCAGCGGGTGCGGCTGATCCCCTCGCCGCAGTAATCCATCACCGCGTTGATCAGCCCCAGATGCGACAGCGCCTGCGGGATGTTGCCGAGCAGGCGGCGCTCGCCGACATGGTACTCCTCCGCCAGCAGGCCGACGTCGTTGGCAACCCCGACAATGCGGTCGATGGTCGCGCGCGCCTCGTCGCGTCGTCCCTGCAGCACCATGCACTGCGCCAGCCAGCACGAGCAGGCGAGGAAGGTGCCTTCATGCGGGCCATGCTCCGGCGCCTTCTTGCGACGCACGAAGCCGTCCTCCATCAGCTCGGCCTCGATCGCGGCGATCGTGCCGGCGATGCGCGGGTCGGACACCGGCAGGAAGCCCACCAGCGGCAGAAGCAGCAGGGACGCGTCGAGCGTGTCGCCGCCGAACGCCTGCACGAAGCTTTGGCGCTTCGCGTCGAAGCCCTTCTCGCAGACGGTGTCGTGGATGGTCTGCGCCAGCCTGGTCAGGGTGTCGCGACGGTCGTCGTCGAGCCGGTCGGCGCTGTCGTGGCCGTTGAGGTGGCGATCGAGCGCCACCCAGGCCATCGCCATTGAATAAGTGTAGCGCTTCGGCTCGCCGCGGTTCTCCCAGATGTCGGATCCCGGCCGGTCCCACACCTGCTCGATGTGCCCGATCAGCACCGCCTCGACCTCCAGCGCGCGCTCCTGCGCGTCGAGGCCGGCGCGCCGGCTGAAATGCATCGCATCCACCAGCTCGCCCAGCACGTCGAGCTGCTTCTGGCCGGCGGCCTGGTTGCCGATCCGCACCGGCCGGGCGTTCTCAAAGCCGGGCAGCCAGTCGATCTCCCACTCGTCCAGGTGCCGCCGCCCGTCGAGCCGGTACATGATCTGGATCTTGTCCGGGTCGCCGCCGACCGCGCGCTTGATCCAGTCGCTCCAGGCCTTCGCCTCCTCCTGATAGCCGGCGTTGAGCAGGGCGGTCAGGGTGAAGGTGGCGTCGCGCAGCCAGCTATAGCGGTAGTCCCAGTTCATCTCCCCGCCCGGCTTCTCCGGAAGCGAGGTGGTGGCGGCGGCGAGCAGCCCGCCGGTGGGCGCGTGGATCAGCGCCCTGAGCGTCAGCAGCGAGCGCTTCACCGCCATGTCCCAGGGCGTGCGCTTGTCGTAGCGCGCCATCCAGTCGCGCCAATGACGGTCGGTGTCACGCAGCGCATGCGCCGCGTCCGGCATCGGCGCCGGCGGGCAGTGCGCGGCGCTGTAGCCCAGCACGAACACCTGCCGCTCGCCGGACGCGATCGTGAAGTCGAGCCTGCCTTCGGCGTCCTCCAGCGTGATCGGCAGCGGGCTGTAGAGCACCACTTGGTTCGGGCCGATCTCGCACAGCACGCCGTTGTCGTGCGGCCGGGTCCAGGGCGACATGCTGCCGTAGTCGAAGCGCAGGCACAGCGACATGTGCATCGGCACGGTGCCTTCCAGCCCTTCCACGATGCGGATCAGCGTGGAGGGCGCGTCGGTGTCGTTGGGGCGCGGCGGCATGAAGTCGGTGACCCGGACCCGGCCGCCGGACGAGGACCACAGGCTTTGGAGGATCAGGGTGTCGCCGGCATAGCGCCGCTCGATTGTCGGCATGGCGCCCAGGGCCGGGGCGGGCGCGATCCGCCAATGCCCGTTTCCGTCGTCGCCCAGGATGGCGTTGAACGGGCTGTCGCTGTCGAAGCGGGGCCAGCACAGGAAGTCGACCGCACCGTCGCGCGCGATCAGGGCAACGGTTTGGCCGTCTCCGACAACGGCGTAGTCGGCGATCTGCTTGCCCATCCGACATTCTCCATCCAGTTCATGCGCGCAAGGCCAACAACACGCCGCCGACGATCAGGATTGCCGCAACGGCGGCCAAAACGGCGAGGCGGCGTGCGATGAACGCTTCCGCCGCCGTGCCGAAGCGCCGCAGCAGGGCGGCCAGGAGAAAGAAGCGGGCCCCCCGGGTGAGGAGGCTCGCCAGCAGGAACAGCGGAAGGCTGTAATGCGCGGCTCCGGCGGCGATCGCGACCACCTTGTAGGGAACCGGCGTCAGGCCCTTCAGCAGGATCACGGCGAAGCCGTAACGGTTGAAGCGGTCGCGATAGATCGCGAGCGCATGTTCGGCGTGGTAGAAATGGATCAGGCGCGACGCGAGCCGGACCATCTCGGCACCGACCAGCCAGCCGATCGCCCCGCCGCACAGGCTGGCCAGCGTGCAGATCGCCGCCAGCATCCAGGCCCGGTCCCGCCTCGCCAGCACCAGGGGGATCAGCAGCAGGTCCGGCGGCACCGGGAAGAAGCTGCCTTCGGCCAATGCGACCGCGGCCAGCCAGGCCGGTGCCGCCGGCGTCGCGGCGAGGGCCAGCACACGGGCATAAAGACGCTGGAGCATGGATCGGTCCGGACAGGAAAGGCCGCGGTGTAGCAGGGCTGCGTCCGAGGAGGCAGGGTCGCCTTCCGTTCCCGACGCGCCCGTCGACTTTTGCGCCCGAGCAGGCGACCTGCGGCGCAGTGACCCGCCACGAGGTGAAGGCTTCCATCGACGCGATCACGGCGCGGAGCCGCTCGACGTCCGAGGCGGTGTCCGCCCGTGCAAGCCGGTGCAGCCGCCTGCCGGCGTCTCGACCCCATCCGGCTCAGGGAGGCGACGGCGAACGCGTTCCCCGAGGGGTTCGGCGAACGTCCGCGCATCGAAGCCCTGCACGTAGGTGAGGCGACAGGTGTTGAACTCCATCGGGATCGGTGACCCGAAGCGCTCGATCAACCCCATCGCACCCGCGAGCACCGCGGGTTCGAACCCTTCCATGTCCATCTTGGCGAGGTCGAGCCGGGCCACCGCGTTCACCGAAACGCTGCGCATGTCGTTGCTGGCGATGGTCTGCCGCAGAAACGCGGCGTTGCCGAAGTACGGATCATCCGCATCGCCATGGAGGGTGACGGAACGGCCAGCCAGGTTCGCCGCCTGTGTGGTGGCCGACATGGCGTGCGCAGCGCTCCGCGAGGCAATGCTGGGGTCCGCGCCGCCCCTCCGGTTGCGAGCCGACGACCTCGGTCTGGCCTGGACCGGCGGCGGGAAACAGTGGCCGTTCGTGCGGGCCGCACACCGGAGGACGCGGAGCCGGTGCGGGTCGAGGGAGATGGGCCGACCCGGTTCCGGCGTTCCGCGTTTCGCGGCATCCGGCACGACGGTTTCCGGTTCGGAACGGTGCAGGCGAGAACGGCTACGCCACCAGCGTCACCGTGGCGCGCAGGCCGTGCGGGACGCGGTTGGCGAGCGTGATGTCGCCGCCCTGGCCGCGCACGATGTTGCGGGCGATCGACAGGCCGAGACCGGTGCCGCCGGTTTCCCGGTTCCGGCTGGTTTCCACTCGGACGAACGGCTCGAACACCCGGTCGAGCTGGTCCGGCGGGATGCCCGGCCCGTCATCCTCGACCAGCACCACGACGTGGCCGTCGTCGCGCGGCCGCAGCGTCACCTGCACGCCGCCGCCATAGGCGATGGCGTTGCCGACCAGGTTGGTGAGCGCGCGCTTCAGCGCCAGCGACCGGGCCTGGATGGTGATGGCCGGCGGAGGCGAGGCGAAGCCGACCCGGTCGGCCAGCGCCGGCCGGCCGTCCACCGCGTCGTCCAGCACCGTGCTGAGCAGGGCGTTCAGGTCGAGCGGCACCATCGGCTCGCGATCGGCGCTGTCGCGGCCAAAGGCGAGGGTGGCGGACACCATGGCTTCCAGCTCGTCGAGATCGGCCAGGAACTTCGCCTGCAGCTCCTCGTCCTCGATGAACTCCGAGCGCAGCTTGAGCCGGGTGATCGGCGTGCGCAGGTCGTGGCCGATCGCGGTCAGCAGCAGGGTGC
>CAXTMS010000263.1:0-4441 GCA_964245345.1 uncultured Acetobacteraceae bacterium | reverse complement strand
CCCAGGATCGGGCCCTCGTCCATCACCTCCGTGACCAGGTGCACGGTGCAGCCGTGCCACGCGTCGCCTGCTTCCAGCACCCGCTCGTGGGTGTGCAGCCCGGGATGGGCCGGCAGCAGGCTCGGATGGATGTTGAGCATGCGGCCGCCCCAGCGGCCGGTCAGCCACGGGGTCAGCAGGCGCATGTAGCCGGCCAGGCACACGCAGCCGATCCCGGCCTCCTGCAACGCCGCGTCGATCGCGCGCTCGTGCGCCTCGCGGTCGCGCCCGAACGGCCGGTGGTCCACCGCGCGTGCCGCGATCCCGGCCTCGGCTGCGAGGCGGAGCGCCGGGGCGTCCGGGTTGTTGCTCAGCACCAGCGCGATCTCGGCCGGGTAGGCAGGGTCGCGGGCGGCGTCCAGAAGCGCCGTCATGTTGCTGCCCCGGCCGCTGGCCAGCACCGCGACCCGGGTCCGGGGCATCAGAACGCAGGGTCGTGCGAGAAGCGCAAGCTGGCCGGCGCGTCCGCATCGGGCGCCGACTCGATCCGGCCGATCAGGACGAACGGCTCGCCGAGCTCGGCCAGCAGGGCGGACGCGTTCACCACGTTCGACACCACCAGCGCCATGCCGATGCCGCAGTTGAACACCCGCAGCATCTCGTCCGGCGCCACCTTCCCGGTGGCGGCCAGCCAGGGGAACACCGGCGGCATCGTCCAGGCGCTGCCGTCGAGCACCGCCGCCACCCCGCGCGGCAGCACGCGCGGCAGGTTGCCAGGCAGGCCGCCGCCGGTGATGTGCGCCGCCCCCTTCAACAGGCCGGCGCGGTGCAGCGCCAGCACCGGCGACACGTAGAGACGGGTCGGCGCCATCAGCGCCTCGCCAAGCGACTGGCCAGGCGCGAACGGCGCCGGCGCGTCCCAGCCGAGCCCGGCTTGCGCCAGGATCGCACGCACCAGCGAGAAGCCGTTGGAATGCACCCCGCTCGACGGCAGGCCGAGGATCAGGTCGCCGTGCCCGATCCGCCCGGGAAGCAGCGCGTCGCGCTCCGCCGCGCCCACCGCGAAGCCGGCCAGGTCGTAATGGCCGGGCCCGTACATGCCCGGCATCTCCGCGGTCTCGCCGCCGACCAGGGCGCAGCCGGACTGCCGGCAGCCTTCGGCGATGCCGCCCACCACCTTCGCCGCGTCGGCCACCGCGAGCCGGCCGGTGGCGAAGTAGTCGAGAAAGAACAACGGCTCTGCGCCCTGCACCACCAGGTCGTTGACGCACATCGCCACCAGGTCGATGCCCACCGTGTCGTGCCGGCCGGTCTCGATCGCCAGCAGGAGCTTGGTGCCGACGCCGTCGGTGCAGGACACCAGCACCGGGTCGCGGAAGCCCGCCGCCTTGAGGTCGAACAGCGCCCCGAACCCGCCGAGCCCGCCCATGGTGCCGGGCCGCATGGTCGCCCTGGCCGCCGGGGTGATCGCCTCGACCAGCGCGTCGCCGGCCGCGATGTCCACGCCGGCCTCGCGATAGGACGTCCCGGCTGGCGACTCGACACTCATGCGGTATGACCTTCTCGGCTCGATCCCGGCGCGGGTGTCGCCGTCGCTCCGGTTGGAACGGGGATCGAGGCGCCTGCGGCGCCGGGCTGACGACCCGGACCATTTACGGCAGGCGGGACGGCGCGCAAAGCGGCGGCATGAACGGGCAGGATGGGTGGGTTGACGGTGCAGGCGGGCGGTCACGACGGGATGGCCGGGTTCGGGCCGGACGAACAAGGCTCCCTGCGCCAGCTGGCGCTGCCGTTCGCGCATCAACCGCGCTTCGAGCGCGCCGACTTCCTCCGTGCCGCGTCCAATGCCCAGGCCCTGGCCTGGCTCGCCCCGCAGGGCGGCGCCGACTGGCCGCAGCGCCGGCTGGCGCTGTGGGGGGAGGCCGGCAGCGGCAAGACCCACCTGCTGCACGTGTGGGCGGCCGAGCACGACGCGCTGCTGCTGCCCGGCACCGCGCTGCGCGACCCGAAGCTGTCCCGGGCACCGGGGCGCTGGCGTGCGATCGCGGTGGACGACGCCGACGCCGCCCCGGACGAGCCGGCGCTGCTGCACCTGCTGAACGCGGCGCACGAGGCCGGGCTGCCCGTGCTGCTGACCGCGCGGGCCCCGCCGGCGCGCTGGGGGGTGACGCTGCCCGACCTCGACAGCCGGCTGCGCGCCACCCATTCGGTGCCGATCAACCGTCCTGACGATCCCCTGCTGCGCATCCTGCTGATGCGCCTGCTGGTGGAACGGCAGCTGGCGGTGACGCCGGCGGTGATCGACTGGCTGCTGCCGCGCCTGCCGCGCAGCGCCGGCGCCATGCGCGAAGCCGCCCGACGGCTGGACGAGGCGGCGCTGGCGTCGGGGCGCGGCGTGACCCGTGCGCTGGCGGCCGTCGTGCTGTCCGGGATGCTGTTCCGGCCGGCGGAACCGGACGAGGCCGAGCCGGAGCCGGAAGGCGCCCGGCTGCTGTAGCGTGCCCGGTGTGGCGTTTCGGGTCCCGGCTGGCGTTCGCTTTCGAACGGTGGATCGGCTAGCGGATCAGGCTGCGAAGCGGCGCCGTTCTCGTGCCCGCGTCAGTTTCCGGATGCGACGATGACCAGCCCCAAGCAGCTCCACGTCAACCTGTTCGAGATGAACTGCGTCAGCCACATCATGCACGGCTTCTGGGTGCACCCCGGGAACAACCGCCACCGCTTCAACGACATCGAGTTCTGGACCGAGACCGCGCAGCTGGCCGAGCACGGCACCCTCGACGCGGTGTTCCTGGCCGACGTGATCGGCACCTACGACCGGTTCCGCGACGGGCCCGAGACCGCGCTGCGCGAAGCGATGCAGATCCCGTCCAACGATCCGCTGCTGCTGATCCCGGCCATGGCCGCCGTGACCCGCCACCTCGGCTTCGGCGCCACCTTTTCCACCACCTACGAGCCGCCCTTCGCGTTCGCGCGCCGCATGTCCACGCTGGACCACCTTTCCAAGGGCCGGGTCGGCTGGAACATCGTCACCTCCTACCTGCCGAACGCGGCGCGCAACTTCGGCCTGCCCGACGAGGTGCCGCACGACCACCGCTACGAGATCGCCGACGAGTACCTGGACGTGCTTTACAAGCTTTGGGAAGGCTCCTGGGACGACGACGCGGTGATCCAGGACGCCAAGCGGCGGATCTACACCGACCCGTCCAGGGTCCGCTACATCGACCACGTGGGCGAGAACTTCCGCGTCGCGGGCCCGCATCTGTGCCAGCCGTCGTTGCAGCGCACGCCGCTGCTTTACCAGGCCTCCGGTTCCGCCGCCGGGCTGGAGTTCGCCGCCCGCCACGCTGAGGTGCTGTTCATCGGCGGCCACACCACGCCGCAGGTGCGCGCCAACATGTCCCGCGTCCGCGAGCGGGTGGTGGCGCACGGGCGCAGCGCCGACGCGGTGAAGTTCGTGGTGATGGCCGGCATCGTGGTCGGGCGCACCGACGCGGAGGTGGCGGACAAGCTCGCCACGTACCGCTCCCTGGTCAGCGCGGAGGGCGCGCTGGCGCACGCGCTGACCGCGATCGACATCACCGCCTATCCGCCGGAGCTGACTCTCGGCGAGCTGATCGACCGCGGCGAGCCGGACGCCCATACCCTGCTTCGCCGCTTCCGGCGCGAGCAAACGGTGGGCGAGGCGCTCGCGCAGATGAAGGGCCTGAGCGAGGGCCGGTTCTTCGTCGCCGGCACCCCGGACGTGGTGTGCGACGAGATCGAGCGCTGGCTGGACCAGGACGGCATCGACGGCATCAACTTGCGCCAGTACCTGTCGTTCGAAACCCTGCGCGACTTCGTCGAGCTGGTGGTGCCGGAGCTGCGCCGGCGCGGCCGGTTCCGCACCGGCTACACCGACGGCGAAACGCTGCGCGAGCGCACCTTCGGCCGCGGGTGGGCACGGTTGCCGGCCGAGCACTTCGCCGCCCGCTACCGCGACCCGGCGATGCTGGCGGCACCGGCCGACCGGCTGCGCTTCCCGAAGGCATCCTGATCCGCAGGAAGCGGATGGCGCGTTCCGGATGCTTCAGAACCGTTCATGAGGTTCAAGGTAGGGAAGAAGCTTGAAGCGGACTGCCTTGATGGTGCTCAGGTCGCCGTTTTTCATGGTTGTCAGCCCACCCGTGACCGAGATCGGGCCGCTGCCCGGTAGAGCGTCCTCGCGAGGTGCTGGCGCAACAACAATCAGACCGGAGGCTTCTCGGGATGTAACGGCGGCTGCTCCGACTATTGCATACTCTTTAAGCGTCGCCAGCCAAGCCGGGTCATTCTGTATTTCTGTCACCCATCCCGGAGGACAGTTGATTAACTTGTAAATCCGGCCGGACCTGACATTCAGATTGATGCCCATGATCCGAACATCGTCCGGTGTGTTGGGAACAACAACCCGGTAAAGGGGTGATTTACCGGATGCAGCCGTCGA
>CAXTMS010000262.1:0-4482 GCA_964245345.1 uncultured Acetobacteraceae bacterium | reverse complement strand
TTGAGGCACGCGGCACGCCGTCCGCAGCCGGTGCTGTGGATGCCTCGACACGGTCGGTGATCGAGGCGCTGCTCCACGAGCACGCGTGGCTGATCGACCACCGCCAGGTGAACCGGGTGATCGACCTCTACACCGAGGACATTAGGTGTTTAGTCCCGGCGTGTAGTGATACGGGTTTAGCTTGAATCGTTCTGGCTCCTCGGTCCAGACCCTGCAGACATAATCGTGGGGCGTGAGGCCCTTCAGGGCCTTGAGCCTGCGGGCGTGATTGTATGCACTCAGGAACAGCTCGAGGTGCGCCGCGAGCTGCTGATGGTCGGCGTAGTGGTAACGCTTGACGGTGGCGTCCTTGATGGTGCGGTTCATGCGTTCGACCTGGCCGTTGGTCCAGGGATGGTTCGGCTTCGTCAGCCTGTGCTCGATGGCGTGCTGTCGGCAGAGCCTGTCGAACAGGTGCATGCTGAACCGTGCCGTGGGACCGGAGCGATAGCGCGGCGGATGAGAGAACTGGATGCCGTTGTCGGTCAGCACCGTATGGATGCGGTACGGCACAGCCTCGATGACCGTCTCGAGGAACGCGGTGGCACTCTGCCGATCGGCCGTGTGTGCCAGGCGGGCGATCGCGAACTTCGAGGTCCTATCGACGGCCACGAACAGGTAGAGCTTGCCGTCACCCGTCCGAACCTCAGCGATGTCGATGTGAAGGAACCCGATCGGATAAGCCTTGAACTTGCGCTTGCCCGGCTTGTCCCCCTCGACATCGGGAAGCCGTGAAATCCCGTGGCGCTGAAGGCAACGATGCAGGTCGGATCGTGTCAGGTGAGGCAAGGATGGCTGCAAGGCATAGAGGCAATCATCGAGCGGCAGCAGCGTGTGGCGGCGGAATGCCACCACAACGGCTTCCTCCTCGATCGTCAGCACCGATGAGCGAAGCTCCTTCGGACCCATGGCGACGTCATGGGCATGGCTGCGCTTGCGCCACTTCTGGACCGTCGTCGGACTGACGCCGTAGCGTGCCGCAAGCGCTCTTACACTCTCTTGGCTACGTTGGATCGTGAGACGCACCGCCTCTGTCGTGCGGGCGCAGCCGTGTAGAACCTGTCCCATAGCCTATCCCGTGCCGCTTGGTGATCTGTATCACCACACGCCGGGACTGAACACTTAGCCTGCTCGGCATCGGTGCCAACATGCCAGGCGCGACACCATCGCCCGCTGGGTGGCGGAGCGGGCGGCGATGCGCGATGACTGCTTGCGGCACGTGCATACCAACATCCGGTTTGTTCGGCCGGAACGGACTAGTTGCAGGGAACGGCCCTAGCGCCGGACCGCTATCATCACTGATGGTCGCCGAGTATGGCGACCTCTACCGGCACAAAAGTGATGGGAACTGGCACTTCGCGGAGCGCCGGCTGATGGTTGTGTTCGCCGTTTAGAACCGATCCCGATTGAGTGCGAACACTTGTGAAGATGAGAGACCGGAGCAGGTCCGCCGAATGCGATTGAGGTGAAGAAGCTCCAGCAGCGGGTACCAGGCAGGCGGATGTGTCCGACCGGCGCCTGAGGGTCACGCCCCGCCCGTCCGCGGGACTGCCCCTTCTCCGTGGCGCAGGCGGCTTGGCGGCGCCGGCGGAGATGGGCGCAGCCGCGTGCGCTGCAGCAGGTCCAGGAAGTACCGGGCGGCGGGAGTCAGCACCAAGTCGGCCCGCTTGATCAGCACGACCGGCGGCGCCGCGAGTTCCTCATGGATCGGCACGGTCGTCAGCAGACCTTTGGCTAGGGCGGATCCCGTCCACTGCACCGGCACGATTGCCATAAGGTCGCTGTTCAGCAAGCACGTCATCAGCGTCAGGGCCGACTGGCTGTGCAGCACGATGCGTGGCGGCGGCAGGCGATGCTGCTGGAACAGGGCACCGAGCTCACCCGCGTCCGTTAGCGTGATTGAGTTCGTCGCCCACTTTACCCCGTTCAGGGCGGCCAGCTTCGTCGCCATCTGCAGCGGGTGCCCGACTCGGCACAGCACGGTACGGTTGTTCTGGCTGATCACCTCACGTGTCAGGTCAGGCACCATGGTCTGCCCTGGATCGACGCCGAGATAGAAGTCCACGCTGCCCGTGCGCAGACCGGGCTCCAGCGTTGGATAGAACCCCTCAATAATGTGCAGCCTGGCATCCGGGAAGCGCCGGGTGAAGGGCTGCAGGGCGGCCGGTAGCAGGGCTAGGTGCGTAGCAATGGACAGTCCAGCGGTGACGGTGCCGGTGGTCGAGCCGCCGAACTGCTCGACCTCTTCCCGTGCTCGGCGCATCTCGTGCACGATCAGGGCCGCTCGGCGCAGAAATAGCTGCCCCAGCGGCGTCGCCACCACCCCCCGCGAACGCCGCTCGAACAGCGACGCGCCAAGTTCGCGCTCGAGTTCGGCCAGGCTGCGCGTCAGCGCCGGCT
The DNA here is from genome assembly GCA_964245345.1 of uncultured Acetobacteraceae bacterium. Classification (GTDB taxonomy): domain Bacteria; phylum Pseudomonadota; class Alphaproteobacteria; order Acetobacterales; family Acetobacteraceae; genus Lichenicola. Next base: position 2,043 of record CAXTMS010000262.1, on the reverse strand, counting down.
GACCGATCGCGAGCTGCCGCGCCGCGGCCCGGATGCTGCCCTGCTCGGCGATGGAAACGATCTCCCGTAGCTGGCTGAGTTTCATGCCGCTTCACCGCCGATGCCCGGAGCACATCCTTGACCGCACAAACGCATCTTTTTCCTCATCGATCAATCTGGAACGCTGAATTGGATACCGAACCAGGACCAGCCGAGGAAACAGTTCGATGGCCACGCTTGCGGTTCCCGGCGCCGTGCTCGACTACCGCGTCCTCGGGGATGGTCCGCTGCTGGTGCTGATCGCCGGCGCGCGCGGCTCCGGATCGATCTACCATCCGCTCGCGCAGCACTTGTCGGGGCGTGTCCGCGTGCTGACCTACGATCGTCGCGGCTACGGCGCGAGTATGCTCGACAGCGGGCAGGATTACGACGCGCGGCTGCAGACCGATGCGGACGACGTGGCGGCGCTGATCGCGCGCGAGGGCGACGGTGCGGCGCTGGTGTTCGGCAGCTCCTCGGGCGCCATCGTGGCACTGCAGGTATTGAGCAGGCATCCGAGATCGGTGCGCGTGCTGCTGGCGCACGAGCCGCCGGCGTTGTTCCTGCTGCCGGACGCCGAGCGCGCGCACGAGGTGGCGTTTCTGCAGGACACTTACGCCCTCTACCGGGCGGAAGGGCTGCGACCGGCGATCGGGCGGTTCCTCGCCGGCATGATGGTGGAGTCCGATCGGCAAACCCTGGCTGCCGCGGCCAGGCACGAGGACGCCGCTCAGACGGCGCACGACTTCGACTACTGGTTCGAGCACGAACTGCGCCAGTATCCGTCGACGAGCCTTGATCTGGGAGCGCTGCGTGCCGGGCCCGACCTATCGTTCATCGCCGGACAGGAGAGCGGCGAGATCCTGCCCCGCCGGATTGCCGCCACCTTCGCCGACCGGCTTGACGTTCCGCTGCACGTCCTGCCCGGTGGCCACATCGGCTACCTCACCTATCCGGCCGAGTTCGCCGACGCACTGGCGGCGCTGCTCCCTAGTATCTGATCCAGGCAGCAATACGGGACGGCGCCGTGCGTTCCGGACTCGTCACCCGGTTGGGCCTGTTCGGCATGGGTATACAGCCTGCAGTTGGTGAGACATCTGTAGGTAGTTTACGCATGGGCACCTGATTTGATCGGGCGTCCGGTACCGGCGTTGTAGGCTTCACGGAACGCACGCAAGCTAGCCGGAGCTGTTCGACAATGTTGAAGCTGCGGATCGAGGGCAGGTTCTCCTTCAGCGTGCGGAAGAAGCGCTCGGCACAGCCGTTGCCTTCGGGCGCCCGGATGAAGGCAGACAAGTTCTGGATGCCGAGGACACGGAGTGCGCTCTGGAAGGTGTAAGGACAGGTATTGGGAACGGTAATCGTGGCGAATGGCTAGAGTATCCGTGTTGGTCAAGCAGCCTTGCATTCAGTTCAGCTGTTCGTGCAGCAGCACGTTGGCGAGGATGACGAGCTTTTGCATGACGGCGTTGGTGGCGACCTTGGGTAGCTTTTCGGCAGCGAGGAGGGCCTGGTACTTGGCTGTGCTGTTATCTCGGCGTTTGAGCGGGTCGCGACCAGGGCTGGCATGTAGAGGGTTTGCCGGAGGTGGGTGCACCCGGCGCGGATGAACCGTTTGCCATTATGTTGTCCTGAGTCGCGGGTGATGGGAGCGAGGCCGGCCAGGCTGGCCACACGCTTGTTGTCCATGGTGCCAAGCTCCGGCATCTTGATTAGCATTGCTGTGCGTCGCCTCGCCCATGGCCGGAGTGCTGACAAGGATGTCGAGACGGGCCTTCTCAGCGTCCGCCTTGCACAGGGCACAAGGCGGCATCGCTGGCGGCAATCTGCCGCTCAACTTGACGCAACCGCTGATCGGTCAACCGTTTCCTTGCTCGATCACCGGGGCGCGTCACCTGGAAGGAAGATGTTCCCTGCTGGTTCAGGTCCAGCACACGTGAAAGTAACTTTTGTGCAGTGACCCCACCTGCCCCAGGTTCAGCCCCGGCTCGAGGTGCTGGACCAGGGAGAACACGTCGCCCTTGG
>CAXTMS010000261.1:0-4504 GCA_964245345.1 uncultured Acetobacteraceae bacterium | reverse complement strand
TCGACCCACAGCGGACATTTAAGGACAGGCCCTTTCCTGAATTCAACGGTAAGAAACGGGGTGCTGGTCACTTCGCCACGGTCGAAGATGTGCCTAGGAGGTACTTGCATGACCGCGTTCCAATGCATCGCCATCGCAACTAGTACGGCCGAACGCTTTCGCCGCACGGGTGAGGACGACAACGGCAACCAACTCCGCCGTGTCGTAGCGACGCTGGCCGGCGGCTTCCCGTGCCGCCACTGCCTACAGCTGGCCACGCCCGGCGACGTGATGCTGCTGGGGTCCTACAACCTAACACGGCCGTGCGGCATCTACTGGACGCCGAGCCCAATCTTTCTGCACGAGGCTGCCTGCCCGCGCGCTGAAACCGAGAATGAGATCGCGCCGATCGTGCGCGCCAACCCGCTAGTGTCCGTTCGTGCTTACGATGCTGCGGATCAGTGCCTCTATGATCTCGGCCAAGTTTGTGCGGGCGAAGATGTGGACGGCCCACTCGAACGAGCTCTCGGCGATCCTCGAACGGCGTTCGTGAACATCCATACCGCCCGGCCAGGCTGCTTGTTGTCGCGGGTGGAGCGTGTGACCCGCCAGGGCTGAACTGACCGGAGTCCGCTGTCCACCGAGGCTGTGTGGAAAGAGGGATGCGAGCGGCTGGAACGAAGGTCTTGGAGGTTTTAGTAGGACTTTGCCTGATTTCTGCACGGGACCAAGGACGGCTACACCATGCATCACCCTCAGGCTCTCACCTACTATCGAGGTAGGTGGCCAGATGCTGAAGTCCCAGCCGATGAAGCAACGTGGCTCCTTTATGAAGTCAGCCCTTCCCAGGATGCCGTGCTGCGCAGCGTCGACATCTATGCTGACGGTCGGGTAACGCGGAACAGCGTCGAACTTGAACAACAGAATGGCGATCACTGCCCATCGCTCATCGAGTGCTCAGTGGAGGAGGCGTTTCCAGACACCGTCGTGACTGTGATTACCCAGCAGGAGTTTGAAGACGCCTGGGCTCGGGGCGTGGACAAGCCTTTCTGGTTCACCCGGTGAACGCTACGACGGCATACTGCTGCCTGGGGTAGGTAGGAGGACGACATGGGGCGCTACGTCGAGGGCTGGAACCGAAGCCAGAGCTTCCTGTTGCCCGAAAGCCTGGACGACTACGTGGGCGAGGACAACCCGGTGCGGGTGGTCGACGCGTTCGTGGACGAGCTGAACTTGGCCGAGCTGGGCTTCGGCCGCGCCACGCCCACCGACACAGGCCGCCCTGCCTACCATCCGGCCATGCTGCTCAAGCTCTACCTTTACGGCTACCTGAACCGCGTGCCGTCCAGCCGTCGCCTGGAACGCGAGGCGCAGCGCAACCTCGAGGTGCTGTGGCTAACCGGACGGCTCGCACCGGACTTCAAGACCATCGCCGACTTCCGCCGCGACAACGGCCCTGCCATCAAGGCGATCTGCCGTCAGTTCGTCCTGCTGTGCCGCAGGCTCGACCTGTTCTCCGACAGCCTGGTCGCGATCGACGGGAGCAAATTCAAAGCGGTGAACGCGCGCGATAAGAGCTACAGCCAGTCGGTCATCCAGCGGCGGATGGAGCATGCCGAGGCCAGCATCGCCCGTTACCTGACGGCGCTCGACACCGCCGACCGGCACGACCCCGGTGTGCCCACGGCCAAGGTCCGGCGCCTGCGGGAGAAGCTGGACCGGCTGTGCGACCAGATGCGGCACCTGAGCGAGATGGAGGCTGTCGTCGCAGCCGCGCCGGACGGTCAGGTCTCGCTGACCGACCCGGACGCCCGCGCCATGACCACGTCGGGCCGCGGCACTACGGTGGTCGGCTACAACGTCCAGGCGGCCGTGGACACCACGCACCACCTGATCGTGGCGCACGAGGTCACCAACGCCACCAGCGACCGCGCCCAGCCGGTTCCTATGGGGCAGCAAGCCCAAGAGGCGACGGGACGGACGGCGCTGACCGTGCTGGCCGACCGCGGCTACTACGCCGGCCGCCAGATCGTGGCCTGCGAACAGGGCGGCATGGTGCCCTACGTGCCCAAGCCGTACACTTCGGGAGCCAAGGCCGATGGCCGGTTCGGCAAGCAGGACTTCGTCTACCTGTCCAAGCAGGATGCCTACCGGTGCCCCGCGGGTCAGACCATGAAGTGGTGGTTTAACCGCGTCGACGAGAACGGGCTGACCCTGCGCCACTACTGGACCACGAAGTGTCCGGACTGCCCGATCAAGGCCCAGTGTACGCCGGCCAAGATGCGTCGGGTCACCCGGTGGGAGCATGAGGGCGTGCTGGATGCCATGCAAAAGCGGCTCGACCAGGTGCCGCAGGCCATGATCCTGCGGCGGCAAACGGTTGAGCACCCGTTCGGCACCATCAAGGCCTGGATGGGAGCCACCCACTTCCTGACCCGCACGCTCAAGCGGGTTGGCACAGAAATGAGCCTGCAGGTGCTGGCCTACAACATGAAGCGGGTGATCGCGATCTTGGGCGTCAGGCCGCTGATGGACGCCATCCGGGCCTGACGGCCTCGGCCGCGCGCTTAGCTACCCCTGGCAGACGCGGCGCAGCTATACGCAGGCTGTCGAAAGCACGTTTCCACACGGGCTCCACCACGCTCAGCCCTTGTTGGTCGCCTCAACGATCTTCCGGGCGGCTCGGGACAGCACCATACGGTCGTGGACCAGCCCCAGGATCTCCACGATTTCATCCGACCCGAGCCGATAGACGATGAGGTGACGAGGGTTGCCGACCCGGCGTGCCGGTTCCACCCGTCGACGCAGATGTCGGATCGGATAGGCGAGAACACCTGCCAAGCGAGGGACCTCAACCGACCCGACCATACGCGGCTCAGCACCGAGCGCGGCCATGGCCGTCAGGATCAGCTGGCCATACCGTCCAGCAGCTTCGAGGCCGTAGCTACGGGCGCTATCGAGCAGGACAGCGTCAATCTGGTCTTCCGCCGCCCTGGTAAGCCGGTAGGCCAATCAGTTGCCGGCGGAAAGCCGAGCCCGCAACCGTGCCATCATGCCGTCGTGGACGCGCTCCTCGTCCTCGGCGGTCGTCACCGTCACGTAGCGGCCGGCCGCGATATCGGCTGAGCCGGCCTCCGCCGCCTGGAGGAGCTCGTTCTCCTCGCTCAGCGTCTCGTCGACCAGCCGCCGGACCGCCTCTTCCAGGAACGCCGCCGGGTTGGCAGCCCTGCCTTCGGCCACCTGCCGCTCGATCACACGCTGAAGCTCGTCGGGTAGCTGGATTACGCTCATGCGAAACCTCCTGGGCAAGCATAGCACCCGGCAGAAGGGAATGTCGTGCTTCTCCCGGCCGCACCGGCTCCCGTCCTGCCCTTGGCAGTGCCCTCGACCCGTACCGGATCCCCGTGGGACACGCCAGGAGCGACACACATGACATCTGTCGCAAGCCTGCATCGCCGGAACCGTGCTGGCTCGGCGACCGGCAGGGCTACGACCCTACCGGCTCGTCCATGGGATGAAGCTGCGCCTGCAGGCTCTCCAAGGCGTTCGTGGCTTCCTCGTCCATCGGCTCCGGTTCTGCCACCGCGACACTTGGCGGAACCGCGTCACCCGGGTCACGCTCGTCGGTCAGGGTCTGCCCACGCCGGGACCTGGTCTTTCTCGACGCGGCCTGCGTGTCAGCGCTGGTGGCAGGCTTCGGCGTCCGGGCAGCGGCCCGGGGTGCCGTGGGAGCCGGCTTCAGAGTCTGCTGCTTCGCCGCGAGCTGGGCCTCCAGCTCCTCGATCCTGGCCGTCGCCTGCTTAGCGGCCCGCACCGCCTCACGGCTGCGGGTGCGCAACGTCGCCACGGTGCGCTCCAGCTTCTCCACCTGCGCCCGCAGCTCGTCCTTGCTGACCTTCACGCCGGGGAGGCAGCGGCAGGCGTGCGTCGGGTGGCGGCGGGCGGCGCAACGGCCGACTGGCGCCCTTCCGGGGCCTTCTTGGCGGCGGCAGCCTTGGCCGACGTCGATCCTGGCGGACGCCCCCGCCGGGCGCCGCCCGCGGGCATCTTCGTGGTGCTGGTGGTCTTGGCACGCTGAGCCATGGCTAGCCTTCTCCACGGACGGCCTTGAGCGCGCCGTCGATGATGTCCTGGATGCTCTGCCCGGTCTCGTGCGAGCGCCGGTGCAGCCAGCGGTGCATCGGCACGCTGGCCCGGTAGGTCAGCGCGATCGTTGGCTCCGGCCGGACGAAGTCGAAGCTGTCCTGCCTCGGCCTGCGCAGGGTTTCCGCTGCCGCGGCCGTGGCAGCCGTGAACAGGCTGCTCTGGCCGGCGATCCCGGCCGGCTGGGTCCGCTCGCGCTCGAGGCCGGGCAGGCTGCGGTCGAGCGCGGTCTGGATGATGCTCTGCCCGGTGGTGGACAGGCGCAGCACCAGGCGCTTGAGGCGGTCGTAGCGCGGCGGGTCGAGCCGCACGGTGACCGGGATGGTTCCGCCGCGCCGCGGCAGCAGCGGCCCGGCTGTAGCCTGCGGCTGAGCTTGCGTCT
>CAXTMS010000260.1:0-4615 GCA_964245345.1 uncultured Acetobacteraceae bacterium | reverse complement strand
TCGACGTGATGCTGGTGCTGCTGATCATGCTGATCATCACCATCCCGATCCAGACCCATGCGGTGAAGCTCGACCTGCCGCAGGGCAACCCGCCGCCGCCGCCGACGCCGCCCCAGGTGGTGACGATCGACGTCGACTTCGACGGTGCCATTTCCTGGAACGGCGAGCCGATCCCGGACGAGGCGTCGCTGCAGTCGCACTTCGCCACCGCCGCCGCCCTGCCGGACCAGCCGGAGATCCACCTCCGTCCCAACAAGCTCGCGGACTACAAGTACGTCGCACACGTCCTGGCCGACGCGCAGCGCCTGGGCATGACCAAGCTCGGCATCGTCGGCAACGAACAGTTCATGGGACAATGACACGCACATGAAGCTCCGCCTCCTCCATGCCGCCCTGTCCGGCCTCCTCGCCGGCGTCGCGATCGCACCCGAGCTCGCCTGGGCCGATCCGCTTCGCCCGGCGGTCGGCAAGCCGCTGCAGGCTGCCCAGGTCGCTCTGCGCAAGCGCGACTTCGCCGGCGCCATGCGCGACGTGAACGCGGCCGACGCGGTGCGCGACAAGACGGCCGACGAGAGCTACGTGATCGCGCAGATGCGCGCCGCGGTGGCGCAGTCCTCCGGCGACGTGTCGGCCTCCATCGCCGCCGACGACGTGCTGATCGCCTCGTCGCGCACCTCGTCTGCGGAGAAGACCAGGCTGCTGATGGCCGAAGCCGGCCTCGCCTACACCGCCCACGACTACGCCCGCACCGTCACGGCGCTCGAGCGCTATTTCAGGGCCGGCGGCAACGATCCGCAGATGCACACGCTGCTGATCCAGTCCTACTACCTGCTGAAGGACTATCCGCACGCGGCGCAGGCGCAGGCGCGCCAGATCGCCATGGAGGAGCGGGCACGCCAGATCCCCACCGAGAACCAGTTGCAGCTTCTGGCCGCGGTGCAGCAGCAGTCGCACGACCTGAACGGCTTCAACGCCACCATGGTCAAGCTGGTGCAGTACTACCCGAAGCCTGACTACTGGGCCAACCTGATGCAGGGCCTGCGCACCAACCCGAACGTTCCGGAGCGCCTGCAATTCGACGTGGACCGCATCCGCCTGGCGGTCGGGCTGCTGACCTCGACGGCCGACTTCATGGACATGGCCGAGCTCGCCGTGCAGCAGGGCTTCCCGATGCAGGCGCAGAAGGTGATGGCGGCGGGCTATGCCAGCGGGGCGCTGGGCAGGGACGCGGGCGCCGCGCGCGAGGCGCGCCTGAAGGCGCTGGTCGATCAGGCCGCGGCGGCGAAGAAGGCGAGCCTCGCCTCGGACGAGGCCGCCGCGAAGGCGGCGCCGGACGGCAACGCGCTGGTGGCGGTGGGCTACAACGCCGTCGATGCCGGCCAGGTGCAGCAGGGGCTGTCGCTGATGCAGGCCGGCATCGCCAAGGGCGGCCTGGTCTCGGTTGACGACGCGAGGCTGCATCTCGGGCTGGCGCAGATGGATGCCGGCCTGAAGGCGGACGCCGTACGCACGCTGCAGACCGTCGGCGGCACCGACGGCGCTGCCGACATGGCGCATCTGTGGATCCTGCAAATCGGCAGGCGCTAAGTCTGCATAGCAACCTGGTAGATGAGCACCCTTGTCGAGGCGTAGCAGTCGCCGTGGACGCTCGTGAAACTGCAAGCTCTTGCGGTCTGCGACGGCAACAGGAGCTGGTCCCGTTCCATGCGATTCAAAACGATGAAATCTGCGCCAGACCCGCACGTTCCTGCATGCTTCGCACGCAACGCTAGGTCATTGTAACAACAGCGTGTTGTATCGGCTACAGTTCTGACGGGAACGAGCCGAACCAGCAAAGTTCCGGTCACAATCTGTCCACAATTTATCAAGTTTCCCGTAGGACGGTTCCAGCAGATCGTTCTCGGGAGACTTGGCTATGCGGACCACCACCCTGTTCACTCGTAAGCACGCGCTCCTGGGTGCGACCGCCATCGTCATGACGCTGTCGACCATCGCGGCGCGCGCGCAGGTGCCGGCGCAGGGCGCGCCGTCCGGGATCCCGGCCAACACTGCCAACCAGGCACCGCCGACGCAGAACGGCAACATCCCTGGCAACAGCGAAAGCATCACCGTCCGCGCGCAGAAGCGCCTGTTGCGCGAGAAGGACGCGCCCAGCGCCGTCACCGAACTCGGCACCGCCGCGATCTCGCAGGTCGGCGTACAGGGGAGCGTGGCGACGCTTCTGCGTCAGGCTCCGTCGGTCAACGTGTATCAGCAGGGTATCGGCGATAACGAGCCGGTCGTCTCCATCCGCGGTATCCGCGGTCTCGAGGTCGCCAGCACTCTGGACGGCGTGCCAACCCAGGACCTGCTAAGCGGCGGGTCGGGCGCTTTCCTGAACAACCTGCTCGGATCGCACTTCAACCTCGACCAGATCAGTGGCGTGTCGATTTACCCAGGCGTCGCATTCCCGGACACGAGCACCTTCGGCACCATCGGCGGCACACTAGCGTATACGAGTTTGCGACCCGAGAACAAGGCGGGTGCCGACTTGTTTGGCTCCGTGGGCTCATTTGGGACTTATAACGAGGGCTTCGACGTCAACACCGGTCGGATCGACGGTCCGCTCGGAACCGGTGTCGACGCGCCAAAAGCAATGATCAAGTACTCCAACCTGCAGACGTCGGGCTTCATCGACTACACGCCGGCGCGTTACAACAATATGGAGTTCGCCTTCGACAAGCCCTATAATCAGGGTCAGTCTCTGTTCCAGCTGACCACGATCTACAACACCGGCAACGGTCTGATCACGCCTGAGCCGGTGCCGCTGCCTTACCTCCAGCAGAACGGATATTTCAGTAACTACAATCCCAGCCAGGAGTTCTTCCGGCAAGACAACGACTACTTCACCTTGATTTTGAAGAATGACACCTACATTAACGACTACGTCAATGTCGGCTTGACTGCGTTCTACCTGTACTCGGACAGCTACACCCAGGACTATGCCAACCCGACCCTGTTTGCGCCGAATGGTGGACCTGGCTCGGCCGCTGTCGGCGGAGCAAACCCCTTCATCCAGACGCCGGCCGGGTTCGGCGAGCAGTCATACTTCGGCTATGGTAACGCATTCTATGAGCCGACTGCCTACCCATACCAGCCGAACCTGACCGCGAACTGTCCGTCCAGTGTGACCGCCGAGTTTGCAGCTGCTGGACAGGTCAGCCCCTGCGGCACCAACTCCGAGTATATACGCCAGCACAACGACACTTACGGCCTGCAGCCGCGCGTGGGCATCACGCCGCCGCAGATCTATGGCATCGACAACACTATCCACATCGGCGCGATCATCGCCAAGGAGACGCAAAACAACCCGCAGTCGTTTCTCGGCACCACCTCGGAGTTTCCGCACACCCCGCAGAACCAGAGCGGAGCAACGTCACTGGGAGGAGGCTACGACGGCGGTGGGCAGCGCACGATCTACGAGCCATACGCCCAAGACAAGATCGACCTGATCCACAACACCTTGCACATCACACCCGGCTTCACGCTGCAGACCAGCGACACCAGCGAGGAGGGCAGCTACCTCTTCGGCGGCACGCCGAGCGCCGCGACCCTGAACAGCGCCTACTACCAGCAGTTTGGAGACTCGTTCGGGCAGTATAAGGTGCACAAATGGGACCGCACGTGGCTGCCGTTCGTCAACGTCGACTATGACCTAGATCGGGTCTTACCTGCGGCCCGTGGCGTCTCCCTCTACGCGAGCTTCGGCGAGTCAGCGATCTTCGCGCCGGTTGGCGACTACGTGCCGCAGAGCGTCCCCGGGGAAGGGCCGCCGCAACCTTCGATCGTCCACATGTACGAGTTCGGGGTGAAGTACAACCGCAATAACCTCAGCCTCAACCTCGACTACTTCTACCAGCACGTCACACGCGACTTCGGCTTCTTCCAGTATCAGTCGGGTCCGCTGACTGGTGAGTCGTTCTACACCAATGACGGACAGCGCGAATTTAAAGGCTTTGAGGCGGCGGCAATCTATCAGTTAACACCGCGCTGGCAGCTGTTCGGCAACGTGTCCTACACACTTGCCAAGTATCTTGCGACCTCCACCGCATCCGTCACGGTGCAGGAAGACCAGTTCGGTCTGGCAATTCGCGGCACGCCGATTTCGGGACTTCCTGATTGGATCTCCACCTTCGGCGTCGATTACGACCACCACGACCTGCTCCTGCCACGGGACGAGCTGAACGTTCGCTTCCAGGGACAATATACCGGCCACCAGTACACGACCATAGACGGCAACGGGTTCGTAAATCTCGGAGCTATTCCAAGGATCGGTTCATACGGTACCTATGCCTATTACGCAGGCACAGCCGGCGAAACGTTCACCAACACCAACGGTGGCGGTATCTCACCGTTCGCGATCTTCAACCTCGACTTGAACTACAAGATGCCGATCCGAGCCGCCGGTCCGCTGAAGTCGTTGGACTTCGACCTCAACGTCCTGAATATCTTAAACCAGGGTTACTTCCAGTACTTCTACAATCAGGTTTCACCTTCATCTTGCGGCAAGTTCCCAGCCACCGCGAAGAACGGCTTCGCCAACCAGCCGATCAGCAACTACGGCTGCAGCCCGCAG
>CAXTMS010000259.1:0-4616 GCA_964245345.1 uncultured Acetobacteraceae bacterium | reverse complement strand
CGGCCGCTTGCCGCTTCGTCTGCCGACGCCGGTCCCAACCGGAGCGGATTGCCGGCTCAGGCGCCGCGCCAGCCTGGTGAAGGTCCGGTCGACCGTGCCGGTCTCGTTCAGCGTCTTGCCGAGCAGCTTGGCGGCCTTCTTGTTGCCGAGCAGCTGGGCGTAGCTGCGCAGCGTGCCGTAGGTGGCAAGGTAGAAATGCGCCGCCACCTGGCCGGACGCGATGTTGACCAGGTCCCGCGCGACCCCGGCCGGCGCTTGTCCGACCAGCGTCTCGTTGGCCTCCACGATGCCCTGCATGGCCGGGTCATGCTGGCCGCCGGGCACGAGGCCGGCCGCCTTGAACACCTTCTCCAGGCGGCGCGCCTGCGCGAGATTCTGCTTCGCGCCGGAGCGGAGCATCGAGCGCAGCTTCGGCGAGCTGGACGTCCGGACGTTGGCCGCCGCCTGCTTCGCGCCCTGGTGATGCGCGCCGTAAAGGTATTGCAGCCCGTCGGTGAACAAGGTGCCGAGTGTGCCGGATATCATGCGAACCTGCCGATCATCGCGCCGGCCCATCCCGGCGGCGGCATAACGGCCGGACCGGACGGAGGATGCAGCGGGTCGGGCTGTTGCGGCCGTGGCGACGACCCGCACCCGGCGGAGCCACGTCGACGCGCGATCTCCGGCATGAACGCCTTCACAACCCGTCCAACCGCTCCTTCCCCTGGCACGCCCACCACACCATGCCGGCATCGGCGTCGTGCGCGCGGCCACTTCGCGGCCCGGGAGCCCTGCCCGCCGTCGCCGGCCCTACCCCACCAGCCTCGGCTGCACCGCCTTGTCGTCGGCCAGGAGGTACTTCGCGTACTCCTTCGGCACCACGTGCCAGAACCGCGGCAGGGCCTTGTTCCACTCGTGCAGCAGCAGGGCGGCGAAGCGGCTGCTGGTTTCACGCGCGTGGGTTTCCACCAGCCGGAGCAGCTCGTCGTGCCAACGCGGCTCGACCACGCGGCTCCAGGTCAGGGTGTCGGGGTTGGCGCGGATCTCGAAGTCGCCGGCGCTGTCGTAGACGAAGGCCATGCCGCCGGTGAAGCCGGCACCGAAATTGTCGCCCACCGGCCCCAGCACCACCACCGTGCCGCCGGTCATGTACTCGCAGCCGTTGGAGCCGCAGCCCTCCACCACCGCGGTGGCGCCCGAGTTGCGCACCGCGAAGCGCTCGCCCGCCTGCCCCGCCGCATACAGCACGCCGGAGGTGGCGCCATAAAGCACCGTGTTGCCGATGATCGCGTTGTGGTTGCTGGCCAGCTGCGACGACGGCGGCTGGCGCACCACGATGGTGGCGCCGGACAAGCCCTTGCCGACGTAGTCGTTGGCGTCGCCGATCACCTCGAGCTTGAGCCCCTTGACCGCGAACGCGCCCAGCGACTGCCCGGCCGAGCCGCGCAGGCGCACGGTGAGGTGGCCGTGCGCCAGCGTGTCCTGGCCGAAGCGGCGCACGATGCGCGACGAGATCCGGGTGCCGATCGCGCGATGGGTGTTCTGCACGTTGTAGTGCAGCTGCATCTTCTCGCCGTGCTCGAACAGCGGCCTTGCGTCGGCGACCATCTGCGCGTCCAGCGTGTCCGGCACCTCGTTGCGGCCTTCCCGCGTGCAGTAGCGCGCGTGCGGGCCGGGATCGGCCTGGGCAAGAAGCGGGTTCAGGTCGAGGTCGTCGAGGTAGTCGGCGCCGCGGCTGACCTGGTGCAGCATGTCGGTGCGGCCGACGATCTCGTTCAGGCTGCGCACGCCGAGCGAGGCCAGGATGTTGCGCACGTCCTCGGCGATAAAGGAGAACAGGTTGATCACCTTCTCCGGGCTGCCGTCGAACTTCTCCCGCAGCGTCTCGTCCTGGGTGCACACGCCGACCGGACAGGTGTTGGAATGGCACTGCCGCACCATGATGCAGCCCATCGCCACCAGGCTCGCGGTGCCGATGCCGAACTCCTCCGCGCCCAGCATGGCGGCGATCACCACGTCGCGCCCGGTCTTGAGCCCGCCGTCGGTGCGCAGCTTCACCCGGTGGCGCAGCCGGTTGAGCATCAGCACCTGGTGCGCTTCCGCGAGCCCCATCTCCCAGGGCAGGCCCGCGTACTTCACCGAGCTCTGCGGGGACGCGCCGGTGCCGCCGGAATGCCCCGAGATCAGGATGCAGTCCGCGCGGGCCTTGGCGACGCCGGCGGCGATGGTGCCGATGCCGGAGCGGGCCACCAGCTTCACCGTCACGGTGGCGTCGGGGTTGATCTGCTTGAGGTCGTAGATGAGCTGCGCCAGGTCCTCGATCGAGTAGATGTCGTGATGCGGCGGCGGCGAGATCAGCGTCACGCCGGGCGTCGAGTGGCGCAGGCGCGCGATCAGCCCGGTGACCTTGAAGCCGGGCAGCTGCCCGCCCTCGCCGGGCTTGGCGCCCTGCGCCATCTTGATCTCGATCTCGCGGCAATCGTTCAGGTACTGCGCGGTGACGCCGAAACGCCCGGAGCCGACCTGCTTGATCGCAGACGAGGCGTTGTCGCCGTTCGGACGCGGGCGCGAGCGCGACGGGTCCTCGCCGCCCTCGCCGGAGTCGGACTTGGCGCCGATCCGGTTCATCGCGATCGACAGCGTCTCGTGCGCTTCCGGGCTGAGCGCGCCGAGCGAGATGCCAGGCGCCAGCAGCCGCTTCCTGATCTCGGTGATGCTTTCCACGTCCTCCACCGGGATCGCCGTGCGCCCCTCGCGGAAGTCGAGCAGGTCGCGCAACGCCACCGGCGGCTGCCGCCTGACCGCGTCGGCATAGCGGCGATAGGTGGTGAAGCTGTCGCTCCCGACCGCGCTCTGCAGCGTGTGGATCAGCCCGCCGTCGAACGCGTGCACCTCGCCGCGGCGGCGAAGCTTGTAGAGCCCGCCCACCGGCAGCACCACCGCGTCCTCGTCCCAGGCGCGCCGGTGGAAGCCCAGGACGTTGCGCGCGAGGCCGGACAGGCCGATGCCGGAGATGCGCGACGGCATGCCGGGAAAGAACTCCGCCACCAGCGCGCGCGACAGCCCGATCGCCTCGAAGTTGTAGCCGCCGCGATAGGACGCGATCACCGAGATGCCCATCTTGGACATCACCTTGAGCAGCCCCTTGTTGATCGCCTTGCGGTAGCTTTCCACCGCCTGCCGCAGCGTCACCTCGCCGAACAGGCCGCGACGGTGGCGGTCGGCGATGCTTTCCTGCGCCAGATAAGCGTTCACCGTGGTGGCGCCCGAGCCGATCATGATGGCGATCGCGTGCACGTCCACGCACTCGGCGGTGCGGACGTTGAGGCTGGTGAAGGTGCGCAGCGATTGGCGCACCAGATGCGTGTGCACCGCCGCGGTGGCCAGGATCATCGGGATGTAGGCGCGCGCCGGGCCCTGGTGCTCGTCGGTCAGGAACACGTGGCTGCAGCCTTCCCGCACCCGCTCCTCCGCCTCGCGGCGTATGCGGCCGAGCGCGTCGCGCAGGCCCGCCTCGCCCTCGTCGGCGGCGAAGGTGCAGTCGATCACGCAGGCGTTCGAGCCCAGGAACTCCAGCAGGGCGCGGCACTCGCCGCTGGTCAGCACCGGGCTGTCCAGCTGAAGCAGCTCGCACTGCGCGCCGTTCTCGTCCAGCACGTTGCCGAGGTTGCCGAGCCGGGTGGTCAGGCTCATCACCCGCGTCTCGCGCAGGCTGTCGATCGGCGGGTTGGTGACCTGGCTGAACGCCTGGCGGAAATAGTGCGACAGGCCGCGGTAGTGCTCCGACAGCACCGCGAGCGGGGTGTCGTCGCCCATGGAACCGACCGCCTCCGCGCCGTCGGCCACCATCGGGTGCAGGATCACCTCCAGCTCCTCCAGCGTGGTGCCGACCGCCGCCTGCCTGCGACGCAGCTCCTCGCCGTTCCAGCCTGGCGGCTCCACCGCGTCGTCGCGCACGATGCGGTCGATGCGGTTGATGCGGCGGACCCAGCCCTCGAAGTCCTGGCGCTGCGACAGCATGTCGAGCAGCTCGTCGTCGCCGTAGAACCGGGCGGCCTGCAGATCCACGCCGACCATCTGTCCCGGACCGAGCCGGCCGCGGCTGAGGATGTCGCCTTCCGGGATCTTGACCATGCCGGTCTCGGAGCCGACCACCAGCATCTTGCTCGCCGTCACGGTGTAGCGCAGCGGACGCAGCCCGTTGCGGTCCAGCCCGGCGATCACCCATCGCCCGTCGGTGCCGCAGATCGCCGCCGGCCCGTCCCACGGCTCCATCACCGCGTTGCAGTACTCGAACATCGCCTTGTGCGCCGGCTTCATCTCCGGCCCCGGCGTGGTCGCCGCCGGCACCAGCAGCGCCTTGGCCATCGGCGCGTCGCGGCCGGCGAAGCACAGCAGCTCGAACACGTTGTCCAGCGTCGCGGTGTCGGAGCCGCCGGCCTGGATCACCGGCTTGACGTCGTCCATGAACGGGTCGAGCGCCGGATCGGCGAGCCGGGTCTCGTGGCTCTTCATCCAGTTGGTGTTGCCGGACACCGTGTTGATCTCGCCGTTATGCGCGAGGCAGCGGAACGGCTGCGCCAGCTTCCAGGTCGGGAAGGTGTTGGTCGAGTAGCGCTGGTGGTAGATCGCGAAGC
>CAXTMS010000258.1:0-4645 GCA_964245345.1 uncultured Acetobacteraceae bacterium | reverse complement strand
CCGCCCGTCTGCGTCCTGCGGATGAAGTCGGCCACGTTGTCGTGCAGCTGCTTCAGCGAGTCCTGGTGGGCGTACACCATGTGCCCGGACTCGTAGTGACGGAACTCGATGTTGGCCTGCAGCGCGTTCGGCATCGGCAGGTGGCGCATCTCGTACTCGCCGCCGAAATACGGGGTCGCCAGGTCGTAGTAGCCCTGGTTGAGCTGCACCTTGAGGTTCGGGTTGTACACCATCGCCGCCGCCAGGTCCGGCATGACGTTGAGCGAGCCGGTCGCCTGCTGCGACGCGTTGGGCTGCTGGTGCTTCATGTCCCAGTTGTCGACCTGGATCTCGGCCTTGTACGCCCGGGTGCCGCCATAGCCGAGCTGCCGGCGCACGTAGTCGTTGAACGCGGACACGTAGGCCGAGCTGATCGCCGCCGATTGCGGATCGTATTCCGCTTCCTTGGCCAGCGGGTCCATGCTGGGGCCGGCGAAGCGGGTGTCGAAGCGGCCGGTGTTGCTGGTGTCGTCGCCCAGCAGGGTGTGCTCGAACATGCCGCCGTCGACGCGAAGGTTGGCCTTTTCCAGGTAGGCCACCGGCAGTCCGGTGTACTGGTTCAGCTTTCTGGCCACCGCCTCGAGATGGTCGTGGTCGAGCAGCGCGCCCTGCTGCAGCGCCGACGCGTAGTCGGTGCTGGCGTAGCCCTCCACCTCCCTGAGGAAGGAGGGCAGGTCGGTGGGCGGCGTGCCCGGCAGCTTGTGGTGGTACCAGGCGGTGGCGGCATAGGTCGGCAGGGCGGCGACAAAGGGCTCGTCGATCCCCGGGTTGGCCTGCGGCCCGTCCACGCTGAGGTCGAAGCTGAGGATCTGCGACAGCAGGATCACGCCGTTGAGGTCGACGTTGTCCTGTTCCAGCTCGTTGGCCAGCACCGCCGAGCGGGTGGTGCCGTAGCTTTCGCCGAACAGGTACTTCGGCGAGTTCCAGCGGCCGTACTTGGACAGAAAGGTGGTGATGAACTGGTCGAACGCGTACGCGTCCTGGTCGACGCCGTAGAAGTCCTTTTCCTTGTCCTTGCCGGCGATGCGCGAGAAGCCGGTGCCCGGCGCGTCGACGAACACCAGGTCGCTCGCGTCCATCAGGCTCTGGTCGTTGTTGACCAGCTGGTAGGGTGCCGCCTGGGCATGGCTGTGGTCGGGCGTCAGCACGCGCCTGGGGCCGAGCGCGCCCATGTGCAGCCACACGGAGGAGGAGCCCGGACCGCCATTGTAGAGGAAGGTGATCGGCCTGGCCTCCGCCTTCGCGTTCTTGCGGAAATAGGCGACATAGAACATCGACGCTTCCGCGGTCGGGTTGTCGTCGCCCGACTTGTCCGCATCCGTGCCCGTCTTCGCTGCGTCGTCCCAGCCCTTGGGATGCACCACCAGGGTGCCTGCGACCGCGTGGTACTCGACGTGCTGGCCGCCGGTGTCGACGCTCGCGTCGCTGGCGGCCTCGTCGTTCTCCAGGTGCGGCACCGGCTGGCTGGTCTTGGAGATCTTCAAGGTGGTGTCGTCGGCGCGCGCGCCGGATGCGAACGGGAGCGTCAGCAGGGCCGTCGTCAGCAGAAGGGATCGGATCAAGGCAGGGTCCTCGGCACGGATGCCCCGACCGATTAAGGGATCAGCCGGACGAGCGCCAGCCTTGCGCGTCCTGCATGGCACGGCCGTCGGCTTCGAGCTTGAGGAGGTGCGACAGCAGGTTGGCCCGCGCCGGCGCGTAAAGGTCCGGCCGGAGGTTGTGATAGGCGCGCGCGAACACCGCCTCGAACGGCAGCGGCGCCGTGGTCAGCACCGACGCGATCGAGGCTTCGCGGGCGTGGCGGTGGTCGAGCAGGCTCTGCACCAGTGCCCTTGGCTGGTCGATCGCCGGACCGTGCGCCGACAGCATCAGCCGGTCGCCGCGGTCGCGCACGCGAAGCAGGTTGGCGATGAACAGGGACAGGTTTCCCGCCGGCGGCGGCGGCACCACGGAGGTGGACCAGCCCATCACGTGGTCGCCGGTGAACAGGATCCCGTCATCGGTGGCGAAGCACAGGTGGTCCATGGCGTGGCCCGGCGTGTCCAGCACCAGCAGGCTGCCGACGCGGTCGCCGTCGTGAAGGCCGAGCGGCGCCTGGAACCGCGGATCGGCGCTGCGGTGGTGGCCGGCGATCGGCGCCCCGCTGCGCCGGGCAAGCGCCTCGGCGCCGCCGAGATGGTCGCGATGGGTGTGGGTCAGCAGGATGTGCGACACGCCGCCCCGCGCCTCGGCCAGGATCGCGTCCAGGTGGGCGGGGTCGTCGCAGCCGGGATCGATCACCAGCGTGCCGCCGGGCCAGTCCACCAGCCAGGTGTTGGTGCCGTGATAGGTCATCGGCCCCGGGTTGGGGGCGACGATGCGCCGGATCCCGGCTGCTGCCGGCAGCGGCGTCCCGTGCGGGGGCGGCGGCTCGGTCAGGCGCCAGGCGCGGCGTCGCGTCGGCCGTGTCGGCTCCGGGTCCAGGGGTTTCAGCCGAACGCGCCGACGCCGTGCATCACCGCGACGCTGATCTCGCGCACGAGCTCGAACAGCTGGCGCATCGGCTCGAAGATTTCGCCGTTCTCGCGGGTGTAGGCGTTGACCGAGCGCGGCCCGGTGGGCTCGCGGAAGTCGAGCGGCACCGCTTCCTCCGGCGCCTGCGGGAAGATCTCCACCATCTGCTTCAGCACGCTTGGGATTTCCAGCCGCAGCACCTGGTCGTCCAGCGCCTCGCGCGTGAAGCCGTCGCGCGGCGAGAAGTACGGGATGCGGGTGGCGAGCAGCCAGATCCGCTCGATCAGGGTGAGGCGGATCGCGTGCAGCAGGATCTCGGGCGTGGCCATGCGCGGCGCGTCCGGCCAGGCGGTACGCAGCGCCAGGTGGTCGGCCTGGATGCGCCGGAACATGGACTGGGTGTCGGCCCACAGGTCGAGCCGCTCCAGCCCCTGGCTCAGCGTCACCAGGGCGTTGCGACGCGCCGGATCGGCCTCGTGCGCGGCGCGGTCGAGCCACACGCCGGGGTCCAGCGTCAGCACGATGGCGCGCAGCACGTCGCGGTCGGAATGCGCCAGAGCGTGGCTGGCGAAGTCGAGCGCGCGCCGGAAGCGCGGGCTGCCGGTCAGGAACTCCTCGAACGTTTCCGGGTGGCGCGCGGCGGCGAGCCCCAGGCCCTGCAGCGTGTTCGCGCACCAGCCGAGCTGCTGCAGGATGGCGTTGTTGGGAATGGCGCGCAGCTCGCGCGGATGGCGAATGCGCGCGGCACCCCCGGCAGAGTCGCTCTGCCTGGCCGCCGGACGCGAGCCGGTGCGGTCGATCAGCGCCGGCCCGAACGCGCCGAGCAGGGCGGCATAGCCGGGATCCTCGACCAGCTCGGTCATGCCGAGCTGGGTCGCCGAGAAGAAGTCGGCGGAAAAGTCCGGCTGGTCGTAGATCGGGTCGTTCTCGCGCCGTATCACCGCGAAGGCGTGCTCGGCGATGGTGCCGATCGTCGCGTCCGCCAGCTCCGGGGTGCCGAACAGCAGGTAGCCGTCGCCGCCCTGGAACGCCGCCTCCTCGCGGCAGGCGATGCCGGCGGCGCCGAACGCCAGCCGCGCGTGCGGGGTGGACAGGTAGTCCAGCCGGTCGGCCAGGGCGAACGGGTGGCCGCCGCGGCCGATGCTCTCGCCGTGGGTGTCGAACAGGATCACCTCGACGTCGGCGAGGCCGCGGGCGGCGAGCAGGTCGGCGATCTTCAGCCGCAGCCGCTCCACCAGGTAGGTGGCGGCGAGCTGGCCGACATAGCGCCCGCTGTCGGAATAGCCGAACTGCAGCGCCATGGTTCCGGTGCGCCGCAGGTAGTCGCGCCAGTGACGCGAGCGCAGCGCCTCCTCGACCACGCGGGCGCCGTTCATCATCGCCTCGCGCGTTTCGAACAAGGGCGAGATCTCGACCTGCTCCTCGATCCCGAACAGCCGCGCCAGCCACAGCGCCACCAGCAGGGTGTAGCCGCTCTCGGTCTCGGCGATCAGGAACCGCACCCGGCTCGCGCCGTCGATGTGCTTGACGATCTGCGTGACCGTCATCATCAGGCGCGCCGCCGAGGCCTGCTCGGACAGCAGCGCGCCGAAATCGACCGGCACCGCGTGCACCTCGGACAGCGCCTCGTTGATTTCCGTCAGCAGGGCGCGCCGCTGCGCCGGGTTCTCCGGGCTGTCCTGGATGCCGAGCCGCTGCCTGGCGACGTTGTGCAGCTGGATCGCGTTCAAGCGCACGTGGGTGTGGGCGGCTCCCATGCCGTGCGACACGAAGCCTGCCCGCGCCACGACCAAAGGCAGCCGGTCCGGCTCCGGGGCGGTCCCCAGCGCCTCGGCGAAGAAAGGCTCCAGCACGCCGGGCGACAGGATGGCGTCGTCGCGCCGGTCGATCAGCGTGCCCGCGAACACCGCCACCTGTTCGGCGTCGGCGCGAACCGGCGCCGCTTCGATCTGCGCCGCCACCGCTCCGATCGCGCCCTCGATCCGGGCCAGCAGGACGGCCGGCGGAGCCTGCAGCCGTTCGAGCTGCCCGTGCAGCCGTTCGAGCTGCAGCTGCTTCATGCGCAGGCGAAGGCGAAGCGTGTCCCACCAGCCTATGTCGGTACGCCCGTCGG
>CAXTMS010000257.1:0-4691 GCA_964245345.1 uncultured Acetobacteraceae bacterium | reverse complement strand
CCACATCCAGATAGGGCGGATCACCATGGGTGCGGAGAACGTCCAGGCGTAGACGATCACCCCTTGGAGGATCGCCGCGACAGTTGCCACAAGCCAGAACCAAACCGCTCTCGAGAACCATGCTGGTCGTCGCAAGCTACCGGCTAGGAGGCGCGCAGCGAGAGTCGGCTGCACGGCGAGCAGGAAGAACAGCCCATAGGAGATAAGCTGCGGCAGGCCGATCTGAAAGAAATGCCTGACAAACGACAGGTTCGGATACTGGAATGCGGGGCCGCCTAGGAACCAGTCTCCTGCGGCAAAGCCGGTAACCAGCAGCAGGCCAAGCTGGGCGCTGAACGTTCCAGCCACGGCTGCTAGGTAAAGCAGGGGTATCATCTGCACGAAGGCGACCGCCACACGCGGGTTCGTGCCACCGTCCCAGAGCGTGTGGAAGCTCCAGTGCGTGACGCCTTCCCCAAAGCCGGCCAGCAGCGCCAGCACAGGCAGTAGCACGGCGACAAGCGGCCAAGCCGTGAGATAGAGGCCATTGGCCCATGCTGCTGACAGCAACGGCGACCATCGACCGAGACGGGCAGGAGACTGCGTCCACCATCCGGCAGCAAGCCTTGCCATGCCCTCCATCAAGGACCCTGCTTCAATATGGCCTCACCGTAGCAAAAGCAGGAACTTTGGCGAGGTATATACCACCCCCTCATCTGCCACAGTCACCATGTAAGAATGCTGTTGGCATCGGCCGAGCTGCGCGACTAGCGGTAGTGGACCTTATGCGGCCCGGATCGTTACCCTTGCGGCGGAGAGGGGCGCCCTGGCGCGGCTCTAGCGTCCGCCGGCCGAAGCTCGTAGCACCTCCCCGGTTTGTCCGTCGATCTCGATGACCATCACGCCGCCGCGGATCCCGGACACGAAGCCACGGCACAACCACTTCCCACCGGTCTTGAGCCGGACCCTTTGGTAGGTCCGGTGGTCGAAGCGGCCCCAACCCTGGCGACCGATTTCCGCCTCGATGATGAGCTTCGCCTGTTCGGACGAGATCCACGCTTCCGCCGGCTTGCGTCCCCAAGGACGTTGAAACACCAGAACTCCTTAACCCTGGAACCTCGGGTCACTCTGTTCGGGTTCTTATCCATTCTCGATGATCGAATTGGAAGTTACCCATGTAGGATGGTTGAACTTACGATCATGCTCTTTGCCGAGCGCGATGCCGTACTATGGCTTCCAAATCTGCAATTTGTGACGTCATCGGCCATAACGTAGCCGGGAGGGCCATGTTGTGAAAAGTTTACCATCTACCCGGGCGGTGGAGAAGATCGACCGCGCGTCTCGTGCGAGGCGTTTGGCGAGCGTCGCGGCGGTCACTGGCATGCTTTCTGCACGATGGCAGTGCGCCATCGTTGGCGCCGAGTGCTTCCGGGGATGCCCTATGGAGTCTGCCATCGTTTCTCATAGCACCATGACCGGTCCGAACAGCGCGCGACCCTCGGCGTGATCGTCATGGATGGCTTGTTCTCGATCGGCGCGACGGGACGGGCGGAGGATCGCGAACGGCAGGCCATGCGGCCCGGGCCCCGTCGCGCGGGGATGTTGGGCATCGTCGCCGTGCTGCTGGCATCCGTCGCGTTCCCCGCCTCGGCGCAGCCGTCGTCCCCGGCGGGTTCCGGCGCGTCGGGCCGGCCGCAGGCCGCGGTCGGCGTCATCCGGACGACGGAGGGATTGGTCACGCTGACGGGCGGACAGGCCATGGGCTACACGGCCGAGGCCGGCATGCTGGCGGTCGGCGGCGCGGAATCGTCGAACGCGCCGATCGGCGCGGCGCCGGAGGTCGGCGACGGCGACAAGGCGGTGGCGCGGATGTCGTACGTGGCCTATTTCGCCCACGGCGCGGCCTCGATGCGCCGGCCGATCCTGTTTCTCTGGGACGGGGGACCGGGCGCATCGACGCGCAGCCTGCTGGTGGCGAGCTTCGGTCCGGTCCGCGTCGCGGTCCCGCAGCCCGGCGACGCGCCGCCGGCGCCGCCGCCGACGATCGTGAACAACGACGACTGCCTGCTCGACGCGGCGGACCTCGTGTTCGTCGACGCGCCCGGCACCGGTTTCGGACGGATCGCAGGGCGCGACGCGGCGCACGCCTTCTACGGCATCGACGGCGACGCGGCGGCCTTCACGCACTTCATCGAGCAGTTCCTCACCGCGCACGGCCGCGGCGGATCGCCGCTGTTCCTGCTCGGGCACAGCTACGGCACGATGCGCAGCCCGGTGGTGGCGCGGATGCTGGCCGACGACGGCATGCCGCCCCGCGGCATCGTGTCGGTCAGCCAGTGGCTGAACAACGACGACAACATTGACGCGGCGCTCGCCGATCCGGGCACGGACAACGCCTTCGTCTACGCGCTGCCCAGCTACGCGGCGATCGCCTGGTACCACCATCGTTTGCGCGACCGGCCGGACTCGCTGGCGACGCTGCTGGCGCGGGCGGAGGAGTTCGCGCTCCACGACTACGCGGCCGCGCTGCTGGCCGGCAGCACGCTCCCGGCGGCGCAGGCGCGCGCGCTCGCCGCGACGCTCGAGGGCTTCACCGGCGTCCCGGCCGCCACGTGGCTGAAGGCGGACCTGCGGATCGACGGGCGGACCTTCCGGCGGCTGCTGCTCGACCGGCCGGACCAGACGCTGGGGCGCCTGGACGCGCGCTACGTTGGCCTGGTGTCGGACCCGCTGGCGTCCAGCTCCGACGACGATCCGTTCGGGCCCGCGACCGGTCCGACGATCGGTGCAGCGAGCATGCAGTACGAGCGCGACACGCTCGGCTTCGGCAGGACGGCGCCGTTCTCGGTGGACGCCGACGTGCCCGACCTGCGCTGGGACGAGTATCATTCCACGGATGGCAGGCCGTGGAACAGCTTCTACAACGTGATACCCGACCTTGCGAAGGTCATGATCGAGGACCCGGGCCTGCGGTTCCTGCTCGTGTCGGGCTACTACGACCTCAGCACGACGTATCTCGGCGCCATCGAGGACCTGCGGCACCTTCCGGTTCCGGCGGCGCTGCGGTCGAACATCGCCTCGGTGTTCTACGAGACCGGCCACGAACCCTATGTCCAGGACGACGTGCGGCATGCCATGCACGATCGCATCGCCCGCCTTATTCAGCCGTGACGCCGGTCCGAGGACTGCAGCATTTTCCGTTCGCATCAGCTTACGGAGAACGCTCTAGCTCATCGTTTCAACGAGCATCTTCACCCGATCGAATGAGCCCATTCGATCGGGATCTGTTCTAGCTGTAGCGGCGCGCAAAAATGATCGTCTCGACGCAGAATGATGCGGCTCTTGGTTACTCTGATGATCATGCTGCGAGCAGGAACCTCCGGCCGAGCAGGTCGAGGCTGGCGCGGCCATACATCTGGCGCTTGACGGTTTTCAGGCGGTTGATCTGGCCCTTGACGGATCCGTTGCTCCAGGCCAGCGTCAGGGCCACGCGCACGGCGTCGTAGTCAGCCGACAAGCGCTTGGCGAAGCGCCGCATCTGCTGGACGGCGCCGTCGGCTGCGCGTTTCAGCCAAGGGTCGAGGCGGTCGGGCGCGCGGTCACGCACCAGGGCTGTGAACGCCTCGGCAAGCCCGACCACCTCCTCCAGGTCAGGCGCTTGGCGACACAGGTTGGCCAGCAGCGCTTGGTCCTCCGTGCTCCGCTCCTCCACCCGGCGCAGCACGAGCCAGGTTGCCGTGCGCGGTGTCAGCGTCCGCCGCGGCGCCGCGGCCAGCACCGGCGGGGACTGGCAGGATCGCGCACGCTCCGGCACGCCGCCTAGCGCGCGCCGCAGACGGTGGAGGTAGCGGGAGAGCGTGGCGTAGCTGCTCCGGTATCCTTGCTGCCGCAGCAGGCGGAACAGCCCGCGGCCGTCCCGACGGCCACTGTTCCAGTGTCCAAGCACAGCGTCCCGCCACGGGTCGAGCAGGCTCCGCCCGGCATCGGCGCGGCGCCCGCGTTCCGGGAACATCTCGTGGCGCAGGTTGCGGAACACGCTGGCGCGGCCGATGCCCAGGTGGCGCGCGATCGCCTCCGCCGTCCATCCCTGTCCGCGCAGGCGCCAAACTTGCTCATGGGGGTCGTGTCCCCGGCAGTGGTGTAGGAGGCGGCCACCGCGGTGGGACTGGGTAGGGTTGGGTTGCGAGACGCAACACTGACCTGGACCACCACGATGACCGACGACAAGATCGCCCTTCGCCAGCTTCTGGAGAAGGGCTCTGACACGACGTTCCTGCGTGAGATGATCGGTTTTGCTGCCGAACGCCTGATGCAGCTGGAGACCGAGACGCTGTGTGGCGCGGCGCCGGGCGAGCGGAGCACCGACCGGATCAACCAGCGCAACGGCTACCGTGACCGCGACTGGGAGACCAGGGCCGGGACGGTCGAGCTCCGGATCCCGAAGCTCCGCCGGGGGAGCTACTTCCCGTCCTTCCTGGAGCCGCGGCGGATAGCTGAGAAGGCTCTGACCGCCGTCATCCAGGAAGCCTACATCCAGGGCATCTCGACCAGGTCGGTCGATGACCTGGTCCGGGCCATGGGCATGGAGGGCATCAGCAAGAGCCAGGTGTCGCGCCTGTGCGGCGAGATCGACGAGCGCGTGAACGCCTTCCTGGCCCGGCCGATCGAGGGCGACTGGCCCTATGTTTGGCTGGACGCGACCTACGTGAAGG
>CAXTMS010000256.1:0-4711 GCA_964245345.1 uncultured Acetobacteraceae bacterium | reverse complement strand
CCCGGCGCGCACCGCACCTTGTCGGAGATGGGGGTGTCGCTGCACGCGCTGTGCACCTGGTGGGACGTGCTGGAAGCCTGCGCCGAGCGGCCCTACTTCTCCGAGACCGCCGCCGCCGAGGTGCGCCGCTTCCTTGAGGACCCGTGCGCCTGGTCGGCGAGGCACGGCGGCGTCGCCAGCGCCGAGGAGGCCCTGGCCCGCAAGGCCAAGCCGGAAGGCTGAGCCCGGCCGCCGTGACCCGCCGGCTGCTCGCCTTCGACTCCGGGATCGGCGGCCTGTCGGTGGTGCGCGAGCTGCGTGCGCTGCTGCCCGAGATCCCGATCGACTACCTCGCCGACAACGCGGTGTTCCCCTATGGCGAGCTGCCGGACGCGGTGCTGGTGGCGCGCGTGCTGGAGCTGCTGGACGCCGCGATCGACCGGCTGCGCCCGGACGTGGTGGTGATCGCCTGCAACACCGCCAGCACCACGGCGCTGGACGCGCTGCGCGCCCGCCATGCCCTGCCGTTCGTCGGCTGCGTGCCGCCGATCAAGTGGGCCGCCGCGATCAGCCGCACCCGGCACATCGGCCTGCTGGCCACCAGCGCCACCGTGCGCCGCCCCTACCTGCGTGCGCTGCAGGCCCGGTTCGCTCCGGACTGCACCCTGCTCGCGCACGGCGCGCGCGGGCTGGCCGACATCGCCGAGGCCGCGTTCCGGCGTCGCCCGGTCGACCGCGACGCGATCCGCCGCGAGCTCGACGGGCTGTTCAACCAGCCCGGCGGCGAGCGCATCGACGTGGTCGGCATCAGCTGCACCCATTACAGCTTCCTGCTGGAGCCGCTCCGGGCACTATCGCCAGATGAGATCACCTGGCTCGACCCGGCGGGCGCCGTCGCGCGCCGGGCAAGGACGGTGCTCGACGAGCTGCCCGCCGCACACGCAGGGGGGACCCTGCCTGACCGGGGCCAGGCCTGGTTCACCGGCCCGACGGAGGATCCGGAACGACTCTGCGCCGGCCTGGCCGGGTTCGGCTATGACGGGATGATGCCGTTCGACGCCGCCGCGGCTAGCGCCCGCGGCTGACGGTGTAGGCGGCCACCTCGCCCAGCAGCTGCCGGATCCGACTGTCGGGGAACCTCGACAGCGCGTCGCAGGCGCGCTCGGCGTATTCGGTGGCCCGACGCAGGGTGGCGCCGATCGCGTCGGTGGCGGCGATCAGGCCGAGCGCGTGGTCGAGGTCGTCCGGCTCCTGCGCGCTGTCCTCGATCACCCGGCGCCAGAACTGGCGGTCCCCCTCGCTGCCGGCCGCGTAGGCGGCCAGCACCGGCAGGGTGATCTTGCCCTCGCGGAAGTCGTCGCCCACGGTCTTGCCGAGCAGGCGCTGGTCTGCGGCATAGTCGAGCGCGTCGTCGACCAGCTGGAACGCCATGCCGAGGTTGGTGCCATAGCAATCGAGCGCCAGCGCGTCCCGCTCCGGACGCCCCGCCACCACCGCGCCGACCCGGCAGGCCGCCGCGAACAGGGCCGCGGTCTTGCCGTGGATCACCTCCAGGTAGCGCTCCATGGAGGTCGACAGGTCGTTCTGGGTCGCCATCTGCAGCACCTCGCCCTCGGCGATGGTGGCGGACGCCTTGGACAGGATCGCCATCACCTCCAGCGAGCCGTCCTCGGTCATCAGCTGGAACGAGCGCGCGAACAGGAAGTCGCCGACCAGCACCGAGGCCTTGTTGCCGAACACCGCGTTGGCGCTGGCAAGCCCCCGGCGCAGCCGGCTTTCGTCCACCACGTCGTCGTGCAGCAGGGTGGCGGTGTGGATGAACTCGACGCAGGCGGCGAGGTTGACGTGGCGCGTCGCCTGCAGCCCGGCGTCCTCCGGGTAGCCGCACAGCCGTGCCGAGGCCAGGGTCAGGAGCGGGCGCAGGCGCTTGCCGCCGGCGGCGATGAGATGGGCGGCGAGCTGCGGGATCAGCGCGACCGGGCTGTCCATGCGGTCAAGGATGGCGCGGTTGCAGTTCTGCATGTCGTCGTGCAGCAGCGCCGCCAGCGCGTCCAGGGTGGCCTCCCCGCCCGCGGGTGCCTGCGTGTCGTGCCTGTCGCCGCGGCTTGTGGTCCCGGTGGAATCCGGCAGACTGGCGGCAAGGCCCAAGCAATGTCCTCCACGCTCCGGATTTCGGCGAGGCACATATGAGCGGCGCCAGAAGGGTGGTCAAGCATCGGCAGGCAGGAGCGGGACGGGTCGCCCGGTGCTGAGCGCGGCACCTTCCGCCACCACCGACGGCACCCTGCTCGGCGGCCGCGTGTCCTATCGCCAGTTCCGGGACGGCTACCGCACCGGGATCGAGCCGGTGCTGCTGGCGGCGACGGTGCCGGCCTGGGCTGGCTTGCGCGTGCTGGACGCGGGATGCGGCGCCGGCGCCGGGTTGCTGTGCCTGTCGGCGCGGGACGGCGACCTGCACGGCACCGGGATCGAGCAGGATCCCGCCACCGCGGCGCTGGCCCGTTACAATCTCGACTCGAACGGCCGAGCGGACTGGCCGGTGGTGGTCGGCTCCCTGGCGGATGCGTGCGTGCAGCTCGCCGCCGGCCAGTACGACCACGCGATCGCCAACCCGCCCTGGCACGACAGCGAATCCAGCGCCTCGCCGTCGCCCCGGCGGGACCTGGCCAAGCGGGCACCCATGGGCACGCTGATCTCCTGGAGCCTGTGCCTGGCCCGCCTGCTCCGCCCGGGCGGCGCACTCACCCTGGTGCTGCCCGCCGCCCGGCATGCCGAGGCCGCCGCCGCCCTGACGGCAAGCGGGTTCGGGGCGATCCGGCTGCTGCCGCTCTGGCCGGTCGCGTCCCGTGCGGCGCGCATCGTGCTGATCCGTGGCGTGCTGGGCGGGCGCGGCGCCGATGCCGTGCTGCCCGGGCTGGTGCTGCACCAGCCAGGCGGCGGCTTCACCGAAGCGGCCGAGCGGATCCTGCGGAACGCGGCGCCGCTGCCGTTCGACTGATCAGGGCGACCCGTTGAACGGGTCGGGATCGACGTGGTCGGCGCGCCTGAGGTGCCACAAGCGTTCATGCGCCGCGACCAGCCCCTCCACGGCGCGGCGATGTCCGCCCGGCGAGCCGAGCTGCGGCTGCATCAGCACCACCTCGGTGACCGACAGCAGGCTGGCCGCGACGTCGAGCGCTCCCAGGTCGCAGGCCTGGTGGGCCGCGACCAGCAGGCGTTCCGGCAGGCGGCGGACCTGGCGAAGCGGCTCCAGGCTGAAGCCGACCGGGCCGGGCCGGGGTTCCGCCCGCGACAACGCCGCGTAGTCGAACGCGTAGCCCTGCCCGTCACCGACGTCCGGTTCCTGCACCGCTTCGAGAAACGGCATATCCTGCACTGTTCATCGCCTCCGGATCGGGGACGCCTGCGACACGCGGTTCCGTCACGATCCCAGAAGAACCCTATCTCGTTATCGATGCGATACAAACGTTTTATTCACGCGAGTCGCCCTTGCCGCGCGTGTTGCGGCTCCCCGGTGACGCTTTGGCCGTTTCCAGCTGCTTTTCCACCGCGCGGAAGGCGTCGCGCACCGCGCTGCGGACGTCCGGGTGGGCGCGCCGCTCGCGCGCATGGTGCGGCTCGTGCGACACCGCGATCTCCTGGCCAGGCCGGGACAGGGTAACGTGCACCTCGTATAGGTTACCGGTCTGGTGCTGCTGGTGCAGCGCCTCGACCGAGACCCGACCGCCGGTCAGGTGGCCGTAGCGGGTTTCCAGCCGCTCCATCTGCTTCCTGATCTCCGCTTCGAGCGACTCCGAGGCCTGCAGGTTGTGGAACGCGATCTCCAGCGGACGATCCATGGTGGTCTCCCCTCCAGCGAGTCGCCCCGTGACGGGCGTTCTGCTTGAACGGACCGGCCGGAGGGGGGTTGCGCGCCGCGAAGGCGCGCAGGGGATCAAGCCGGGACGGCGGTTTCCCTGTGCCAGTCGCTGCCGATGGAGGAGGTGAAGGCTTCCTCCCAGGTGCCGCTGGTCGAGGCACGGCTGTACTCGGTGGAGCGGTTCTCGAAGAAGTTGGCGTGCTCCACCGCGTTCAGCAGGTCGTCGAGCCAGGGCAGCGGGTTGCTGTCGACGTGGTAAAGCGGCTCCAGCCCCAGCTGCATCAGCCGGCGGTCGGCGATGAACCGGATGTAGCGCTTGACCTGCGCCGCATCGAGCCCTTCCACCGGGCCGAGCTCGAAGGCCAGGTCGATGAACGCGTCCTCGTGGTGCACGATGGTCTGGCACACCTCCGTCAGCTCGGAGCGCAGCTGGTCGGTCCAGATTTCCGGGTTCTCCGCCACGAAGGTGCGGAACAGCCGGATCACAGACAGGCAGTGCAGGGTCTCGTCGCGCACCGACCAGGTGACGATCTGGCCCATGCCCTTGAGCTTGTTGAAGCGCGGGAAGTTCAGCAGGATCGCGAACGAGGCGAACAGCTGCAGCCCCTCGGTGAAGGCGCCGAACGCGGCCAGGGTCTTGGCGATCTCGTGCTTGGAGTCGACCCGGAAGCCCTGCATGTAGTCGTACTTGTCCTTCATCTCCTTGTAGCCGAGGAAGGCCGAGTATTCCGCTTCGGGCATGCCGATGGTGTCGAGCAGGTGGCTGTAGGCGGCGATGTGGATGGTCTCGATGTTCGAGAACGCCGACAGCATCATCAGCACCTCGGTGGGTTTGAACACCTGGCTGTAGTGCTTCATGTAGCAGTTGTTCAC
>CAXTMS010000255.1:0-4739 GCA_964245345.1 uncultured Acetobacteraceae bacterium | reverse complement strand
GCGTGCGCGACACGCTGGAGCGGCACTACCGCGACATGCAGGACATCGAGTTCACGGTCCAGCAGAACACGCTCTACATGCTGCAGACCCGCTCGGGAAAGCGTACCGCCGCCGCGTCGCTCCGCATCGCCATCGAGATGGCGCGGGACGGGCTGATCAGCCGGGAGGAGGCGATCAACCGCATCGCGCCGGCCTCGCTCGACCAGCTGCTGCATCCCACGCTGGATCCGCAGGCCGAGCGCACCGTGCTGACGCGCGGCCTGCCGGCGTCCCCGGGGGCTGCCGGGGGTGCCATCGTGTTCTCCGCCGACGAGGTGGAAGCCCGTGCGGCCAAGGGCGAGGACGTGATCCTGGTTCGCATCGAGACCTCGCCGGAGGACGTGCACGGCATGCACGCCGCCCGAGGCGTGCTGACCACCCGCGGCGGCATGACCAGCCACGCCGCGGTGGTCGCGCGCGGCATGGGCCGCGCCTGCGTCGCCGGTGCCGGCGGCATCCGCGTCGACTACCACGCGCAGACCCTGTCCGCCGCTGGCCACGTGCTCAAGGCCGGCGACTGGATCACCCTCGACGGCTCCACCGGCGAGGTGTTCGCCGGCCGCGTCGCCACGATCGAGCCGACCCTGTCCGGCGATTTCGCCACCCTGATGGGCTGGGCCGACGGCGTCCGCCGCCTCCGGGTGCGCGCCAACGCCGAGACCCCGCAGGACGCCGCCACTGCCGCCCGGTTCGGCGCCGAGGGCATCGGCCTGTGCCGCACCGAGCACATGTTCTTCGCCCCCGAGCGCATCGGCGCGGTGCGCCGGATGATCATGGCCGAGGACGCGGCCGCACGGTCCAAGGCGCTCGACACCCTGCTGCCGTTCCAGCGCGACGACTTCGCCGCTCTGTTCCGGATCATGGCCGACCTGCCGGTCACGATCCGCCTGCTCGACCCGCCGTTGCACGAGTTCCTGCCGCACACCGAGGCCGAGCTGGCCGAGCTTGCGACCAGCATGGGCGAGAGCCTCGACGCGGTGAGGCAGCGCCATGCCGCTTTGTCCGAAAGCAACCCGATGCTGGGTCATCGCGGCTGCCGTCTGGGCATCACCTTTCCCGAGATCTACCGGATGCAGGCGCGCGCCATCTTCGAGGCGGCGGTGCTGGTGGGCCGGGAAACCGGCTCGCCGGTCAGGCCGGAGATCATGATCCCGCTGGTCGGCAGCGCGTCGGAGCTGCGGGTGACTCGGGCCGACGTCGAGGCGGTGGCCAGGGAGGTGGTCGAGGGCTCGGGGGTGGCGATCGACTACACCGTCGGCACCATGATCGAGCTGCCGCGCGCAGCCCTGACCGCGGACCAGATCGCCGCCCATGCCGACTTCTTCTCGTTCGGCACCAACGACCTGACCCAGACCACCTTCGGTTTGTCGCGCGACGACGCCGGCACCTTCCTGCCGCACTACGTCGAGCACGGCCTGCTGCCGAAGGACCCGTTCGTCACCATCGACCGTGACGGAGTCGGCGCGCTGGTACGGATCGCCATGGAGAAGGGGCAGGCGGCAAGGCCGGGCCTGAAGCTCGGCATCTGCGGCGAGCATGGCGGCGACCCGTCCTCGATCGAGTTCTGCGAGAGCCTGGGCCTCGACTACGTGTCCTGCTCGCCTTTCCGCGTGCCGATCGCCCGTCTGGCGGCTGCCCAGGCGGCCCTGGCCAAGCAAACCCGGTAAACAGCGTCCTGATGCAAGCGGGCAGCCTGCCGCTTCAAGAGGTATCCGTTCGTGAGCGCGCGCATCATGTACCGGGAGAGGACAGATGACAGTTGCTTCCATCCTGAAGTCCAAGCCTAGCAGGCTCGTCAAGGTCGACGCGGAGTTTCCGATCGGTGCCGTGACCGAGGTCCTGTACCGGAACAAGATCGGTGCGGTGCTGGTGATGCGCGACGACGAACTGCTCGGGGTGCTTTCGGACAGGGGCATCGTCCGGGCAATGGCGCTCAACCCGCACGGCGTGCGTAACATGCCGGCCGAGCGCGCCATGAAGCCCAGGCAGCACGAGGCCATCCCTTCCACGACGCTTGAGGAGGCCCTGCGGATCATGACGACGCACCACGTGCGCTATCTTCCGGTTTTCGAAGCCAGCGAGCTTGTCGGCATCGTCAGCATCGGCGACGTGGTCAAGTCGCTACTGGACCGGCAGACCGTCACGGTGGACAGCCTCACGGCCTACATTGGCGGAGGTTGAGCCGCTGCTACCGATGGACGAACATCGGATCAGCCTGCATCTGGTTTCGGATGCCACTGGCGAGACGCTCAACTCGATCGCGCGCGCCACCGTGGCGCAGTTCGCGCACGCGCATGTCGTCTACCACCGCTGGAACCTGATCCGCACCAGGCTGCACCTGCACCGCGTGCTGGAGGGCATCAAGACCGATCCAGGCCCGGTGTTGTCCTCCATGATGGACCGCAAGCTCAAGGCCGAGTTGGAGGCGGCGTGTAGGGAAGTCGGCGTTCAGCTGGTCAGCGTGCTGGATCCCGTGATCACGGTCCTGCAGGACATCCTGCACGAGCCTGCGAGGGGTCGGCCCGGCAGCCAGTACGTGCTCGACGAGGAGTACTACCGGCGCATCGACGCCATGCACTTCGTGCTGGCCCATGACGACGGCCAGGCAGCCGCGGAGCTGCACCAGGCGGACATCGTGCTGGTCGGTGTTTCGCGCGTGTCGAAGACGCCGACCTGCTTCTATCTCGCCAATCGCGGCATCAAGGCAGCCAATGTGCCGCTGGTGCCGGAACTGCCGTTGCTGCAGGAGCTGATGCAGCTTCCCGGGCCGGTGATCGGCCTGACGATCGACCCGCAGACCCTGGTCGAGATCCGGCGCAACCGGGTGCGGATCATGGCGCCCGGCGGCGTCATGGGGAAGATCACCGAGGCCGACAACCCGTATGTCGATCTGCAGAAGGTCCGCGACGAGTTGAATTGGGCACGCCGCCTGTGTCACCGCAACCGCTGGCCAATGATCGACGTCAGCCACCGATCCATCGAGGAAACGGCGGCGGCGGTGATCGAGATCAGGGACCAATGGTCGAACAAGCCGACGCATGATCGCGACCGACATGGACCAGCCGATGCAACCGGGAGGGCATCATGACCGAGCCGAACAGGCTGTTTTCGCGCCTGCACAAGATCTACCGGGTCGATACCGACACGTCCGGAATTGTGTTCCCGTCCCGCGTGGTCGACTTCGCCGTCAAGCTGGTCAATGGCTGGTTCACCGAGCGCGTTTTTCTCGATCGGGATGCGCCCGACATGCGCGCGGTCTTCGCCTCCCTGTCGTGCAGCTTTCTGTCGCCGATGCGTCCGCAGGACGTGCTTGAGATACGCCTCGCGCTGAGGCGGATCGGCCGCTCGTCGCTCGGCTTCGAGCTGGTCGGCCATCGTGAGGCCGACGACCAGCTGTGCTGGATGGCGGAAGCCGTCTGTGTGCTGGTCGATCATCACAGCCTGAAAAGCCGCCTCATCCCCGATGGCCTGAAGCCGGTTCTGGATGCCGAGGCAATGCTGGCGGTCCGGATGCCGTTCGCCGACCGCACCCTGGCAACTTAGCTCCATCAGCCGTGCTGTCGCTGCCATCTGACCTTTGGTCTTCACTCCCTGAGCGGGTCCCGTTGGTGTGAGACTTCTTCGGACGCCTGAACCCCAAGGAGGGGATGGCGTCATGAAGCGGTGACAGTATTCGGATGAGCAGATTGCCTTGCCTTACCGGAAACTCTGGGGCGGCACCGCGATGGAGGAGCTCTGCCGAGCCTCGGCGTCGCTGAGGCCGCGTTCCAGTGCTGGACTGGGCATACTGGAGATCTGACGGCCGAAGCAGCTTGAGGACGGGACCGTCACGCTCAAGCAACTGGCCGTGGAGCC
The DNA here is from genome assembly GCA_964245345.1 of uncultured Acetobacteraceae bacterium. GTDB lineage: Bacteria > Pseudomonadota > Alphaproteobacteria > Acetobacterales > Acetobacteraceae > Lichenicola. Next base: position 845 of record CAXTMS010000255.1, on the reverse strand, counting down.
AAGATCCGGACAAGACGATTCTGCGAAACGTATCCGGGAGACATGGTAAGGCTCGACATGTGATGCGAGATCGCGAGGGTGCTGCGGAGCGCCTTTGAGATCAGCGAGCGCCGGTGGACCACGAACCCCCATACCAGCCCCGAGCCGAGGAAGGGTATCGATTCACACCAAGCTGCCTCACCCACGCTGGCCTGGTGCATTCCGCAGCAACGACACACGTCTTTCGCGAGCACATCCGGAACCCGGACGCGCAGCTGTGACCCGCACGTCTGGAGTCACGACAACCAGGAGTCTTCGAGCACGAGCTCGGTATAACTCTCAGACGTAGGGAAGCGAGTGGTATGCACGATTGAAGTAAAGAAGCGCCTCGACCGGATCCCCGAGCCTGATGTCCTGAACGCCGCAGAAGATCACGCTATGTGTGCCGACCTCGACAACATCAGAGATCAAGCAGTCGAAGGACACCAGGGCCTGCTCTAGAACCGGGGCGCCAGTGCTGCAGGTAATCCATTTGCCTGAAGTGAAGCGCTCCGCCATTTCCTTCCGACCTGAGAAGGCCACTGAGATGTCCTTCTGCTCGTGAGCAAGAGTGTTTATGCAGATAGGGCGGGTGACTTTCAGAGCGTCATGGCTACGTGCCGACCTGTTGACGCAAACCAACAAGGTTGGAGGCGTGTCTGTTACCGAGCACACAGCCGAGGCGGTCATGCCATGCCACTCAGTCTCATCCTTCGTCGTTATGACATTAACTGCCGCACCAAGGCGAGACATAGCTTCACGATATACTTTCGCGTCCACAGTCATTCCGTTTCTCCTTGTGTCGATCTTGAGACAGGTGTACCAAC
>CAXTMS010000254.1:0-4745 GCA_964245345.1 uncultured Acetobacteraceae bacterium | reverse complement strand
GTAAGCGTCCGGTACTGACACGCTGACATGACCCATGATGCTGTGCTGATCGTCTCGGCTCATGATGGAGCGAGCGGCGAGTGGACGATCGACAGGAACAATGGCGCGGGCATCTGGCGCGCCATCGCGCCGAGGGTGGTCCAGTGCAGACCTACTGCGAGCGCCACGGGCTAAATCCCAAAACCTTTCGCACTTGGCGCAAGCGGCTGAGCGTGGATCTGGCGGATGTGCCCGATGAGGAGACGGCAGGAGGGTCTAAAAACGTCCTTAGCCCCTTCTCTGGCGCCCGACCGGTGCCCTTCCACGTTGAGCTGCTCACCAACACCCGCCATCGTCGCTCGTGGCTGCCAGAACAAAAGCAGCAGATCGTTCTCGATCTGGTCCGCTCCGGTCTGTCCGTGGAGCGCTTTGCCCGTCAGCATGGGCTGACGCCAAGCGTCATTCACCGTTGGCGCCAGGAGATGATCGCCGAGAGCCGTCGTCTACATAGTTTGTCGCCAGATGCACCTGCGTTTGCTGCCGTAACCGTAGCCACCGTTCCAGCTCCAGGGCCGACACCGGCCGCAACATCTTCATCCACGCAGGATGGTCATTCGGCCGATCGAGTGGAGATCGTGCTGCTCAATGGGCGGCGACTGACAGTGGATGCCGGGATCGCGCCAGGATCGCTACGCCGCCTGGTGCAGGCGCTGGAGACGTCGGCATGATCACGGTGCCGGCGGGCGTGCGCATCCACCTGGCACTTGGCCCGACGGACATGCGCAAAGGGTTCGGCGGCCTGTCGCTGCTGGTGCAGGAGGTGCTGCGGGCCGATCCGTTCAGCGGCCACCTGTTCGTGTTCCGCGGCAAACGAGCCGGGATGCTCAAGATCCTGTTCCATGACGGCAGCGGCATGTGCCTGTTCGCCAAACGGCTGGATCAGGGTGCGTTCACTTGGCCAGCGACGCAGCCGCAGGCGGACGGCACCGTCTCGGTGACCCTGACGCCGGCGCAGTTGTCGATGCTGCTGGAGGGTCTCGAGTGGCGGGCGCCGGTGCAGACACGGCGATTGATGATCGCCGGCTGAGCGCCGTTTTCGATGTACGGGACACCGCTGGACCGGTAGCCTCCGCTCATGCGGATCGCGCTCGACAGCCTGCCGACCGACGCCACCATGCTGCAGCAGCTGGTGCGCGACATGGCGGCGGCGCTGGACGAGGGACAGGTCGAGATCGACCGGCTGCGCCTGATCATCAAGCAGTTCCAGCGGGCGCGGTTCGGACGCAGCGCCGAGCGGCTCGATCCCGACCAGATGTCCTTCGGCCTTGAGGAGCTGGAGGCCGATCTCGCTCGTGCAGTGGCGCGGCGAGCGGCAGCCATGCCGCCAGCCTCGGCTGATCCCGCTCTGGAGGTGCCTGCCAAACTGCCGCATCGGGCGCCGCTGCCGGCGCATCTGCCGCGCATCGAGACCGTCATCCCCGTCCCACACGACGCCTGCCCGGACTGCGGCGGCGCCCTGCACGATGCCGGCGCCACCAGCAGCGAGATGCTGGACTGGATCCCCGCGCAGATCCGCGTGGTCCGCATCACCCGGCCCAAGCAAGCCTGCCGCTGCTGCGGGACGCTACATCAGGCGCCAGCCCCGGAGCGGGTGCTGGCCGGGGGCCTCGCCACCCCGGGGCTGATCGCCCAGGTGCTGGTCAGCCGCTACTGCGACCACCTGCCGTTGTATCGCCAGAGCAGGATCTTCGCCCGGCACGGGCTGGAGATCAGTCGCTCCACCCTGTCAGGCTGGATCGGTGCCGCCTGCTGGTGGCTGGAGGCGCTGCACGAGCTGCTGGTCGCGCATGTCATGGCAGGCGACCGGGTTTTTGCCGACGACACCCCGCTGCCCGTGCTCGATCCCGGGCGCGGCAGGACCAGGACCGGCCGCTTGTGGGCCTACACCCGCGACGACCGCTCCTACGGCAGCAACGTCCCGCCCGCCGTGGTCTTCCACTATGCGCCGGACCGCACTGCTGCTCGCCCGGCCGAGCATCTCAGGACGTTCCGCGGCATCTTGCAGGTGGATGGCTATGCCGGCTTCGAGGCGCTCGCGGACAAGGGCACCGTCACCCTCGCCGCGTGCTGGGCCCATGCCCGGAGAAAGTTCTTCGAGCTGCACGAGGCGGGCTCCCCTGTCGCCACCGGGGCAGTGCAACGGATCGGCGAGCTCTACGAGATCGAGGCGACGATCCGGGGCAAGCCGCCGGATGAGCGGCTGCGCGTACGCCAGCAGCAGTCTCTGCCCCTGGTCGAGGTTCTGCAGGCGTGGCTGGACCTGCAGCTGTCGCGCCTGCCGGGGCGTAGCAGGCTGGCCGAGGCGATCCGCTATGCTCTGGGGCGGTGGTCGGCGCTCACTCGGTTTCTCGACGACGGACGCATTGACCTGGACACCAACCCCGTCGAGCGGTCGATCCGACCCATAGCGCTCGGGCGCAAGAACAGCCTGTTCGCCGGTAGCGATGGGGGAGCAAAACGATGGGCAATCGTCGCGTCGTTGATCGAGACAGCGAAGCTAAATGGCATCGAGCCGTTCGCTTGGCTGCGGGAAACCTTAACCCTTATGGTAAACGGGCACCCGGTCAGCGGTCTCGATAATCTGCTGCCCTGGTCATCTTGATCGAGCCACCGTTAAGTCTGGTAAGGAAAGCTGGCAAGACCAGTCGATTTCAACGACACGGACCGTGGACGTCGAACCAGTCCTGCTGCTCCTGACGTCACGTTCCACCAGCCTGGCTCACTCATCCTTATAGGGTGGTGCATGCGGGATCAGGTGGGCCTTGGAGCGTGGATGCGGCATGGCGCCGCCATAGCCTTCCGGAACCCGTTCCCCGGTCCGGAGGAACACGATGCCGTTCGGCAGCGGATCGAGCGGCTGGCCTGTCGGCACCAGGACGATATTCATGTCCACCCGCGTATTCAGACCCAGAAGTTCATCGGTGTCGACCATGGTCGTGACGATGTTGAGATCGGACCAGTCGTCGTCCTCGACGATGATTTCCTTGTCGACCTCGGCCTTGAGGGTGATCAGGTAGGTCACGTCGTCGAACGAGAAGGACAATGCCCGGAGGGAAGGCGGAACCCTCTCCCATAAACCGCGGTCGGCGGACAGGAGGATCCCTTCCGTAGCGTCGGCCCGGGGCAAAGTCATGGTTTCTGGCCACCTGATGTCGGTGGTCTTGAAGGCGCCGGAACGATATGAGCGCCATTCTTGTCGTAGTGAATCGTGCCACGCGTTGTCGGCGTTTCTATACCAGTTTTCCCATCACGATGAATGCCGACGATCTCGCCTCCTGTATCGAAGCGTTCGCGAAACCCTGGTTGCCCCCGCAGTATGCGGTTTGTAGGCTCCCCGCGCCCTCTCCAAGTATCGTAGAGTCGGTCTACATCCGGATGAGTCACTGCAGAGCGACCTTCCTTAACCCCTTTCGATCCCGGAACGTGGTTAGCTTGATCGTCTGGATTTATTTTATCTGGCTCCCTCCTATCGCCAAACACGGTGACGATAGTTGGCCCCTGCGGCGGCTCGACCACCAACCCCCCGTTCCTCGGCGCCGGCTGCACAGGCGTTGTGACCAGGCTGTGCGGTTGTGCCGCTTTGGGATCCGTCGAAAAGCCTTCGATCGGCCCCAGCACGATGGGCGGCACGAGCGGGGGTGACGGAGGCCGCGGATCGACATGCGGTGTCATGGCTGCGTTACCGTGTTGGTTCCACCGTCTGAACCCGTCTTCGTAAATGCCAATCCCGGCGCCGGCTGTCGCGAGCCCTCCAGCTGCGATGGGAACGCCAACGCCTTCGGGTGATGTAGCAACACCAAAAGCAGTTGCTCCTGCTCCGACTGCCGTCATGGTGGCGCCAAGACCCATCTCGGCAGCAGCGGCTGCTTTCTGACCAGCTTCTGCCGAAGCGCCGGTCATCATCGATCCACCACCCCCGTTGATGGTTTGGATGGGAGGTAGCATCGCTGACTTACCCGGGCCGGGCGTGCGAGAGGTGGAAACAGAAGATGCCGCAAGTGGATGCCGTTTGGGATCATCCATGAAGTCAAGGAAAGCATCGAAGTCCTTGGGGATCGGAGGTACGCCTAGCCGCAGCTGAGGTGGCACCGGCGGCACCGAGTACTGCTCGCCGCACCGGGCAGCCGCCAGTTCTTCCTGGCTTACCTGTGCGGGGGCGAGCGAGGGTGGATCGTCGTGCAACCCCCTCAGCAGCGCATCGAAATCCTGCCATGTCCGTCCGTCATCCGGATGCGCTCCCGCACCCAGCCGAAGGGAGTGTGGTACGATCGAGACCGGGGTTCCCGAACCATGATCCGATCCCGCGGAGGGGCTGCCCTGCCTCGCGCCCTCCATCACCTCCGCCGGCAGCATGACCTGGAACGAGACCGGGATGCGCACCCACCCGGGTAGCAGCCGATCCGGCAACGGCTCCGGCGGCGCATCGGTGTAGGTAACAGTGGCCTTCATCGTGAAGGGAAGCCGAGCCTTGTCCAAAACACTGCTCCTGCCAGATCAGCTCCATCATAGCTGTCCCAAGGACGTATTGATGCCTGAGACAGATTGCACCCGGTCGACTAATGACAAACTTACCTTCAATCCGCGAAAGCCGCTCAGCATTCAGCCCAATTCATTCATAATGTTTCAAGATGCGGCGCTCGCACGCTTACCAATGGGCGGTGATCGCGCAGGAGCAGCCTCTTGGACGTAGCCCGGCTTCCCTTCAC
>CAXTMS010000253.1:0-4809 GCA_964245345.1 uncultured Acetobacteraceae bacterium | reverse complement strand
CGGCGTGCCGCGCCTCCGGTGATCCGCCAGCGCGGACGGTCAGCTCTCGCGGATGACGTTTGCAGCTGGTCCTGTCCGACATCCTCGTCGCCTGGACACCGCATCGATGAACCGTTAGGGCCGTTGTTCCCGGCATCCCGAAAGGTTCGTCCTTGGCTTCCCTTTGCATCGGCGATCAGGTGTCTGACCTGAGCGGGTCCCGGCACGGGACGCTGGTCGATGTCGACGGTGCGACCGGCTACGTGATGCAGAGCAACGGCGTCGAGATCGAGTTCCCGCTGGACCGGCTGAAGCCGTACGAGACGCCAAAGGTGGCGGAAGTCCGCACGCCGTCGGGGCCGCTGCGCGACAGGCTCCTCAGCCCGGCCCAGAAGACCCTGCTGGCCTCGATCCCGGCGGAGCTGACGGCAGCCGTCGCCAAGGCCTACGACGCCGCGGACGAGGCGTCGGCGTCGCGGCCGGGCTTCGCGGCGTTGCCCGACTCCAAGAAGCTGGAGGTCCTGCGCATCTACCTGCCGTCGCTGCCTCACCAGCTCCTGCTGAGGCACATGAACCTGGTGGTGGCGATGCGCGACCTGGGGAAGCCCGGCCGCTAGGAAGACCCCGCAATTGGGTTCGCGGCCTGCTCCGGCCCGCGCCGGATGGCCTCTCGCGGATGCAGCGGCACGGAGATGGAAGCGCGCGTTCCCTAGCGGGGAACGACCCGATCTGGCGGCAGGTCGGACGGTTCCTTCCCGGGCGCGCTGACGATCCGGTCACGGCCGCCGTTCTTGGCCTGGTAGAGGGCGGCGTCGGCCCGGCCGATCAGCGACGTCCAGTCGTCCGAAAAGCGGGCCTGGGCGACGCCGATGCTGCACGTCACCTCGACCGCTTCGTGCTCCAGCACGAAGGGGTCGCCGCAGACGAGATCCTTGAGCGCCTCCATCCGGTCGGAAGCCGCCGCCGGAGCGGACCTCAACACGATCAGCATCTCCTCGCCGCCGTAGCGGCCGGCTTCCTCGCCGGGTTGCAGCGCGGACCTCAGGCGACGGCCGATCTCCTGGAGGACCTCGTCGCCGACGAGATGACCGAACCGGTCGTTGATCCGCTTGAAGTGGTCGATGTCGAGGAGGCCGATCGTCAGCATGGACGGCTGGCCGACGTCCTGCAGCGTCTTGATGAGGCGCGACTGGATCTCGCCGCGCGTCAGCAGCTTCGTCAGGCCATCCTGGGTCGCCAACAGGCGAAGCGCGGCCTGAGCCTCGCGGATCCCGCGCGTCTGCAGGTCCACCTCGCGCTGGAGCATCCGCCTTTGCCGCAACAGGTAGCTGAACCTCAGGCGGAAGCCGGCATAGATGGCGCCGAGGCCGACCACGCCGTAAAGGAGCAGGAGCGGCCACCAGAGCCACCACGGTTCCCGGACGCGGAGCAGGATGGAGGCGGGAGCCGAGACCTGATGGGTCAGCGGGTCGTAGGCCACCACCTCGAACCGGTGGTGGCCCGGGGGAACCGAAGCGTAGCGCGCGTAGCCGTTCGCCGTGTCCGCCCAGCTTTCGTCCACGCCGTCGAGGCGGTAGCGGAAGCGGATCGCCATGTCGGCCCGGAAGTCGAGCGTGCCGAACTCCACGAACAAGGGTTCACGGGTGAAGGGCACCGCCCGCTCGCGGAACGTCGCGCCGCCGATGGTGACGGATGCGATGACCGGCTTCAGGTCCTGCTCGCGGAACAGATGCCCCGGGTCCAGGAGGTGCGACAGGCCCTGGCTCGTGCCGATCCACAGCGAGCCGTCGGCATCCTCCAGCAGGCTGCCCTGGTCGAGGTCGTCCCAGATCAAGCCGTCGCCTGTGGTCGCCGACACCCAGCGCCGACCGTTGAACACCGACAGCCCGTTATCCGTCCCGGCCCAAAGCCAGCCGCGGCTGTCGACGAGGAGGGACACGATGCTGTTGGACACGACGTCCGGAGGCTGGAACCTGGTGCTTGAAGCGATCCGGTCGCCATCAAGCCGGAACCGGTAGAAGCCGCCGCCTGCCCCCGCGATCCACATCGTTTCTTCCGGCCCCGCCGCCAGGGTGAGCGGCTCGAACTGCGGCTGCGGCCAGTGGAGGTTGATGGACACCACCGAGCCGTCGGCGTGCCGGTGCAGCAGCTGCTGTTCGTGCAGAAGCCAGAGGCTGGCATCGGCGGCGACCGCCGCGGAGGTGACCGATCCCGAAAGGCCGGCGACGGGTTGCGGCGCCGCCGGCGGTGCCGCGCCGTCGACGACATAAACGCCCGCCTCGGTCACGAACCATAGCCGCGATCCCTTTCCGTGAAGGATCTGGCTGACCTGCGGCAAAGGGTAGGTCACGGTCTCGCCGGTGCCCAGCGTGACGCGGGCGACGGCGGTCGACCCGACCGACCGCCACAGATGGCCGAAGCCGTCCAACGCGATCGAGAAGGCGGCCCCGTCGTAATGCCGTCGCTCCGGCGCGGCGCCCGTGGGGACATCGATGGCATCGACGCCGCCGTCCGAGGCGACCCAGAGCGGTCCGCCCGGCTGCCGGGCCATCTGCCAAAGCACGTCGTTGGACAGGCCGTCGTGGTGGTCGAAATTCTTCCACGCGCCGTAGCCCAAGGCTCGCATGAGGCCTCGCCCGAGCACGCCGAGCCAGAGATCGCCCTGGCGGTCGAACATCAGCCTCAGGATGGGGACAGGGGGAAGGCCGTTGGCGGTGGTGAGTGTTCTCCAGCCGGACGCTTCGCGGATCATCAGCCCGTCGGCGGACTGGGTGACGAGCTGCCCCGACGGCGTCAGCGCCAGGAGCAGCGCCTCGGGATAGTTGGCATAGCGTCCGCCCTGGTCCGGCAGCAGCGACACGTCGACATGACCGGTCCGGGGATCGACATCCGCCAGGCGGGATGCCGAGCGGACCACGACGTGGCCGTTCCGCGCCAGCAGCAGGGCCACCCATGCGTCCGACGGCAACCCGTTGGACCGGCCGAAACACCGCGCCGACGCCGTCCCGAGGCCGCAGATCGAGCCGTCCGCCCGCACAACCCAGAGCGTCGTGCCGTTCGCGGCAAGGGGAGACAGGTTCTGCAGCGGCAGTCCAGGCTGGCGGAGCAAGCCCACTGCCGGCTCGATCACCGGCTGCCCGCCGTTCGTGTCGGTGCGGACGAGAAACAGCCGCCCCTGTCCCGCGAAGACGGCGCCACCCTTCCACGGCACGAGTTGGCCCGTGCCGTCGTCCGGGATCGGGCCGGCGCTCGACGAGGCCATCCGGAAGGTCAGGGCTTGCGGCGGGACATTTGGACCGATCGCGGTCGTCGACACGAAGATGCTGTGCGGGTAGCGCAGGATCAGCCGACCTTCGGCGTCGAACGCCAGCCCTTCCGCAAGGCCGCCTTCAGGCAGACCCTGCCTGGGAACGAAGTTGAAGAACCGGCGGCCGTCGTAGCTGTAGAGGCCGTGCTCGGTGCAGGCGAGGATGTAGCCCGACCTGTCCTGGTGCAGACAGGAGAACCAGGCGTTCGTGAGACCCTGGGCCTTGCCATAGGCCTGGAACGATACCTGCTGGGCCAGGGCGCGCCCGTCGCGGCCCGGGAACAGCAAGCCGAGCATGACGGCGACCCCAAACCATCGCAGGAAGGCGCGGGGAACGGTGACCATCCGAGATGTGGCTTCCCCATATGAGATCGAAGACTCAGGCAGATCGACCACGGCCGTGATGCAGGCGGGATGGTAAACGGCGTTCCAAAATCGAGAAAGAGCCTTCCCGCCACCCGGCGAGAAGGCCCGAGGACCTTCGAGGTCGACACCGTCAGCGCCCGCTGGCGCTGAACCCTCAGGCCCAGTGATGCAGTATGTCCGGATCGATGTCGGCAACCGTCGCGCCGGCAGCCCACCAGTGGTGAAGAATGGCCGGGTCGGCGTCCGCGGTGGTCACCCCCGTGCCCTGCCAATGGTGCAGGATGGCCGGCTCGACGTCGGCTACCGCGCGGGTCGGCCAGTGATGCAGGATGTCCGGCGAGGATTGCGGCGCGTCGCGCGCGATGTCGACGGCCTGGCCAGGGCGTTCCGCCGGGATCACGGCGGAAACTGCCAGGGCACCGGTGATCATTGCCGACGCCGCGAGCTTGCGTAGCAGGGATGCGGTCGTGCTTGTCATGCTGTCACTCCTTGATGCGGCTTCGGGAACGTCAGGTCCCCGGCCGAGTCAGGATATAGATGGTCGCATACCGGAACGGCATCCCCGGACATGCAGTGCGCGTGCCTTTGAACACGCGACAGGATCCGCGCCATGGTGCCGAGCCCGAAAGGATGCCGGGTTACAGGCCTGGTTCTAGCATCGGAAATCCTTGATGATCACAGGGTTCGGGAAATCAGATCCCGGTTTGCTTGAGAGTGCCGGGACCCTTCGCTTCCGCACGAGAAAAGCGACGCGGCGAACAACCCATGACGCGCCTGAACGCCGTGAAGGCGTTTTCGGACTCTTGGCCGAGCGCGTTGGCGATCTTCCCGCGCGGGTCCGGCCCATCCGTCGGTCTTTCCTTGACCCGTTTCCGGAAGCGTCGCGCAAAATCCGAGCGAGACGAACCGGGGCCTGGGCGCCAGTTCGGCGAGCGTCCAAAGAAGCCCTGACCCGGTCGCTGGCCTGCCGTGACAGGTATAGCCGGGTGCCTACAGCAGCATCAGATGCGCGAGATGCCGACCGGCCACCGCTCCGCCCGGCCTTCTGTCGCGCATCTCCGTCATCATCTGGACGGATGCACCATCGCATCGCAGCCCGACGCGATCGTCCGCTTCGTGCAGGCGGTTGAGCGGCGGCAGCGTTGCCAGAAGCGCCC
>CAXTMS010000252.1:0-4811 GCA_964245345.1 uncultured Acetobacteraceae bacterium | reverse complement strand
GTGCAGCCTCCCCCTGGCTACAAGCGATCGACTTCATCCATCTTCATTCGCAATCCGGAGGACACCCGACGCGACAGGCTGGGTCTGCGGCTCGACTACGGACCGAACACGTCGACCGGCCAGGTCGACTACCATTGGAAAGCCGAGGGAGGCGGCCGGGCACGGTTCCCGAACATCACCAATCATATGCAAGCTGGCCCCGGAGGCGCGGCGCCGCATTGGGGCGCATGAGCGTTCCGGGTGGCCGGACGCGTCTTTGTGGTTGCTGGCATCGTGGTCGACGGCGTCTCGATCGTCGTGGCCGACCGGCCCTGGCGGCGGTCGATGCAGGTCGTCTGCGCCTGGGTCGCAGCCGGTGTCGGTGTCGGTGTCGGTGCGATCTAGCTCGGCCGGGTGGGTGCTGGCATAGGCACCCTCGTCGAGCCGGGCGGTGGCACGGCGGTCGGCGGCGGCATCGGCGCGATTATCGGCGGCCTCATAGGCTACCTGTCAGCGGAGGCCACTGTCGGCTACCTCTACGACTTCGCCGAAGGGACCGTGTTCGTGCGGATGCCCGAGCTGCCGGTGCCGTCACCATGAAGGCCTCCATCGAGATTACCGACGGCGTTCCTCCCCGCGGGACGGAGGCGGCTCGCCTCGAGCCGCTGCGGACGGTTCGTGCCATGGTGGACTGGCCCCTGCCCCCGGAGGACAGCGAGGATACGATACGACCCGACGTCGTCGCAGCCCTGAGCAGTGCCCTGGCAGCGTGCGGCAAGGTGGCGTTTCGGTATGACGAGCCCTTGGCGGGCGCAGAGACCAGCATCCCGCCAGTACCGCGATCAGTGGTAAACAGGTTGCTCGACATCGCCGGGCTCGGCGGAAACGCGTTCGGCCTGGCGGTCGCGTCCGATCCGGCGGTCGCCGCCGCCCTCTTCGCCTATGGCGGGTGGAGCTACGCCTTGCAGTCGGTGCTGGTGTTCGATCCCGAAGCTGATCCGGCCCCGATCCTCGACGTGCTTCGCCAGGACCTCGATTGGCGTGGCCGCGCCCTTCCGGACGGCGTGCGCCTCTTGTTCGGCCCCGGCCACGATGGCGACTTCGCCGTGATCGCGGCCACGGACCCGTCATGGCTGGAGCGCTTCAAGAACGCGTTGGGTTGAGAGCTCGACCTATCCGACTCCCTGCGCGGCTCAACCCTAGCCACCGCAATACGACATCCGCCGAACCTCTCCGTTGCCGATCGGAGTCTTGCAATCGGCTGCCGGAAGGCGGGCCATAAGCGTCCGGTCATCTTCGTCCGGATATACCTCGAAGAGCTGGACGCGTGCTGCAGGACCTGCTCGTCAGTGCAAGGGGGTTTCTTGTGTCAAGCTGGGGATGAAGCCTGCCATGGGTCCAGAACCGACACGCCCGTGGGAACGAAATCAGCCAGGTTCCGGGTCGCCACCGTCATGCCGTGGGTCAGCGCCGTCGCCGCAATCAGTCCATCGCGAACCGGCCGGAGATCCGGGACGTGCAGGGCGGCACTTCGACGTGCCACGACCGTGTCGATGGGCAGGATGCGCTCGGAGAAGCTGGGGAGCACGTGATCGTCCAGCCAAGTGCGCAGGATCCCACCTTTGGCAGGGTCACGGCGCTCGGCAAGCAACACGCCGATCTCCAGCTCCTGGATGACGATCACCGATAGGAAGAGGCTCCCGACCGGGATGGTCCGTGCCCACGCCGTCACGTTGGCATCGGCCTTGCCAGCCCTCGCCTTCCGCAGCTCGGAGATCACGTTGGTATCGAGCAGGAACATCAGAAGAAGTCGGCTGGCCGGGCGAGATCGCCTCCCGGAGGAAGCTCGAGCTCCACGTCCTCCACGCCGGGCGGCATCCCCAGCCTGTCGATGATGCTCTCCTGCCCTCCGATGAGTTGCTGATACGCCTCGATGCTGAGCAGCACATGGGCAGGCACACCGCGGTCGGTGATGAACACGGGACCTGCCGTTGCAGCCTTCTTGGCCCGACCGGTGTCCTGGTTGAACTCGCGGCTCGACAAGGTCGTGATCGTCATGCCCCTGCTCCTATCAAGAAGTAGCCATGTTGCTACACTTCCTGTCTTGGTCAAGACTGAGCGTATTGACCAGGAACCCGATGGCATGAACCGTCCAGCTCGGTGTAGCCGACTGCGCCAGGTCATGGACCGCGTGAACATAGCAACCGCCCGCCGGCCCTGCTCGTATCTCCCACGATTGTCTGCTCAGCGCCTTCTCATTGGAGCCACCGCACCATGCCGCTTGATCAAATGGGGAGCTTTTCTGGCCGGCCGGATCGTCAGCCCAGCCACAACGTGCTGGGCGGCGCATTGCAGGCCTGCTCGACCGAGCCGCTCACCGGGTTCTTTCGGGATGGATGCTGCAACACCGGACCGCAGGACCGCGGCAGCCACACCGTTTGTGCGGTGGTGACAGCCGAGTTCCTGCGCTTCAGCCAGGAGCATGGCAACGACCTGTCCACGCCTCGGCCCGAGCACGGTTTCCCCGGGCTCAAGCCTGGCGACCGCTGGTGCCTCTGCGCGCCGCGGTGGCAGGAGGCGCTCGAAGCTGGCTGTGCTCCTGAAGTGGCGCTCGAGGCGACCCACGCCGGCGCGCTGGACCACTGCGCGCTGGCGGATCTGGAACGTCATGCTGTCCAGCGTTGAAGGGTGTGGGACAAACGACAGGATGGACGACAACAACAACGGCTGGAGCGAAGTGCTGGACGGTCTGATGGCGCTCGCCATGCCTTCGCCGGAGGCCAGTTGCCCTCGTGTGCAGGATAGGTTCGTCCGGCGGTTCTAGTCAGGGTGTCCACTCCTCCGCCTTGTCGAGAATGCTGCATTGCACCCGAAGCCTGGTAGCCGCCAGTTGGGCCTGCCAGAACTGCATCCATGTCAAAAACGTCCAGCCGCGGCGACGCAATCACGGTGAACCCTTCGCCTGACACAGGTACCGAACCGGCACACGCCGCCTGGAGCGCCGTGTTCTCGCTGGCACTGGGCGTGTTCGCGCTGGTCACGGCCGAGTTCCTGCCTGCTAGCCTCCTGACGCCCATGTCCCAGGGCCTCGGCGTATCCGACGGCACTGCCGGACAAGCCGTCACCGCGACGGCACTGGTGGGCGCCTTCGCCGGGCCGATCGTCGTGGTCGGGCTCGGCCGGATCGACCGGCGGGTCATCGTGCGTGCCCTGGTGCTGTTGCTGGTGGTATCGAACCTGCTGGCAGCCCTGGCCTCCACCGTCTGGATCCTGCTTGTGGCACGGGTGGCGCTCGGCTTCGCGCTCGGCGGCTTCTGGTCGCTGGCGCCGGCCCTGTGCCTGCGTCTGGTGCCGCAGCGCTTAGTCGCGCGGGCGATCTCGATCATCTTCACCGGCGTGTCCGCCGCCACGGTCTGTGCGGCACCGCTCGGCGCCTACCTTGGTGACCTGATCGGCTGGCGCATGACGTTCCTGTCGGCCGGCGGACTATCCGTGGCTGCCCTGCTGGCGCTGTTCGTGACCCTCCCGCGGCTGCCGGCGACGGACGCTCCGGGCCTTGGCACCTTCCTGGTCCTGCTGCGCCGGCCGCGCATCCAGGTCGGCATGCTGACCCTGCTCCTGGTGATCTCCGGGCACTTCGCCGGCTTCACCTATGTGCGACCGTTCCTGGAACAGGTGTCGCATCTGCATGCTGCGAGCATATCGCTGGTGCTGCTCGTGTTCGGCGTCGGCGGCTTCTTCGGCAACCTGGCTGGAGGTGTCGTTGCCGGACGAAGCGCCAGGCTCGGCGTTGGGCTTGGGTCACTGCTGCTCGCGGCGGCCTCGCTGCTGCTGCTCGGCTACGGTGCCGCGGCATCCGTCACCTTTGCAGCCCTGGCGGCCTGGGGCTTCGCATTCGGCGCGCTGCCGGTGGCGCTTCAGACCCTGACCACGCAGTCGGCACCCGACCATGCGGAAAGTGCCGGCGCCCTGCTGGTGACGATGTTCCAGGTCGCGATCGCCACCGGGGCCATTGTCGGCGGCCTGCTCGTCGACGGCTACGGTGCCCGCGGGGCGATCGGCTATTGCGGCCTGGGCGCCGTGGTCGGCAGCCTGGTGATGTTCGGGCTCGGGCGGAGCAGCGCCATCAGGTCAGAGGGTGTCGCCGTCTGACCTCAACCTGACTGCTGCCCAGCATTTCTGGCCCTCGCTCAGGATGTTGACGAGGCAGCTCTTTGTGCACACGCTTTGTGTGCACGACTAGATTGGAACGGTCATGGAAGACCAGCCAGGGAGCGGCCAGCAGATCCGTGTCGGCGTTCGTGAACTCAGGAGCAACCTGACCCGCTACCTGCGGGAAGCCCGCCAAGGAAGAGCGGTGCTGATCACCTCCCACAACGCTGTCATCGCCGAGCTTCATCCTCCGTCCCTGACCCACCATCCTGCGCGCCAGCCCGGTGCGCTCAAGGGTCAGATCCGGATGGCAGACGACTTCGACATCCTGCCTGCCGACGTGCTGGCAGCGATGGAGGAATGAAGCTTCTCCTCGACACCCATGCCTTGCTCTGGTGGCTGTCCGACGACCGACGACTTGGTCAAGGCAATCCCCTGGGTGGAGAACAAGACCGGGCTCAGCCTGGCACCGAGCCAGGTCGAGGCATTGGGTCTGGCGGTGCGGAGCAAGGTGCTGGTGATCATCGGTGGTCCCGGGGTGGGCAAGACCACCTTGGTGAACTCCATCCTCAAGGTGCTGGGGGCCAAAGACGTGGAGGTGGCGCTATGCGCCCCCACAGGACGCGCGGCCAAGCGGCTGACGGAGAGCACCGGGCTGGAAGGGCGCACCATCCACCGGC
>CAXTMS010000251.1:2534-4815 GCA_964245345.1 uncultured Acetobacteraceae bacterium | reverse complement strand
TTCCGCTAGCGCTTTTTCCAGTGCCAAGCTATCTTAAGATATGTTCAAAGATAACCATCATCACGTTCGGCGCTTCATCCATGCCATCGGCCACCATGGTCGCGGCCCCGGAGGTGGCCGCGGTTTCGGCCGCGGCCGCGGCGGCTTCATGGGCGGCGACGGCATGCCGGGAGGCCGCAAGCTCGGCTCTGCCGACCTCCAGCTGCTGCTGCTGGCCCTGCTCGCCGAGCGCCCGGCACACGGCTACGAGCTGATCCGCACCCTGGAACAGCGCTCCGGCGGCTTCTATGCCCCGAGCCCCGGCATGGTGTATCCGGCCCTGACCTTTCTCGACGAGATCGGCCAAGCGTCCGTCACCCTCGACGGCACCCGCAAGCTCTACACCCTCACCGATGCCGGCCGCGCCGAGCTCGCCACCAACCGCGTCCGCGCCGACGCCATGCTCGACATGCTGTCCCGGATCGGCACCCGCATGGACGGCGTCCGCGACGCCTATGCCGGCCTGGACGACCGCGACCCGGCCGCCGCCGACGCCCTGCACGGGGCCCGCCACGCCCTCAAGGCAGCACTCATGCGCACCCGGGATGCCGGCCCGGACGAGGCCCGGCGCATCGCCGCCATCCTCGCCCGCGCCACCGACGAGATCCTGAAGGGCCGCCGGTGAACGCCCTCGCCCGCACCCCGCTGCGCGTCCGCCACGAGGTGCGCCGTCGCCTGCTGCAGGTGGTGCGGGTGGAGCAGCTCACGCCGCGCCTGCGCCGGATCGTGCTCGGCGGCGACGCGCTGAACGGCTTCACCTCCGCCGCCGCCGACGACCACGTGAAGCTGTTCTTCCCCGCACCCGGCGAGGTGGCGACGGCGTTCCCGGAGAACGGTCCGGTGCGCGACTACACGCCGCGCCGCCATGATCCCGCCGCCTGTGAGCTCACGGTGGAGTTCGTGCTGCACGGCGACGGCCCCGCCTCCTCCTGGGCCGCGCAGGCCGTCCCCGGGCAGCGGCTCGGCGTCGCCGGCCCGCGTGGCTCGATGCTGATCCCGGAGGACTACGCCGCCTACCTGCTCGCCGGCGACGAGACCGCCCTGCCCGCCATCGCCCGCCGCCTGGAGGAGATGCACCCCGGCACGCGCGCCCTGGTGCTGATCGAGATCGCCGACGCCGCCGAGGAGCGGCACCTTCCCACCGCCGCCAACGCCGAGATCATGTGGCTGCATCGCCGCGGCGCCGAGCCCGGCACCACCCGGCTGCTGGACGAGGCGCTGTGGAGCGCGCGGCTTCCGGCGGCCGACCTCCACGCCTGGATCGCCGGGGAGATCGACACCGTCCGCCGGCTCCGCACCCAGCTGATCGAGCGCGGCCTCGCCCGCCCCGACATCAGGGCCACCGGCTATTGGCGCCTCGGCCACGCCGACTCGCACGGCACGATCGAGGATTGACCAGTCGCCAAGCTGCCTTGAACCGGCAGACGAGTGGATCGATGATGGACCGCAACGAGGCGCCGGCGTTTCCTTTCGCCAACGGCCCACACGAGCGGACATCCCGATGCCCGATGCGTTCCAGCGGCTTTGCCGTGCCGCGATCCTGTTCTCGGTCCCGTTCGGGCCGGCCGCCGCGGAACCGGGCCGGTTCATCCCCGGGCACGCGGATCAGGGACCGGCGGAAAATGGGTCCGACCGACCCGCACCCGTTCTCCCGCCGATCCAGAACCGGCCGCCGGGCACGTTCGACCGCGCCGAGTTCCTGGACGCGTTCATGCCGTTCTACCGCATCGGCCCGTCCAACATCCGCCAGCCGGAAGCGACGGTGGTGGGCATCGAGGCGACGATGCGTCCCACCTACTCGGTAACGGTGCCATTGTTCCATCAGGAGATCCCGTTGCCACCAGGCAACTGGACCATCGTTTCGGTCAACGGCGACACCTCCAGCGACGATGGTCCGTCCAGCGGCGGCCTGCTGCTGGCACGGCTCGCCGCACACCAGGTCACCGGCCTGATCCTGATCCGCGGCAGCGATCCGAAGACGCCGGGCACGCTGGCCCGGCTGCCGCCCAACCGGTTCTGCGACACCGCCGGCCGCTACGCCTCCAGGCGGCTCGCAGGCCCGGTCGACGGACGCGACTCCTGCTGGTTCGTGGCCGAAGCCACCGCCCCGTCCCTGTTCTGGGCTCTCCCCGACGCACCTCCGGAGCTGCGGGTGGGGCTGGAAACCATGCAGCGCACCGGCGAGACGATCCCGCCCAGGATGGTCGGCGTGACCTACTTCCGCATCTCCGGATCGCATTGG
>CAXTMS010000251.1:0-2434 GCA_964245345.1 uncultured Acetobacteraceae bacterium | reverse complement strand
GATCCCGCCATGCGCAGCCTCGTCGACCGGATGAGCGCCTGGACCACGCGCCGGCTCCCCTTGCTGGACACCCTGGATACCGTGCGCACCCCGTCCGGCAGGATCGTCGCGTCCAACCTCGCGGTCCCAAACTAGGAGCGTCTTCCGGTTCTCAAAGCGCCCGCTCGTAGAGCCGGAACACCTTGTTCGGCTTTGGCGACAGCCGCTCGATCAGCCGGCGCATGCGCATGTTGTCTTCCAGGATCCAGCCCAGCTCCACGGTGCGGAACGGCATCTCCCGCCCCCGCCGCATCAGCTCGGCGATGATCAGCGACGGCATCATCGCCCCCAGCGTGGTGCCGCGCAGCGAGCCGGCGATGCCGAGCAGGATGACCCGTCCCGAGGTGAACCGGTTGCGAAGCAGCCGCGACACCAGCCTGATCCAACCCAGCGGGCTCGGCGCCCCACCCAGGTCGCCCACCACGTCGTAGATGTTGGGCAGCACCAGCGCGAAGCCGACCGGCACCCCGTCCCGCTCCACCAGCACCAGGTGCTCGGGCCGTATCATCGGCTTGAGCTCCTTCACCATCGCCGCCACGTCCGGCTCGGTGATCGGCACGAAGCCCCAGTTCTCGGCCCAGGCGTCGTTGTACAGCTGCCCCATGATCGCCGCGTCGCGGGCCAGGTGCTTCTTGTCCAGCCGGCGCACGGTGATGCCCCGTGCCGCCTCGGACTCCAGCAGCCGGCTCCGCCCCACCGGCAGCGCCGCCTCCGCGTCGGGCCCGATCTCCAGCTCGTAGGCCAGCAGGTCCTTGACCTTGTTCCAGCCGGCCTGCTCCACCAGCGGCCCGAGATAGGACGGGTGCCAGGGCGACATCAGCATGGTGCGCTCCCGCTCGCCTTCCACCAGCAACCCGGCCTCGCCGTTGGGCGCCAGCGCATACGGCCCGCGCGCCCGCTCCATCCCTTCCGCCTTGAGCCAGGCGACCGCCTGCCCCAGCAGGGCGGACACGGCCTCCGCGTCGTTTGCCGCGTCCAGCGCCCCGAACAGGCCGATCCGGCCGCCCCACTGCGCCATCGTCACCGGGTCGACCTGCGCCGAGATGCGTCCGACCGCCCTTCCGTCGCGGTGGGCGAGGAAGTAGCGGGCCCGCCCCTGGGCGAAGAACGGCGCCGCCTTGGGGTGGAACATCCCCCGCCGCTCCAGGTCCAGCGGCGGCACGAAGCCGGGCATCCCGGCGTAAAGCCGGCGCGGCAGCTGAAGGAACATGCGCATCTGCTGCCTCGTCTCGACCGGCACGATCGCGAGCCCCGCAGCGACGGGCGTCACGGCGTGAAACGGAGCCTGGGTCCGGATTGCAGCAGAATCGGCCATGCTGGGGTGGATCCTCGTTGTGGGGGCAGCGCGCGGCCGGCACAGATAAGGCCGGCAGGCGATCCAGGGAAACACATGCATCCAGACCAGCACGCCGGAGCACGACGGATGAGCCGCCGGACGGTGGCCGAACCGGCCTGCGTCCTGGTCACCGGCGCGTCCAGCGGCCTGGGCGCGGCCCTTGCCGTGCACTACGCGGCTCCCGGACGAACGCTGATCCTGTGGGGGCGCGACCCGGCGCGGCTCGACGCGGTGGCGACCCGCTGCCGGGCCGCCGGCGCCGCGGTGCGATCGCGTGCGCTCGACCTCCTCGACGTTGCTGCCGCGCTGGACGCCGTGCGCGCCGACGACGCGCGGGACCCCGTGGCGCTGGCGATCCTGGCTGCGGGCCTGGGCGACATGCGGCCGCCGGATGCTCCCACCGAGCGGCCGGAGCTGGTGCTGGAGCTTGCCCTGGTCAACTTCGCCGCTCCCGCCACCCTGGCCACGGCACTCGGCGAGCGCATGGCGCAGCGCGGCCGGGGCCAGATCGCGCTGCTGGGCTCGGTCGCCGCCTTCCACGACCTGCCCTATGCCGCCGCCTATGCCGGCTCCAAGGCCGGGCTGTCGCGCTTCGCCACCTCCCTCCGGCTCGGGCTGCAGGACCGGGGCGTCGGCGTCACCCTTGTGTCTCCCGGCTTCGTCGACACGCCGATGAGCCGTCGGCTGCGCGCGCCCAAGCCGTTCCTGCTGCAGCCCGAGGCGGCGGCGGCACGCATCGCGGCGGCCATCGAACGCAACCGCGCCCACCAGGTGCTGCCGTGGCAGTTCGTCGCGATCAACTGGGCCGCCGCCCTGCTGCCGCCGCCGCTGCGACGGGCGGTGATGCGCCGCACCCATGCGGAGCAGGCACCACGGCCTGTCACGTCCGTGCAATAGGCAAGCCGGTCAGGGATGCTATAGGGTGCCTGAGCCCGCTGCTCCGGTCGGCAGCAGCAGAGCGGGTCCGGCACGCGCAACACCGGCTTGAGGACGAAGACCAGCAGATGCGTCTTGCCGACTATGCTGACCGTCGTTTTCGTTTGGCCGGGCGCGAGGTGC
>CAXTMS010000250.1:0-4819 GCA_964245345.1 uncultured Acetobacteraceae bacterium | reverse complement strand
CGGGATGCCGCAACGGAACCCGCGCCCCCGCGTCGCGTGTGGGGTCCACCACCCTTATCCCCGCACGGCGGCACCTCGCCATGGAGCGTCCGATGGCCCAGCAGATCCCGCTCGATCCAGACTGCGTGACCGGAACCGCCACCGGCAGCGGCGTAATCGAGCTGCGGCCGGACCTCGCTTATCGGCGGCTCACCCTGGTCAACGTCGCCTTTCTCGGGCCCGCCGGCGCTCCGGACCGCGGCTGGGTGCTGGTCGATGCCGGGCTGCCGGACTCGGAAACCGAGATCCAGGCCGCCGCGGTGCACCGGTTCGGCGTGTCGCGCCCGGCCGCCATCGTGCTGACGCACGGGCATTTCGACCATGTCGGTGCCGTCGAGGCGCTGGCCGAGCGCTGGGACGCGCCGGTGTATGCGCACCCCCTGGAGCATCCCTATCTCGACGGCAGCGCCGCCTACCCGCCGCCGGACCCGGCGGTCGGCGGCGGCCTGATGTCGCGCTTGTCCCGGCTCTACCCGCGCGGCCCCGTGTCGCTCGGCAGCCGCCTCCGTGCCCTCGCCGAGGATGGAAGCCTGCCGCACCTGGACGGCTGGCGCTGGATCCACACGCCCGGCCATTCCGTCGGGCAGGTGTCGCTGTGGCGCCCGTCCGACCGCACCCTGCTTTCGGCCGACGCCGTCATCACCACCGCGCAGGAATCCGCCTATGCGGTGCTGGCCGCGCGCACCGAGCTGCATGGGCCGCCGATGTACTTCACCCAGGACTGGGCGGCGGCGCACCGTTCCGCCACCACCCTGGCCGCGCTGGAGCCGGAGCTGCTCCTGTCCGGCCACGGCCTCGCCGTGAGCGGACCGCAGCTCCGCGACGGCCTGCACCGGCTGGCGCGCGAGTTCGCGGTGATCGCCAGGCCGGCGCAACCCCATTACCTGCTGCACCCCGCCCGCGCCGAGGACGGCTCGGCCTATGCGCCGCCGGTGCAGCCGGACTAGCCGCACGGCTTGTCACCGGCGGTCGAGCGCGACCCGCGCCTGCCACACACACAGCAGCGGGGTCACCGCCAGCTCCATCGCCAGCCCGCCCAGCATCGGCGCCGGCGGCACCCCGTCCACCAGCACGCCCAGCAGCCGCCCCAGCCCGCCTGCCACCACCAAGGCCGTCAACAACCGGAAGCGCGCGGACCGGCGCTCGATCGACGGGATCGTGCTCCAGAACCCGAGGCCGATCGCCAGCAGCAGCCCGGACAGGTAGCGGACATGGCTGTCGAGACCGCTGGAAAAGGCGGCCGGGAGCGCCGGCCCGGTCATGGACGCGCCGAGCACCACCCCCGACAGCCCCGCCAGCACCGGCACCAGGCCGAGCACCGCCACCAGGGCCTGCAGCCAGCGCCGGCTCACCCTCGGCTCGCCTCCGGAACGGTGTCCCCGTCGGCGAACCCAAGCATCAGGGCGATGTTCTGCACCGCCGCCCCGGACGCGCCCTTGCCGAGGTTGTCCAGGCGCGCGGTGAGCAGGGCGTGCCGGTGGCCGTCATGGGCGTGCACGCGCAGCTCCATGACGTCGCTCCCGGCCAGCCCGTCCGCCGGCAGCACCACCGGCTCGGCCGCGTCCAGCACCGAGATCCGGGTCGAGCCGCGATACCAGTCCGACAGCGCCGCATGAAGGTCGGCGCCGGACACGTGGCCCGGAAGCCCGTCGAGATGCAGCGGGATCGACACGATCATGCCCTGCGGGAAGTGCCCGACCGAGGGCACGAAGATCGGCCGCCGCGTCAGCCCGGCCTGCACCTTGATCTCCGGCACGTGCTTGTGCTCGAGGTCCAGCCCATACAGCGTGAACGGAGGGCCGCCGTCCCGCTCGTGCGCCTCGATCATGCCCCGGCCGCCGCCGGAATAGCCGCTCACCGCGTTGACCGCGACCGGATGGTCGCCCGGCAGCAGCCCCGCCTCGATCAGCGGCCGCAGCAGCGCGATCGCCCCGGTCGGATAGCAGCCGGGGTTGGACACGCGCTGCGCCTGCGCGATCGCCTCCGCCTGGCCGCGCCGCATCTCCGGGAAGCCGTACGTCCAGTCCGGATGGGTGCGGAACGCGGTGCTGGCATCCAGCAGCCGCGGCGGCCGGTGCAGCCCCGCCGCCAGCTCGGCCGCCTCGCGCGACGCCGCGTCCGGCAGGCACAGCACCACCAGGTCCGCCTGCTCCATCAGCGCCCGGCGTGCGTCCGGATCCTTGCGCAAGGCCGGCTCGACCGACCGCACCTCGACCGGCAGCGCCTGCAGGCGGCGCCTGATCCCGAGCCCGGTGGTGCCCGCCTCGCCGTCGATGAACACGGTCGCCGCTGCCAAGTCCCGTTCCTCCTTGCGCCCGCCGCCGCACCACGATGCGCGCAAACGCCGCCCGGCGGAACCCGACCCCCTGCGTCGCCCGCGGGACTGCGGCCTGCCGGCGGCGATGGTCCGTCGCCTGCCGATGCTGTCCCTGCTCCGCCTTCTCGGCCTGGTCGCGGCCTTCGGGACCACGGCGGCGCTGCTGTTGCACCGGGCGTTCGGCGGCGACCGCGCCTTTTTCGACTTCAGCGACATGTGGCTGCGAAACCGGCATCGTTCCGCCCGCTGACCTGGCCGCAGGGCCTGTCCGGCTGGACCGGATCGCGCCGTGCCCTTGCCTCGTGCGGCTACACGTCGCGCCGGCGGCCAGCTTCATGCACCGGCTGCTGCGCGGCGAAGCGTCGTTCCGGCCGGCGGCGGTGCTCGGCCCGACATCTTCGCGTCTCTGTGCCAGCTACCCTTGATATCCCTGCTGCACCGCCACGCGGGGAAGACCGGCACCGCCGGCCAACCATCCACATTGGAGTCCAGCGACCGGCCCTCGCTGCCGGCGGACAAGCGCGTGACCGCGCCCGCGGTCCTGATCCTGCCCGGCAGCCTCGGGGCCAGCCGACGGCGCGTCCGGCCGGCACCCTTGAAGCGCGAACCTCAGCGCTTGGAGAACTGGAACGACCGGCGTGCCTTGGCCTTGCCGTACTTCTTGCGCTCGACCACGCGGCTGTCCCGGGTCAGGAAGCCCGCCACCTTCAGGATGCCGCGCAGGCCCGGATCGTAATAGGTCAGCGCGCGGCTGATGCCGTGGCGAAGCGCGCCGGCCTGGCCGGACAGCCCGCCGCCGGCCACGGTGCAGTACACGTCGAACTGGTTGTAGCGGTCCGCCACCAGGAACGGCTGGGTCAGCAGCATGCGCAGCACCGGACGCGCGAAATAGGTGCCGACCTTGCGGTTGTTCACGGTGATCTCGCCGCGGCCGGGCTTGATCCACACGCGGGCGACCGCGTTCTTGCGACGGCCGGTGGCGTAGGCGCGTCCCTGCGCGTCGCGCTTGGGCTCGCGCACCACCGCCTCGTCCGGGGTCACGGCGACGCCGGCCTGGACCGCCAGGTCCTTGAGGTCGGCGAGCGAGCCGGTGCGTGTCTGGGTTTCGGACATGATCAGTTCTCCACGCGCGCGGACGTGACGGAGTTCTTGCGGTTCATCGCCGCGACGTCCAGCGCCTGCGGCCGCTGCCCGTCATGCGGATGGGTGGTGCCGGCATACACGTACAGGTGCTTCATCTGCGCCCGCTGCAGCGGCCCGCGGGTGATCATCCGTTCCACCGCCTTGGTGATCACGTGGCCCGGGTTCTTGCCTTCCAGGCGCTGCGCGATCGTGCGCTGCTTGATGCCGCCGGCGAAGCCGGTGTGGTAGTGGAACAGCTTCTGCCCGGCCTTGTTGCCGGTGAGCCGCACCTTCTCGGCGTTGATGACGACGATGTTGTCGCCGCAATCGACGTGCGGGGTGAACTGCGCCTTGTGCTTGCCGCGCAGGCGCTGGGCGATGATGGCGGCGAGCCGGCCCAGAACGAGCCCGTCGGCGTCGATCAGGACCCAGTTCTTCGTCACCTCCGCGGGCTTCAGCGAGACCGTGGTCTTCATGGGCATGGCTTCCGTGTTCAGGCAAACGAACGCCGCGGCGCCCGCAAGACGCCGGCCTTATCTGCGCCACGACGACAACCGTCAAGCGGTTCGTGTAAGCCGTGATGGGAACTGCAAACTGTGCCACGGTATCATGCTACCGCAACACCGCCCGGTTCCGGCTGCGCGATCCACGCCGCCAGGGCATGATGGCCGCCATGTCCTCCGCGTCCCGCTCCGCCCCGTCCCCGTCGTCCCCGGTCCACGTGATCGGCGCGTCCGGCCGCTCCGGCCTGGCGCTGGTCCGGGCGCTGCGCGCGCGCTCGGTCACGGTGGTGCCCGTGGTGCGCGACCTCCGCCGCTGGGCCGCCACCGGCATCGACCTTTCGCCGCGCCTGGCCGACCTGCGCGATGCACGCGCCTTGGCCGCCGCCCTGCACGACGCCGAGCGGGTGGTCAGCACCGCCCATGCCAGCCACGCGCCCGAGGTGCTGGCCGCCGCCCCGCCGCACGCGCGGCTGGTGTTCCTCGGCAGCACGCGCAAGTTCACCCGCTGGCCGGACGCGCACGGCAACGGCGTGCTGGCCGGCGAGCGCGCCCTGCTCGCCTCCGGCCGCAACGGCGTGATCCTGCACCCGACCATGATCTACGGCGCGCAGGGCGAGAACAACGTCCAGCGCCTGGCCACCCTGCTTCGGCGCCTGCCGGTGGCTCCCCTGCCGGGCGGCGGCCGCGCCCTGGTGCAGCCGATCCACCAGTCCGACCTGACCGCCTCGATCCTGTCCGCCCTGGACCGCGACTGGCACGGTCCGCACGCGCTGGTGGTGGCGGGACCGGAGGCGATGCCCTATCGCGACTTCCTGGCCGCGGTGGCCGAGGCGGCCGG
>CAXTMS010000249.1:0-4836 GCA_964245345.1 uncultured Acetobacteraceae bacterium | reverse complement strand
CCAGCTCGGCGGCGCCACCGGCACCGACGTCGCCACCCAGCAGGCGCAGGTGGCGGAAGCGCAAACCGTGCTGGTGCCGCTGCAAACCCAGCTGGTGCAGACGCGCGACCAGATCGCCGCCTATCTCGGGCAGGCGCCGTCCGAGGTCGAGCTTCCCGTCCTCACCCTGGACCAGCTGGTGCTGCCCGACACCCTGCCGGTGAGCCTGCCGTCGTCGCTGCTGTCGCAGCGTCCCGACATCCTGGCGGCGCAGGAAACCCTGCACGCACAGACCGCCCTTCTCGGCGTCGACATCGCGCAGCGCCTGCCGCAGGTGACGCTGAGCGCCAGCGTCGGCTCGTCCGCCGCCGACACCCACCAGCTGTTCAGCCCGGGCAACGGCCTGTGGTCGGTGGTGAACCAGGCGGTGCAGCCGATCTTCGACGCGGGCCAGCTGCTGCACCGGCAGCGCGCGCAGAAGGCGGCGATGCTGCAGGCGGCGGCGGCCTGGCGCAACACGGTGGTGACGGCGTTCCAGAACGTGGCCGACGTGCTGGCGCAGCTGCAGAACGACGCGGTCAACCTCCAGTACGCCCTGACCGCGGCGCAGGCCGGGCAGCGCAGCCTGTCGCTGGCCAGCCTGCAGTACAAGCTGGGCGGGGTGTCCTATCTCAGCGTGCTGACCGCCGAGCAGACCTACCAGAGCGCGGTGATCACCCTGATCCGGGCCCAGGCGGCGCGCTATGCCGACACCGTGCTGCTGTTCCAGGCGCTGGGCGGCGGCTGGTGGCACCGCCACGATCTTCCGCCTCCGCCGCCCGGCCTGCTGAGCTCGCCGCTGCCATGAGCCCTGCTGCCGCCCTTCCACCCGATCCCGGACTGCGACGGAACGCTTCCATGACGCGGACACGATCCCTTCTGCTGCTGCTGCTTCTCGTGCTGGCGGTGTCCGGCTTGCTGGTCTGGCAGCTCGTCTACCGCGCCGCCGCACCCGGCTCCGCCGCCCAGGCGGCCGAGCCGCCGCAGACCGTGTCCGACATCGTGGTGCATCCCCAGTCCTGGCAGGACCGCCTGAAGGCGTATGGGCAGGTGCGGGCGGTGCAGGGTGCTGACCTGTCGGCGCAGGTGCCGGGCATCGTCGACGAGATCGACTTCAAGTCTGGCGAGGACGTCAAGGCCGGCGCCGTGCTGCTTCGCCTGCGGCTGTACGACGACCCGGCCAAGCTGCAGCAGCTGCAGGCCGAGGTCGCGCTCTACACCACCAACCTCCAGCGCGACCAGAAGCAGTTCGCGGCGCAGGCGGTGAGCCACGCCACGCTGGATCTCGACACCGCCAACCTGCGCAGCTACCAGGCGCAGGTCGCGGCGCAAACCGAGGCGATGGACGAGAAGATCGTGCGTGCGCCG
This sequence comes from uncultured Acetobacteraceae bacterium, assembly GCA_964245345.1. Taxonomy (GTDB): domain Bacteria; phylum Pseudomonadota; class Alphaproteobacteria; order Acetobacterales; family Acetobacteraceae; genus Lichenicola. The sequence continues at coordinate 3,450 of CAXTMS010000249.1, read as the reverse complement.
TTCAGTGGCCGGCTGGGCATCCGCGAGGTCGATCTCGGCCAGTACCTGCCTCCGGGCACGGCGGTGACCACGCTGCAGGCGCTGGACCCGATCTATGTCGACTTCTCGGTGCCGCAGCAGCAGGTCGGCGACATCCGGCCGGGGCGGCCGGTGGAGGTCAGCGTCGACACCTATCCCGGCCGGGTGTTCCACGCCGCGGTGCAGGCGCTGGACAGCCGCATCGACGCGCAAAGCCGCATGGCCTCGGTGCGGGCCAGCCTGGACAACCACGACCACACCCTGCTGCCCGGCATGTTCGCCGTCGCGCGCCTGGATCTCGGGCCGACGCGGAAGGTGCTGGCGGTGCCGCAAGCCGCGGTGAGCTTCAACCCGTACGGCGACTTCGTCTACGTGCTCACCCCGCAGCCGGGCCAGGCGCCGGGCAAGCCGCAGGTGTTCCTCGCCACCTCGCGCGTGGTGACGCTGGGCGAGACGCAGGGCGACCGGGTTGTGGTGCTGTCGGGGCTGCGCGACGGGGACGCCGTGGTCACCGCGGGCCAGATCAAGCTGCGCAGCGGATCCACGGTGGTGATCGACAACCGCGTCGAGCCGCCAAACGCGCTGACGCCCAACCCGCCGGAAGAATGAGGAGCAGCGCCCGATGCGCCTGACCGACCTGTTCATCCACCGGATCGTGCTGTCCTGCGTGGTTTCCATCCTGGTGCTGGTGTTCGGCCTGCGCGCCGAACAGGCCATGCCGATCGAGAAGTTCCCGCACACCGTCACCGGCACGGTGGAGATCCAGACCAGCTACTACGGCGCCGATCCGGCCACCGTGGCGGGCTTCGTCACCACGCCGCTGGAAGGCAAGATCAGCCAGGCCCAGGGCATCGACACCATGACCTCGACATCGACGACCGGACTGTCCGACATCGTGGTGAACCTCAAGCTGAACTACGACCCGTCCCGCGCCCTGGCCGAGATCCAGTCCTACGTCACCGCGGCCACCTCGCAGTTCCCGCCCGGCGTGCAGGCCTCGTCGATCAACATGTATTCGAACGGCGGTTCCATCATGGGCATCTACGTCGACAGCGACGTGCTGCCGCCTGCAAAGGTCGCCGACTACGTGCAGCGCGTGGTGGCGCCGAGGCTGCAGTCGGTCGCCGGCGTGCAGAGCGTCTTCGTCAACGGCGCGCCGAACGTGGTGATGCGCGTGTGGCTCGATCCGGAGCATCTGGCCGCCTTCGGCCTCACGCCCAACGACGTGTACTCGGCCCTCAGCAACAACAACTTCGTCACCGGAGTGGGCAACACGCTGGGCGGCGCCGTGAGCGTCAACCTCGACATCACCTCCAGCCTGCACGACGCGGCCCATTTCCGCGACCTGATCATCCGGCAGGACAAGCTGCACATCATCCGCCTGGGCGACGTGGCGCAGGTCGAGTTCGGTGGCGACCCGGACAACTTCCAGGCCACCGGAAATGGTCGTCCCGGGCTGTATATCGGCATCAAGCCGACCCCGTCGGCGAACGCGCTGGCGGTGTCGCACGACCTCCAGCTGCAGATCGCGGCACTGCGCCGGCAGATGCCGCCCGCCATCCACATCACGATCCTGAACGACAACGGCCACTACATACGCACCTCGATCCACGAGGTGGTGGTGACGCTGGCGGAGTCGCTGGCGATCGTGGCGCTGGTGGTGTTCGCGTTTCTCGGCTCGCCGCGCTCGGTGCTGGTGCCGCTGGTGACCATCCCGCTGTCGCTGATCGGCACCTTCGCGATGATGGCGGCGATGGGGTTCTCCATCAACCTGTTGACCCTGCTGGCGCTGGTGCTGGCGATCGGGCTGGTGGTCGACGACGCCATCATCGTGGTGGAGAACGTCAACCGCTACCTCGCCCGTGGCCTGGCGCCGGTGGCCGCCGCGGTGGCGGCAGCGCGCGAGCTGGTGCAGCCGATCCTGGCGATGACCGTGGTGCTGATCGCCGCCTACGTGCCGCTCGGCCTGCAGGGCGGCCTGACCGGCGCGCTGTTCATCGAGTTCGCCTTCACCCTGGCTGGCGCCGTGACCGTGTCGGCGCTGCTGGCGCTGACGCTGTCGCCGATGATGAGCTCGCGCCTGCTGCGCGCCAGAAGCCCCGCCGGAGTGCGCATGCCGCTCGCTGAGCGGATGGAGCGAGCGAGCGAGCGCGCGCTGGACGCGGTGCAGCGCGGCTACAGCGCCGTGCTGCGTGTGAGCCTGCGTGTGCAGCCGCTCGTGCTGCTGGTCGGGCTGCTGGTGCTCGGCAGCACCTGGTACCTCTACGGCCACGCCAAGCACGAGCTGTCGCCTGCCGAAGACACCGGAGACCTGTCCGTATCCGGCAGCAGCGCCCCGAACGAGACCTTGGACGCGCTGGCCCGCTACAACCCGGGCATCATCGACATCTACAAGTCGGTGCCGGAGATGAAGGACTACTTCATCTTCAGCCAGGCTCCGACCGTACTCGGTGGCCTGGAGCTGAAGGACTGGAGCCAACGCAGCCGCAGCGCCTCCACGATCGCAGACGAGGTGCAGGAGAAGCTTGCCAAGATTCCGGGCCTGGAGATGGCGATCTACCTGGATCCCTATCTTCCCGGCTCCCAGGGCCTTCCGGTCCAGTTCGTGCTGCAGAGCACCGGCGACTTCGGGCAGCTGAACCAGGTGTCGGACGCGTTCCTGGACCGCGTGCGCTCGAGCGGCCTGTTCAGCTACGCCGACAAGGACCTCAAGATCGACCAGCCGCAATCCACCATCGTCGTCGACCGCGCCAAGCTGGCCACGATCGGCCTGACCATGAACGACCTCGGCACCTCGCTCAACGCCATGCTCGGCGGCGGCTACACCGGCTTCTTCTCCACCGACCAGCGCTCCTACAAGGTCGAGCCGCTGGCGATGCGCCGGTTCCGCCTCAACCCGGACCAGATCCTGGACTACCCGATCAAGTCGGTGAACGGGATCTCGGTGCCGTTGCGCTCGGTGGCGCACATCACCGACAGCGTGGTGCCGGAGTCGATCGCCCACTTCCAGCAGCTCAACGCCACCACGGTCCAGGCGCTGCCGGCCCCCGGCGTCACCCAGGGACAGGCCTACGACTACCTCCAGCGCCTGTCGGCGCAGCTGCTGCCTGCCGGCTACGGCACCGACACCACCGGGCCGCTGCGCCAGTTCGTGCAGGAGACCGGCGGCTTCGCCGCCACCTTCGCGCTGGCGGTGGTGATCACCTACCTGGCGCTGGCCGCCTTGTTCGAAAGCTTCCGCGACCCGCTGATCATCCTGGTCTCGGTGCCGATGTCGATCGCCGGCGCCCTGCTGTTCGTCTGGCTCGGCGTCGGCGGCGCCAGCATCAACCTGTTCACCGAGGTGGGGCTGGTCACGCTGATGGGGCTGATCAGCAAGCACGGCATCCTGATCGTCGAGGTGGCCAACGAGCAGCAGCGGCTCGGCCTGTC
>CAXTMS010000248.1:0-4842 GCA_964245345.1 uncultured Acetobacteraceae bacterium | reverse complement strand
CCGACCCCGTTCCGTCGCGGCGGCCTTCCGATCCCGGGCAGGCGCCCCTTGCCGCGACCGGACCTGCCATGACCCGCGCGCTCGCCGTGCTCTACCTCGCGGCCCTGATCGATGCGACCGGCGTCGGGCTGATCATCCCGATCCTGCCCACCGTGCTGCGCCGCCTGTCCCACGGTCCGATCGCGCTGGACTACGGCGCCCTGATCGCCAGCTTCGCGCTGATGCAGTTCCTGTTCGCGCCGGTGCTGGGCGCGCTCAGCGACCGCTACGGCCGCCGCCCGATCCTGCTGCTGTCGCTGGGCGGCGGCGTGCTGGACTACCTGCTGACCGGCTACGCGCCGACCCTCTGGCTGCTCTACCTGGCGCGCGTGATCGGCGGCATGACCGCCTCGAACCTCGCGGTGATCTCCGCCAGCATCGCCGACCTGACCCCGCCCGGGGAGCGCGCCGGCCGCTACGGCACCATGAACGCGGTGCTCGGCATCGGCTGGATCGCCGGGCCTGCCCTGGGTGGCACGCTGGGCCAGGTATCCCCGGTGCTGCCCTTCCTGGTCGCCGCGCTGCTCAACGGCGTCAACCTCCTCCTGGCCGTCGTGCTGCTGCCCGAACCGGCACGCGAGCGCAACCGGGCCCCGGTGCGCCTGTCCCAGCTCAACGCCTTCGCCGTGCTGGCCTGGCTCGGGAGCGTCCGCACGCTGGCACCCTTGATCGCCATCTACTGCGCGCTCTGCCTGCTGGGGCAGATCCCGGCGGCGCTTTGGGTGCTCTACGGCCAGAACCGCTACGGCTGGACGCCGGCGCTGGTGGGCTGGTCGTTCGCCTGCTTCGGCCTGCTGTTCTCCTTGTCCCAGGCCCTGCTTGCCGGCCGGATGACCGCTCGCCTCGGCGAGCGCGGCACGCTGCGCGTCGGCATGGTCTGCGACGCCGCCGGCAACCTGTTGATGGGGCTGTCCAACCGCGGCTGGATGCCGTTCGCGATCATGCCGCTTCTCGCCGCCGGCAGCATCGGCCAGCCGGCGCTGCAGGCCGAGATGTCCCGCGCCGTCGGCGAGGAGCGACAGGGCGAGCTGCAGGGCACGCTGTCCAGCCTGGCCAGCCTGGCCTCGGTGATCGGCCCCCTCCTCGCCACCGCAGGCTATGCCGCCACGCAGAACAGCCTGCCCGGCGCGGCCTGGTTCGTCGGCGCCGCCGGCTACCTGGTCTGCCTGCTGTTGTGAGGCAGGTCCTGTTCTCCCTGCGCTACGGCACGCAGACGGCACGAACCAGGCTTGGCCGGCCTGGCCGATTCCGACGGTCACCACCCGGACCGGATGGGCAAGAACGATCCGGAGGTGGTTCCCGCTTGCCGTCATCCGGCCCCGTCCAGGCGACGCACACGAGCAGCAGCACCGCCGGCATGCCCATGAGCAACGCGAAGCATAGCCTGGGGACGGCTGTCTACCAGCTCGGGCATTTTGGGAGTCCACTCGGTCGGCATGAGCCTGTAGGGGGCAATCCGGGAGATCGCGTCGAGCGACCGCCGCCGGTTCGCCTCGACCGCCGGACGCCTCCCTGCCTCGCGGCTGCGGTTCGGGCCGAGCCGGGCCAGACGCCAGGGCGTAGTCCATCCCTCCGCACGATACGCAACCGTTGCCCGAAGCGCGGCTTAACCGTTCCACCGACACCACGGAGCCATCCATGACCGACAACAGCGCCAGCAAGATCGACATCGCGCAGTCGCAGCAGGGACCGCAGGGACAACGCTACCTCGCCAGCGGCGACGCGATCTCGATGCGCCTGTGGGACAAGGTTCCGGCCGGCCATGCCAGCGCGCCGGTCAAGCGCGACTATGAAACGGTCGGCTATGTCATTGCCGGGACCGCGGAGCTGACGATGGAAGGCAGCAGCGTGACGCTGGAGCCGGGCAGCTCGTGGATCGTCCCCAAGGGTGCGGAGCACAGCTATCGGATCGGGGACGCCTTCACTGCGGTCGAGGCCACTCATCCCCCGGCCGAGGACCACCATCGCGACGCCGTCGGCTGATCCCGGCTACGCGTCGGGGCATCGGCTGCGACCAGCAAGCTTCCAGACGGAAAGGCGGCCGATGAATCTGGACAGGCGACGGTTCCAGGCCCTGCTCGCAGGCCTTGGGATCATGCTGACGCGGACCGACGCCAGGGCGGCGGAACCGGCCGGCACGGTGGACTCGTTCCGCCTCGCCCCGAACGGCTGGGTGCCGAACAACGACCGTCTTCCGGTGATCCTGTATCGAGCCGCGCTGCCGGCGGCGGGCAGCGACCCGGCCGCCGCCCACGAGGCGCTGTTCGCCCGCAACGGCTGGCCGCCGCAATGGCGCAACGGCGTCTACCCGTTCCACCATTTCCACTCCACCGCGCACGAGGTGCTGGGCTTTGCGGCAGGCTCCGCGCGCCTGATGCTGGGCGGCCCGAACGGGCGCGTTGTCGAGGTGCGGGCCGGCGACGTGGCCGTGCTGCCCGCCGGCACGGGACATTGCCGCCTGGATGCGGACGACGAGTTCCTGGTGGTCGGCGCTTATCCGCCCGGCCAGCACTGGGACATCTGCCGCAGCCAGCCGTCGCCCGACGCCCTGACGCGCATGGAACACCTGCCCTTCCCGTCCAGCGATCCCCTAATCGGCGCCGACGGCCCGCTGTCCCAGCTTTGGCACCAGGCCTGAACCCATCGCGGCCCGGGATCCGTTGCCGGAGGCGGGTGACGCGGCGGCGCTTCCGCCGACCTGAGCAGGCTGACACGACTTTCCAAGCCGATCGACCATTCCCATCTGCGGCCCGTGCGACGCAAGACAGCGACACCCAATTCTGAACCGGACGCGCCCGTCATCTGCGTGCTGTGCAGCCGCCCGATCCCACCCAGCGCGAAGTCGTCCCTGCACCACCTGACCCCGAGGCTGAAGGGTGGCACTCGTCTCGGCACGGTGCGGCTGCACCAGATCTGCCATTCCGCCATCCACGCCCGCTATACCGAGGCGGAGATCGCCCGCCACCTTGCCGCTCCGGAAGCGTTGCGGAACGATCCCGAGCTCGCCCGGTTCGTGGCCTGGGTGCAGACCAAGCCGGACGACTTCCACGCCCCGACCCGGCAGACACGCAGCCGAACGGTGAAATGGAAATGACCGCCGGCGTGCCGCGCATGAAGCTGCCCGACCCGTCGCCAATGGGGAACGAGCGGGCGGCGTGGCGGAGCGTCCGGATCCAGGCGGGTTGACGGCGACCGCCCGCACGGCAAGCGTTTGGGCGACGACAGGACGCTCCCGGCCTGGCCGGCTCCGCCCCACAGGAAGACGCGCCAGCATGGATGTCGGCGAGGCAGGACTCATTGCGCCATCCACCGGCAGGCGTGCGTCGGGCGATCTGGCCCGCATCAACGCCTTCGGCGCCGCCTGGATGGGCGTGCTGGTGATGCCGGTCTATGTCCCCTTCCTGGTGTCGCGCGGCCTCCCGATCGGCCAGGTCCTCGACCTGCAGGCGATCCACGGCGTCGCCGTCATGCTGTTCGAGATCCCGACCGGAACGCTGTGCGACCTGCTCGGCCGTCGGCGCACGATCCTCCTGGCCACAGTGATCAATGGTCTCGGCTTCGCGGGCTTTGCTTGCGCACACGGCTTCATGGCCTATGCGGCGGTGCAGCTCGTGCTCGCCGCGGGCTGGAGCCTGGTGTCCGGCGCCGACGTGGCGCTGATCTACGACGTGCTGCAGCGGACGGGCGCCGACCGCGACGCCAGACGGCGGGCGCTCGGCAACTATACGCTGGCCCAGGTTTGCGGCGAGGCGGCGGCCGCGCTGGCAGGTGGCGCACTGGCCGCCTGGTCCCTGCGCGTGCTCGGCTGAGCCACCGCGGTCGAGACGCTCCTGCCGCTGCTTCTGGCCCTTGCCCTGCCGAAGGACACCCGGCGTCCGGACGGCGCCTCGGCGACGATACGCGCGATCCCCATTGCGGTCCGGACCGTGTTCCATACCAGGCTGCCCCGCCTCCTGTTCGTGAACTGGATCACCTGGGGCCTGTCGACCTTTATCGCCGTGTGGCTGCTGCAGCCCTTCTGGCAGGCGCAGAACATCGACATCCGCTGGTTCGGGCTGCTCTGGGCCGGAACGCTGCTCACCGTCGGCATCACCGGCCGCCTGGCACCGGCATTCAACCGCGCGGTCGGGGACCGGGCATCGCTGCTGATCCTCGCCGCCCTGCCGGTCGCCGCCTATGCCGGAATGGCGCTGTTCGCGAACGCACCGGGCGTGCTGGCCTGCTTCCTGTTCTACGTCAGCCGCGGCCTCAACGCCGTGATCCTGCGGGACGCCTTCAACCAGCGTGTGCCGAACGCCCTGCGCGCCACCTTCAACTCGCTGGGCAGCGGCGCGTCGCGGTTCGGCTATGCCGTGTGCGGCCCGTTGATCGGCCTGGTCATCGACCACCAGGGGCTGCGCGCGGCGCTCGCCCTGCTGGCCCTGGTGTTCGCGCTGGCCTTTCTCGGTTTGGCCGTGCCCCTGGGGCGCCGCCTGCCGGGACGAACGGTGCGGAGTGCCGCGTTCTAGGCGGCCTCCGCCCCGGCGTCAGGCCTTCGAGTTGTCCTTGCCTGACAGGATCTCGGTCGCGGCCTGCTTGTCGAGCGCCTTGGCGGCGTCGGCCAGGAACCCGCTTTCCTCGCCGTCTCCCTGCCGCTTCGCTTCCAGCGCGTCCTTTGCCAGGTTCCTGGCCTCTTCCTCTCGTGAGGTGTCGTTGTCGTCCATCGGCAGTGCTCCTTCCTGTCCGGTTCCCGCAACACACGCGCAACCACCCGTGCCGGTTGCCGAGATGGCGGCACATGCAGCGCGACCGGTCATGTCCGCG
>CAXTMS010000247.1:0-4931 GCA_964245345.1 uncultured Acetobacteraceae bacterium | reverse complement strand
AGCAGTTCGCGCTGCACACGCCGCAGTTCTTCTTCGCCCGCGACCGCCAGCTGGCGGAGGAAGCCTTCGCCGGCGACGTGGTCGGCATCCCCAACCACGGCACGCTCAGGATCGGCGACACCCTGACCGAGGGCGAGGACATCCGCTTCACCGGCGTGCCGCACTTCGCGCCCGAGATCTTGCGCCGGGTGCGGCTCGACGACGCGATGAAGGCCAAGAAGCTGCGCGGCGCGCTGCAGGAGCTGGCGGAGGAGGGGGTGGTGCAGCTGTTCCGCCCGCAGGACGGCAGCCCGCCCATCGTCGGCGTGGTCGGCACGCTGCAGCTCGACGTGCTGCAGGCGCGGCTGGCCGGCGAGTACGGCGTGAGCATCGGCTTCGAGAGCACGCCCTACTCCCTGGCGCGCTGGGTCGACGGCGACAAGGCAAGGCTGGCCGGCTTCGTCGCCACCAACCGGTCCGCGATGGCCGACGACATGGACGCCGCCCCTGTGTTCCTGGCCAGCTCCGCGTTCATGATGCGACGCACCGCAGAGATGAACGCGGAACTTCACTTTTTCGACATCAAGCAGATCGGTGCCGACTCCGCTTGAAGCGTTGCCGTTCGGGTGCTGCGCGCTTTTACCCGTCGTTAAGGTCCGCCTTCTAGCAATGGCAGCTGTCGCTGGCAGCGGGATCGGCCATACGGGTCCGATCTCCTGCCGGTTTGAAACAGCTCGTTCCAGCCAGCAGGACCAACGTCATGAGCACGCAAGACAGCAGCGTCGAGATCACCGGTGCCGGTTCCGCGACCGCCACCAGCGGGCAACAGGGGTTCCTTCTTCCCGACGTGGTGGTGACGAGCGGCGACGGATCTCCGGTTTCTGCCACGCTGCTGCTTCCCGCATCGGAAGGCACGCTGTCGATCGCGGCGCTGCCGGCAAGCATCTCGGCGACGCTGATCCAGCGCCCGGACGTGTCCACCAGCGCCATCCTGATGACCGGCTCCGCGTCGGAGGTGCAGGCAGCGCTGTCGGAGGTGATGCTGACGCCAACCAGCGGCCTCACGGCATCCTCGTCCGGCAGCTATCAGCTGATCCTGTCCAACGACATGCAGCGCAGCTTCGTCACCGGCAGCCTGGCGATCGCAGCGGCGCCGGTGGTGGTGGCGCCGGTCGTGGTCGCGCCTCCGGTCGCGCCGATGCCGGTCACGCCGACGCCGGTCGCGCCGTCGACGCCCGCCTACGTGCAGACCGACTCCAGCTACGTCGTCAGCAACGACGCGTCGCAGTCGGCTGTCATCGACGCCGGCACCACCGCCTCGACCGTCACCGGGGGTGCTGCCTCGCTGGACTTCACCGGCGGCAACGCGACGCTGTATCTCAGCGGCACCGGCAGCACGACGGTGCACAGCGAGGGCGGCAACACCGTCTGGGTGGGTGCGGCACCGCTCGACTACATCAGCGGCGGCAACAGCACGCTCCAGGTCAGCAGCGGCAGCATCGACATCAGCGGCGGCGCTGCTACCGACAGCAACATGATCGTGCTCGCCGCCGACGTGACCGGTACTGTCGACGTGACCACCTCCGGTCCGTCCGGCACCGTGCTGTTCGGCGGCCCGTCCGCGCTGCACTACACGGGCGGCAACGCCACCCTGGTCCTGAACGGTGCCGGCATGACCGGCAGCGCCATGATCGACAGCACCGGCAACAACACCGTCTGGGCCGGTCGCGGCGACCTCACCTACAACTCCGGCGGCACCAGCTCGCTCATCCTGTCGGACGGTGCCGCCACCGTCACCGGCGGCGCTGCTGGCTCCGCCACCACCATCTCGATGGGCAGCGGCACCCTGGACTACGAGGGCGCCGCCGGCACCGCCACCGTGCGGGGCGGTGCGGGCACGGCGTCCGTTCTTGGCGGCAGCGGCGCGCTCAGCGTGTCCGGCGGCAACAGCGTCGTCACTCTCACCACGGGCGACGCGACCGTGAGCGGCGGCGCGGCCGACACCGACAACGTCGTCTACAACGGCAGCGGCCACCTGGTCTTCCAGGGCTCCGCGGGTGCTGCGGTCGTCACCGGGGGCACCGGCTCCGACACGGTGCATGCCGGCTCCGGCGGCGGCTGGTTCGGCGCCGGCACCGGCGGCAACAGCTATCTGCAGGCCAGCGGCGGCGCCACCTTCCTGCAGGGTGCTGCCAACGGCGACGTGCTGGTGGGCGCAGCCGGGGGAGCGACCTGGATGCAGGCCGGCTCCGGCAACGAGACCCTGCTCGGCGGCAACAGCTCGGGCACCGTCACCATGCAGCTCGGCAGCGGCGCGGACCACGTGGTGCTGTCCACAGGCGACAGCGCCATTACCACCGGCAGCGGCACCGCCACCATCTCCGGCGGCGGCGGCACCGACCTCCTCAGCATCGCCTCCAACGGCGGCGCCACCCTGTTCTCGTCGGGCAAGACGGACCAGGCCACCGTCAACGGCTTCCGGTTCGGCACCGACCATCTGGCCCTGTCCGGCACCTCCGTGACCGGCCTCGTCCACCTGAGGAGCGGCACCGTCATCAACCTGTCGGGCGGCGGCTCGATTACCTTGAACGCTGTTCACGTCACCAACACGGACGGGTTGTTCGGCTAGAACCGGCCCGGCGGCGTCCCCCTGCCGTGACTGCGGCCGGGGGAACACGTCCCACCCTCTGCCGTTGCTTCTGCACCACATCGTGCAGGAGACGCAGATGCCCGACATCACCGGACGCAGGATCGCCGTGCTGGCAACGGACGGCGTCGAGGAGGTGGAACTGATCAGGCCGGTCGAGGCGCTGCGCGCGGCCGGCGCCGAGATCACCCTGGTGTCGCTCAAGGCCGGGCAGATCCAGGCGATGAACGAGGACGTGAACCCGGCCGGCAAGCATCAGGTCGACCTGCCGGTCGCCGAGGCCGATGCGGGATCGTTCGACGGCCTCGTGTTGCCGGGCGGCACCACCAACCCCGACAAGCTGCGCCTGGACGAGAACGCGGTCAGCTTCGTGAAGGGCTTCGTGTCGGCGGCCAAGCCGATCGCGGCCATCTGCCATGGTCCGTGGATGCTGATTAACGCCGGCGGCGTTGCCGGGCATACCATGACCTCCTGGCCGTCGCTGCAGACCGACCTGCGCAACGCCGGCGCCACCTGGGTGGACGAGATGGTGGTCAAGGACGGCAGGCTGGTGACGTCCCGCAATCCGAAGGACCTTCCTGCCTTCTGCGAAGCGATCGTCGCGCTGTTCGCCGAGGCCGCCTGACCGGGCGCGCGCCCTACCTTTCGTCGTTCCAGCGACGCATCAGGATACGCGCCGAGGGCAACAGCATCGGTTCGGCTCCCGCCAGGAGCCGCGGCACCTCGTCCGGAGCCACCACGCGAAGCGCGTCGTACTCGTTGTTCCCTGCAACCGCCTGGCGTGCCTTCATGGCGGTGAAGGACAGGGGGGTCCGGAGCAGAAAGCCGACGTCGACGACATGCGTGCCGGCGTGCTCGATCGCCATGACCGCACGGATGTCCTCGACCTCGGTCGGGCGGAGGCCCAGTTCCTCGTCCAGCTCCGCCAGGAGCTGGCTGGTCAGGTCGACCGTGGCCGACCCGTTCCGCGCCTCGACGTTGCCGGCGGGCGGGGCTTGCCAGAAGCCCGGCAGGTAGACCGCCCCGGCCTGACGCCGCCCCAGGACCAGCCCGTCCATGCACTCGATCAGGCCGTTCACCGCCAGCGCACGGATACGCAGCCGGTCGAACAACTCCGGACGTCGCATCTGCGCCAGCACGCGCCGGTACTCGGTCCAATGGCCCGAGATCCGGTCCGGCGCGATCCTGTCGGCGCAGAACACCTGGCCGTTGAACAGGTCCGGCCGCCTGGCGCGTTCCGCCGCCCAGATCGAAGAAACCTCCGCGTCCAGATCCGGTGGCAGCTGCGCCATCGCGTCCTCGACCGCGAGGGCCACGTCCAGGCAAAGCGCCGTCGCGTGCCAGCCAGGCTCCGGATTCGCCATGCGGTGCCCGTCGTTCAGTTCATCTGCTCGTGCCAGCCATGGCCAGTGGAGCGGATCAGCGTGCGGGCCGCTTCCGGACCCCAGGTGCCGGCGCTGTAATGGTGCAGCGTGTCCGGATGGCTGTTCCACGCCTTCAGGATCGGCTCCACCCAGGTCCAGGCCGCTTCCACCTCGTCGCGGCGCATGAACAGCACCGGGTCGCCGCGCACCGTGTCCATCAGCAGCCGCTCGTAGGCGTCGGGATAGCGCGCTCCGAACGCCTGCTCGAACGACACGTCGATGTTGGCCGGGCGCAGGTTCATGCCGTCGCCGCCAGGCACCTTGTTCATCACCGACAACTGGATGCCTTCTTCCGGCTGCAGCCGGATGATCAAACGGTTCGCCTCCAGCCGGGTCGGGAAGATCGACCAGGGCGTTTCGCGGAACTGCACCACGATCTCGCTGACCTTGGCCGGCAGGCGCTTGCCCGAGCGCAGGTAGAACGGCACCTTGCCCCAGCGCCAGCTGTGCACCTCGGCCTTGATGGCGATGAATGTTTCGGTGTCGCTTTGCCGGCCTTCGCCGAGCTCCTCCAGGTAGGCCGGCACGATCTCGTCGTCGACCCGGCCGCGCCCGTACTGGCCGCGCACCGCGACATGGGCCACGTCGGCCTCGGTGATCGGCTTGAGCGCCCGCAGCACCTTGAGCTTCTCGTTGCGCAGGTCGTCGGCTTCCAGCGAGCCCGGCGGCTCCATCGCCACCAGGCACATCACCTGCAGCAGGTGGTTCTGGATCATGTCGCGCAGCGCGCCCGAGTTGTCGTAGTAGTCGCCGCGTCCCTCGACGCCCACGGTCTCGGCCGCGGTGATCTGCACGTGGTCGATCGCGTCCGCGCTCCAGATGCGCTCGAACACCGGGTTGGCGAAGCGCAGCGCGATCAGGTTCTGCACCGTCTCCTTGCC
>CAXTMS010000246.1:1808-4937 GCA_964245345.1 uncultured Acetobacteraceae bacterium | reverse complement strand
CGATGTTCTCGATCATGACGATGGCGTCGTCGACCACGAAGCCGGTGGCGATGGTCAGCGACATCAGCGACAGGTTGTCGAGCGAGAAGCCGCACAAGTACATCCCGGCCAGGGTGCCGACCAGCGAGATCGGCACCGACAGGCTCGGGATCAGCGTCGCCGGCAGGTTGCGCAGGAACAGAAAGATCACCAGCACCACCAGCGCCACCGACAGCATCAGCTCGAACTCGACGTCCGACACCGACGCGCGGATGGTGGTGGTGCGGTCGGTGAGCGGCACGATGGACACGCCGGCCGGGATCGACTGGCGCAGGCCAGGCAGGATGCGGTTGATCGCATCCACCACCGCGATCACGTTGGCGCCGGGCTGGCGCTGCACGTTCAGGATGATCGCAGGCGTGGTGTTGGCCCAGGCCTCGAGCTGGGTGTTCTCGGGCGCGCTGACCACGCTGGCGACGTCGCGCAGGCGGATCGGCGCGCCGTTCTGGTAGGCGATCACCTGGTTGGCGAGCGTGTCCGGCGCGTTGATCTGCCCGTTCACCTGCAGGGTCGACGCGTGCAGCGGGCCGTCGAAGGTGCCGGTGGGCGAATTGACGTTGACGGTGGTGATGATGGTGCGCAGGTCGTCGATCGACACGCCATAGGCGCTCAGCGCCCGGGTGTTGACGCGCACCCGGATCGCCTTGCGGTTGCCGCCGGTCAGCGTCACCAGCCCCACGCCCTGGATCTGGCTGATCTTCTGCGCCAGCCGGGTGTCGACATAGTCCTCGACGTCGACCAGGGTCATGGTCCTGGAGGTGACGCCCAGGCTCAGGATCGGCGTGTCGGCCGGGTTGACCTTGTTGTAGATCGGCGGCGCCGGCAGGTCGGTCGGCAGCAGCGAGTTGGCGGCGTTGATCGCCGCCTGCACCTCCTGCTCGGCGACGTTGATGTCGACGTCGAGCCCGAAGCGCAGCGTGATCACCGAGGCGCCGGCGGAGGACTGGGACTCCATCTGGTCCAGCCCGGGCATCTGGCCGAGCTGGTACTCCAGCGGCGCGGTGACATAGGTGGTCATCACCTGCGGCCCGGCGCCGGGATAGAAGGTCTGCACCTGGATGGTCGGGTACTCGACCTGGGGCAGGGCGGCGATCGGCAGGAAGCGGTAGCCGAGCAGGCCGACCATCAGGATCGCCAGCATCAGCAGCGTGGTCGCCACCGGCCGCAGGATGAACAGGCGGGACGGGTTCACGGGCGCAAGCGCAACCGCGTATCGAGGTGGCGCCGGGTCATGATCCGCCTCCGGCGGCACCCGCCGCGTGCCTGTGGTGCCTATGGCCGGCACCAACCGGGTTCCCGTTCGCGGCTGCCGGATGCTCGGCCGGGATGGTGATCTTGGAGCCGGTCTTGAGCCGGTCGGTGCCGTCGGTCACCACCTTGTCGCCGGTCGCCAGTCCCTTGGTCACCACCACGTCGGTCTGGCTGGCGGTCCCGGTGGTCACGGGGCGCATCTCCACCGTGTCGTCAGGCTTCACCAGGTAGACGAAGTTGCCGTTCGGGCCGGTCTGGATCGCCCCGTTCGGCACCAGGATCGCGTCGTGCAGGGTTTGCAGCAGCAGCCGGGCGTTGACGAACTGGTTCGGGAACAAGGTCTCGTCCGCGTTTGGGAAGGTGGCGCGGATGCGCACCGTGCCGGTGCTTGTGTCGATGGTGTTGTCGATGGTTTCCACCGTGCCGGAGGCGAGCTTCTGCGTGTTGGTGCGGTCGTACGCGTCCACCGTCAGGGTGCGGCCGTTCTTCATCTGCGCCTGCAGCGGCGGGATGTCGTCTTCCGGCACGGTGAAGATCACCGAGATCGGGTGGATCTGCGTCACCACCACCAGCCCGTTGGTCTGCGCGGTGGTGATGTAGTTGCCGGCGTCCACCTGTCTGAGGCCGACCCGGCCGTCGATCGGCGAGCGGATGTGGCAGTAAGCGATGTTCTGCCGCGCCGCGGCGATCTGGCCCTGGTCGGTCAGCACGTCGCCCTGGTACTGGCCGACCACGAACACCTGGTCCTCGGCGGTCTGCGAGGCGATGCTCTTCTGGCGCTGCAGCAGCTGGTAGCGGTTGTTGTCGAGCTGCGCCTGGTGCAGGAGGTTCAGGTCCCGGGCCAGGTTGCCCTGGTCCTGGGTCAGGGTCGCCTCGTAGAGCCGCGGGTCCACCAGGGCGAGCTGGTCGCCCTTGTGCACCTCCTGGCCTTCCTTGAAGTTCACCTCCAGCAGGTAGCCGGACAGCTGCGACTGCACGGTGATGGTGGCGAGCGAGGTCACGGTGCCAAGCTCGGTCAGCACCACCGGCATGTCGCCGGCATGCGCCTGCGCCACGCTGACCGGCTGCGGCCCCGACGCTCCGCCGCCGCCGTGACGGTGGCCGCCCATGCCGCCGGCAGGATGGGTGGCGCGGCGGGTGTGCAGCAGCGCGTAGGCGATCACCCCGACCGCCACCAGGAGCACGAGCAACGGGATCCAGCGACGCCGGCGCCTGGTCGGCGGCGGCGCAACAGGGGAGGAGGCCGGGATAACGGGGACGGCGTCGCCCGCGTCGCTCGTGACATGGGTATCGGCGCGTGCGCGATCAGCGCCAGCGCGTAATCCGCTCGGCTCGTCCATCGTCTTCCCCAACCTCGGGCCGCGGCCGGGCCACGACGCGTGGTTTACCCGATCAGCCTGTCTTACCAGAAAAAGGCATCGGCAAGGCTGCGCTTTGCTTCGGCAGGTTTCAAACCATGTCGCCGGAACAGCCCCGTCCGCCCGGTCTGGTGCAGGCACGGGAGCGTCGGGAAGGGTAACCGGCAACGGTTGACCAAATCACGACGATCTCCATCACGGGTTTGTGAGCAAAAAACGGCGAGATTGTGGCCGCCGATCGTGCCTGCTATAGCTGGGATACCGACGGAGGTTCGGTCGAGCCGGACCGGCGGCGACGAAGGAGACGGACGATGTTTCGCAAGCTTTTCGCTCTCGAGACCGCAGCCCTCCACGCCAGCGAGGACGCGGCGCAGGTCCGGCAGGAACAGCCGGCGCACCCCCTCGGCGACAGCCTTCGCGACCTCGCCCGCTTCACCGCCATCCCGTCCCGTTACGGCATGTGGTCGAGCCGCCCGTCCAT
>CAXTMS010000246.1:0-1708 GCA_964245345.1 uncultured Acetobacteraceae bacterium | reverse complement strand
GCGGCAGCCACCGAGATGCCGAGCGTCAGGGTGAGCTGCTGGAACGTGGCGTAGAAGCTGGTCGCGGCACTCATGCGCTCGCTCGGAACGTCGGCATAGGCGATGGTGTTGAGCGAGGTGAACTGAAGGGCGTTGCTGAACCCGCCCGCGAACAGGATCAGCGACAGCACCCAGAACGGCCAGCCGGGCCGGAACAGCGCGCAGGCCAGCGTCAGCAGCACGGCTCCCGACGCGTTGACCGACATGATGGTGCGGTAGCCGAACGCGCGCAGCACGCGCTTGGCCATCAGGCGCATCAGAAAGGCGCCGATCGTGGCGGTGAACGTCACCAGTCCGCTTTGCAGGGCACTCAGCGCGAAGCCCAGCTGAAGCATGGACGGCACCAGGAACGGGGTGGCGCCGACCACAATCCGTGTTGCTGCGCCGCTCAGCACGGACAAGCGGAAGGTGGGGATCCGCATCAGGGTGAAGTCCAGGATCGGTGCCGCCACGGTGCGCGCGTGGCGGAAATACAGCAGGCCGGACACCAGCCCCAGGGCCAGCGTCGCCGTTGTCGCGCTCCGGGTGCCGGCGCCTCTCGCCGCGAGCTCGAGCCCGAACACCAGGCAGGCGAGCGACACGCCGGACAGGACCATGCCGCGCCCGTCGAACGGCTGCCGCACCGCTTCGCGCATCTGCGGGATGTAGCGGGTGGTCAGCACGATCCCGAGCAGGCCGACCGGCACGTTGATGATGAAGATCCAGCGCCAGGACAGGGTGGTGGTGAGGAACCCGCCGACCGGCGGCCCGAGCAACGGGCCGATCGTCGCCGGCATCAGCACCCAGAACATGGCGGTGATCAGCTCGCTCTTGTTGACGCTGCGCATCAGCACCAGCCGCCCGACCGGCACCATCATCGCCCCGCCGGCGCCCTGCAGCAGCCGGGCGCCGACCAGAAAGGCGAGGCCCGGTGCTGCGGCGCACAGGATCGAGCCGGCGGTGAACAGCACGATCGCGGCGCGGAACACGGTGCGGCTGCCATACCGGTCGGCAGCGCGGCCGCTGGCAGGGATCAGCACCGCCAGGCTGACCAGGTAGGACGTCAGGGCGACGCTGAGATGCACCGGATCGGAATGGAACGACCGTGCCATCGACGGCAGGGCGGTGGTCAGCACGGTGGCGTCGAGCTGCTCCATCAGCAGGGCGCTTGCGACGATCAGCGCGGTGGTCCGGGCCTCGCGCGACAGGCTGCTGCGACGGCGCCTGAGCCAGGCCGGGCGGCGCGCCGGAGCGTCATCGGGAAGAAGCCGGCGCGTCATGACGGCGCACCATGGCGTTTTTGCTCCCGCTGGCAAGCCGGCGTGCAACCCCGGCGCCCGCGCCGCCGTTCGCCGTTGCAGCATTTCCGCGCATAACAGGGAGACTAGGCTATGGTCGACGAGAACGAGGTCAAGGGGACGATCACGGACGGTGTCGGCAAGCTGAAGGACACGGCCGGCGGCCTGAGCGGCGATAGTGGCCTGCAGGCGGAAGGAAAGTTCGACCAGGCCCAGGGCACGGTGCAAAAGGAGTACGGCGACTTCCTGGAGCAGGCCAAGGAGCAGCTGGAGGAGGCCACGGTGCTGGTGCGCGAGCAACCCTTCGCCGCCATCGGCATCGCCGCGGGTATCGGCTTCCTGCTCGGGTTCCTGCTCATCCCGTCACGCGGCTGACCGCAGGCGTCGACTCG
>CAXTMS010000245.1:0-4949 GCA_964245345.1 uncultured Acetobacteraceae bacterium | reverse complement strand
GTCAGCATTCCGTAGGCGAGCGAACCTCCCGACCGGCTGCACGCTGAGCCTAGCAGGTCGAGGCAGTAGAAGCAGGATCTGCTCCCGTTCGGGTTCCGTCAGGTCGGTTGGATAGCGACGCCGCTCGAAGGCGCGTTGCCACGCACGATGTTCCTTGGTCCACATCCCGCCGACATCGGCATGTCGGCACCGCAGCACCAAGCCGACGTTCTCAAACGGCACTCAAGGCAACTCGTCCCTCCGGCAGGCGAACGCCTGATCCTGCGCCCAGGAAGCGTCCCGGCCGTCCACTCGGCTCGAAAAACAAAGTGGCGGCCATCACCAAGGTGGAAGCCGCGCCCGTTTCGAGAACATCCCGCCAGGCAAGGAAGGCGCCGGTGTCCGTTACGCTGAAGCTGAACAAGGCGGAGCTCGGGACGCAGCTCGTTAAGCCGGAGCGCAGCCTTGCTTGGCTGCGCAAGCAGAACACCGGATTGAAGCAGGCGGCACGCGAGGAGGCCCGGGGAAGCCGCGCATGACGCTCCTTTGTCCAACACCAGGCCCACGCGGACGCTGAAGCGCCCCGTTGCCGCGACGACAGCAGCCAGCAAGACAGCCAGGCGCACCTCCAGATCGAGCACGCCTCGCGCTGCCGAGCGGGCTCGTAAGCATGAGGTTCCGTCGCCTGAAAATCATACCAGCGAGGTAACTCCCGAGGATTAAGGATCAACCATACCAGCCGCTCGTTCGAGAGAGGCCAGGGGAACTGTAGGCGCCAACTCAGAGTCGGAACGCGAGGGGGCTGATCTGACTCTCAATGCAGACACCTGCTGCGCCCGCATCCTCGATCGCCTCCAGTGGCCGGCACTCCTTGACCTGGATCCGCGGGTTCTCGACCGAGATGTCTCGGCACATGCGACCGAACCGCTTGTGCGGCGGCGTATCCGCCGACGATGTTCCAAGCAGCGGACGCGCGTCATTCGGCCATCGGATCGCTGACAGGCAGAACCGCCTGCCCCCGCGAGGCCGACGAAACCTGATGCGCAGCCGCGCCCGGATGCCGATGTGGACAATGACCTTCTGCGCAAGTAGTCCAAGCCAAACGTTCCCCGATCAGGCGGCCGATCAAGCAACGAGATGCTTTGCGCGCTCGCACTTACACTATTAAAAGTCTTAATTGGCCATGAGACAGCAGTGACCGGCCGCAGGGATACGGTTCAATAAACAGAGCAGACACGTTAATCTGGATGAATACTGATATCTTTGATCTGAGTCTCGTTCTAAAGCCTCGCTATGCTATTGTGCCGCAGGCCGGGGGTGATTATGTTCTTCCGACCGCAGGCAAGGGGCCTGTTCATCCAGGATATCGCGAAATGACAACCCGTCTGAACCGCATCGTTTCCCTCGCTGGCGCCGCAGCTCTCGTCGCCGCTGTTGGCTTCTCGACTGGCGCACGCGCAGAGACAACGCAAGGGTCGGGCCTGTCGACCGTCCCGGCAATCGACGACTTCGATCCGCTGTGCGGCCATCACTATGAGATCGCCGACATCAGCCCGCTGTGCGGCCACCACTACCCGACCTGATAATTCGGAACAATCGATCGCCTCTACCTGTGTCGGGTGGTTAGGCCGCTCCTTGGTGCTCAAGGAGCGGCCGGCGCTCTACTGAGCCGAGCGCCGTTAGAAGAGATTGAACGGCCTCATTTCGTCATTTGGCTGTGACTTCCCGTTGTGGTTGTGTCATTCAGTGTCCTCGCACTTGTAGTGCTCGTGCGGAACGTTGGAGGGCCTGATCCGACGTGTCAAAACTCGCCTGCCTGCTCACGCGGATCCTGAAGCGGCGTGTCCTGTGGTCCGTGGCAGCCATCGCCATGACGGTTCTGTCCATGTCGTGGCCGGTTCCGGCCTACGCAGCCAGGTCGACCTTCCGCAGCTATGACGCTGATCAAGGACTGGTGAGCGTCGGCGGCTTCTGCATGCTGCAGGACCGGGCAGGCTACGTCATCGTTTGCACCGAGCATGGCGTGTTCGCCTACGATGGGCGGCGCTTCGTCAACCTCGGGCCGGATCAAGGCCTGCGGCCGGGCGGCTTCGTGTTTGGCCTCGCCCTGACGACCGAGGGCCGGATCGCGGTCGAGTATTCCGACGAGGTGATGGTGTCCGATCGGCCTTCGGGTGCCGCTCATCCGCCCAGCTCGCTGTCCTTCAGCTCGGTCCGTCACGACGGGATCTCGTTCGACAGCGACAAGCTTCACCGCCTCGCGCCCTGGAAGAACAGCTTCGTGCTGCTCGCCGGCGGCACGACGGTGAACATCGTCCTGCCGGTTGGACAGGCACCGCACGTCGAGGGCATGGGATACGGCCGCGAGGAGCAAGCGCTTCTGAGGAACGCGCAGGCGGTCTTCTCGGTCCGGAACCACCTCTGGGAGACAACCGACGACGGCCTGCTTTGCGCCGCCGATCCGGGTGCCGTGAAATGCTATGGCGAGGCTGACGGGCTCTCCGGCGGACCATGGATGGACGTCATCGCCGCTGGTGGCGGCGGCGTGGTCGCCAGGTCCGCATCCTCGGTCGCAACCTTTGCGCCCGGATCCGGTCGCTGGAGCGTGGTCACGCTCCCGGACCAGGGCGATCGCTACCAGAACTACACCCACGACCTCGGCCTGTTCAGGGCGCCCGACGGGAGCGTGGTCACGCAGGCCGATCACGGACTGGCTGTCCTTCGGGCGGGCAGCTGGCAGGCCCTGTCGGTCACGGATGGTGCTCCGCCCGGAACCATCGTCAGCGCGATGACCGACGCGACCGGACAGTTCTGGCTGCAGACTTACGGCCAAGGGTTGCTGCGCTGGGTCGGCTATGGGCAGCAGGAGACCCTCGGCAAGGAGGAGGGCCTGTCGGAGGGCCTGCCCTGGCAGTCAGTCCGCCTGCCCGACGGGACGATGTGGGTGGCGACCGATACCGGGATCGACGAGATCCTGCGGCGTGGAGCCTATCTGCAGGTCGGCAGGGTGATCCCCGGAGCGTCTTTCGCCCTGGCGATGGGGCCTCACGGGCGCCTGTGGGCCTCCTACGGTGCCAAGGGCATCCACGTGATCGATCCAGCCGACAGGTCGATCAGCTCGATTGCGGTGCCGCCGATCGATATGATCCTGCCGAACCCGGCCGGCTTCGTGTGGATCGGCACCGAGGCGGGCTTGTACAGGGTCGATGCTCGGGCCGATGTGCCGGGTCCGGCCGTGCTGGTGGCAGCGGCCCAGACGCCGGTGCCCGACGTCATACCCGATGATGCAGGCGGCATCTTCTACCTCGCGAACGACCACCTGCGTCACCGGCACGCAGACGGGAGAGACGCCGTGATGACCGGCGCCTGGCCGGCTCACGGCTTCAGCCCACTGGCCCTGGCCTTCGGCCATGACGGCACCCTGTGGGCCGGCGGCGCCGGCGGGCTGTTCCAGCTCGTTCTGTCGGCCGATCGCGTGTCCTCGTTCAAGACGGTCTCGACCGGCGACACGCAGAGCAACACGATCCTGGCCGTCATGGTGGACCACCGTGGCTGGGTCTGGACCGGCACGACCCTTGGCGTTTCCGTGTTCAACGGTCGGAGCTGGGCCTCGGTGGATGCGGACACCGGCCTGCTGTCCAATGACGCCCAGCAGCTGGGGCTCCGTGAGGACCCGGATGGGTCGGTCTGGATCTCGACCAGCCGTGGGCTGACCCACCTCCTGCATCCGCGCTCGTTGTTCGACGACCGGCCGCTCAAGGTGTTCGTCAGCAAGGCCCTGCTCGGCAACAGCCCGGTCCGGGACCGGAGGATGCCCTATACGGATGCGGCCTTGTCGCTCCAGTTCGGCACGCCGGATTATGCTGTGGAGCGGTCCGTCGTGTTCCGCTACCGCCTCTCCGGGGTCGATCGCGACTGGGTGGAAACGGCCTCCGGCGCGGTGCGGTATGCCTTTGTCCCCGCCGGCCGCCACACGCTGACCGTGGTCAGCATCGACCAGCTCACCCATCGGGCTTCCGATCCCTGCAGTTTCGTCATCGACATCGCCTATCCCTGGTGGCGGCAGTGGTGGGCGGAAGCGCTCGGGCTGATGTGCACGCTCGGCGTCCTCTACGGGTTCATGCGTCTCCGGCTTCGCGCCGTCCTGGCACGTCAGGCGGAGCTGAAGCGTCACGTCGCGGTGGCCACGGCACAGCTTCAGGCCCGGACCGAGGAGCTACGCTATCAGGCTGCGCATGACAGCCTGACCGGGCTGCTCAACCGGTCCGAGATCGAGCGGAGGCTGGCTCGGGCCTTGAGCGGCGGTCGTGCAGGCGACGAGCTGATCGTGGCGATGCTCGACATCGACCACTTCAAGCGGATCAACGACCGGCACGGTCACCTGGGCGGCGACGACGTACTCCGCGCGATCGGACGTCTCGTGGCCGACGTGATCGGCAGGGGCGAGTTCGCCGGACGCTACGGCGGCGAGGAGATCCTGCTGGTCCTGCAGGACGGCGATGGGGACGGTGCGCGGCGCGTACTGGACCTGCATCGCGCCGTCCAGTCAGAAGCGTTCAAGGTCGCTGATACCGTGATCGTCGTGACCTGCTCGATCGGGCTGACATGGGCCGTGCAGGGTGACGACTGGGAGTCGCTGGTCGGTCGGGCGGATGAGGCGCTCTACGATGCGAAAACGAGCGGCCGTAACCGCGTCATCGAGAACCCGCGGGTCGAGCCCAGCAGGGCGGATAGGACGGTGGGCGGTCCCGCACCAGGCTTGAGCACGTAAGTCAGTTCCTCAGGAACGCGTTTAGTGTCCAGTCGGGACGGATGCGGTTTCATTAGGGCTACCAGACATCGAGAAACGGGATCGCCGCCTCTTCAACGCCAGATGCGGTACAAGCTTTTGCCCTGTTGCACCTCAATCAGATCAAAGATGGTGTTCACCGTGACGCTGTAAACTAGCGGCAGGATAAGGAAGGCGTCTG
>CAXTMS010000244.1:0-4952 GCA_964245345.1 uncultured Acetobacteraceae bacterium | reverse complement strand
GGATCTGTCAGCGCTCGCGCCAGGAGTGGCGTTCGCTGGACCAGGGCTGATCGCGTAGGGTCAGGGTGGTGGTGAGAATGGTCGGGCAGCCGGGATGAACTGCGTTTGCTGTGGCGCGGATGCGGTAACCGAGCGGCGGGAGCTGACGGCGCGCGGCTACCGGCGGTTCCGCTGCCGGGCCTGCGGGCGGCAGTTCAACGAGCGCAGCGGCGGCGTGCTGAACCGGACCTGTCTGCCCAGCGACATCATCGCCTTGGCGGTGTTCTGCCGGCTCCGCTACCGGCTGACGCTGCGTGACTTGAGCGAGATCATGGCGCTGCGCGGGATCGAGGTGAGCCACGAAGCCGTGCGGGACTGGGAGGCGAAGCTGCTGCCGGTCATGGGCGACGCGCTGCGCAAGTGCAGACATGGCTCGCGACGCAGATCCGGGGTGGGTTGGCACGTGGACGAGACCTACCTGAAGGTCCGCGGCTGCTGGACCTACCTCTACCGGGCGGTCGACCGGGACGGAAATTTGGTCGACGCGATGCTGAGCGAGCACCGGGACATGAAGGCGGCCAAGGCCTTCTTCCGCTCGGCGCAGGCGACCATGGGCTTCCGACCTGACCGGGTGACGACGGACGGCCACACCCCAGGGCGATCCGCACCGTGCTGGGTGGGACGGTCCGTCACCGCACCAGCGCCACCCTGAACAACCAGCTCGAGCAGGATCATTGCGGCATCAAGGGGCGGATCCGATGCATGCGCGGCTTCAAGAGCTATGACGCGGCTGGTCGCTTCTGCCGCGAGCACGGCGAACTCCGCGACCTTCTCCGTCCTCGTCGCCGTCACAACCAAGTTGTCTCCGCCTCCCTCCGTCGCTTCCGCTTTGCAAGAGGCACCCGAACTGCGCTCGGCATCATGCAGAACGCGTGATCCAGCAAGCTCCTAGGAAGAACATCCGAGAATTAGGCGCGAGTGCTGACAGAACCGTTCGAGGAGGGGTCGGACGGGTTCAACATCATGTTCCCGTGGCTGCCCGGAGGGCTGGACGCCGTGGTCGACACGCTGATCCCCGAACTGCAGCGCGCGGGCCTGTTCCGCACCGAGTATGAGGGTCGCACCCTGCGTGACCATCTCGGCCTGTCGCGCCGGGTAAACCGGTTCTTTCTCGCATAGCGATCTCCTCCTTGCACTGCAGGAGCTGCACGCCGAAGCAGCTGCCTGTCGGCCGGGCAATGCGGTATTCGGCGCGTCAGGCCGTCAACCGTCCGCAGAAGCCGGGAAAGATTATCAGGTACCCATCGGACCTCGCCTGGCCATTCGGAGGGTATGGCGGGATCGAGGACTTCTATCGCCCCGCTGCCACGTGAACATGGCTTGAAGCAGAGGTTGTGACAGCGTCTTCCAGCAGACCCGCAAGCTCGGTGAGCATAGTGGTGGCCGGATGACGACTATGCAGAACGTAGTCTATGCGTGGCAGGACAGGCAGAGGCGACGTCTGGATGGCCAACAGGCCTGCAGCATCGGCATAGGACGCGGTACGACAGGTCAAGCCGATGCCTGCACGAAGTGCCGCCGTGAGCCCAGCAAGGGATGGGGTCTCCAGAACGATGCGATAAGGCAGATGATGCTCCTCGAGAGATTCCAGGAGTGCGGTGCGGAAGGCGCATGGCTGGTCAAGCAGCACCAGAGGCAGCTCGTCGAGCGCGGCAAGCGCCGGATCGCCGATCCATTCCATCGACACGTCCATTACGGCCCGGCTCATGGCACGCCGCAGCTCGCCATGCCGTCCGAGGCTCAGGACAAGATCGAGTCTGGCTCGGTCGAACTGCTCCAGCAACTCGGCTGATCCGCCGATCCGCAACTGAAGCCGGGCAGCCGGATGACGCCGGGCAAAATCCGCGAGCACGTCCGGCAGGATCGTGTCGGCGAAGTCCTGCACAAGGCCAAGCTGCAAGGGTGCGACACCGCTATTTTGCCCCAGGCTGCCGACGATGCGGTCGTTCACCCGGAGCATTTGCCGGGCCAGGCTCGCCAGTTCCTCCCCGGCCGCACTCAAGGCCAGCGACCGGCCATTGCGGTGAAATACGCGCTGCTGCAGCAGGTCTTCCAGCCGCTTCATCTGCAGGCTTAACGCCGACTGCGACAGGAACACGGTCCCCGCGGCCTGTGCCATTGAGCCGCCGTCAACGATGGCGATGAAGGAGCGGAGCAACTCGGTCGGCACGTTGATCGCCATCTGCCGCGGCTGCCGACCCGACGGGATGTCAACCGGTCTCCCGCCGCCTGCGTCGTGTTCAGCCATATTTACGATCCTCAACGGCCTTATGAACAGATCTATGTTGTTAAATACGAACTTCCGTCGGAATATGGCAAGTGGCCGTTGGATATCACGGGCGCCGATAGTGACTTAGCGCTTGGGAGAGTCGTCATGTCAGTCGAGTTCATCGGTTATGTCGGAACACAGAACCAGTCGGAGACGATTCCGTCCTCCGGGCCCGCGATCGACGTGGTCCATGTCGAGACGGCGGCCAAGCTGCACGAGAATGCAGGGTTCGACCGTACCCTGTTCGCTTTCGGGTCGCATTCGCCCGAGAGCATCCTGATTGCCCAGCATGCAGCAAGCGTCACCGAGCGCCTGGGCGTGATGATCGCGCACCGGCCAGGCTTCAACGCGCCCACCATCCTGGCGCGCCAGCTGGCGACCCTCGACCAGATCACGAAGGGGCGGGTGGCGATCCACGTGATCACTGGCGGCAGCGACGTAGAGCTGCAGGCGGACGGCGACTTCACCACCAAGGCCGAGCGCTATGCCCGAACGTCAGAATACCTCGACGTGGTCCGTGCCGAATGGACCGAGACCAGGCCGTTCGACTACGACGGCAGGTTCTACAAGGTGCACGCCGGCCACTCTGCGGTGAAACCCTACCGCCCGTCCGGCATCCCAGTCTATTTCGGCGGCTCCTCGGACGAGGCGATCGCCGTCGCGGGCAGGCACGCCGACATCTACGCGCTTTGGGGGGAGACCTACGACCAAGTCCGCGAGGTCATCGCCCGGGTGCGCGCCGCTGCGGCGCTTCATGGCCGCTCGCCGCGCTTCTCCTTGTCGCTGCGCCCGATCGTCGCCGACACCGAGGAGGCGGCCTGGGCGCGGGCCGAGGCCATCCTGGAGCGGGCGCGGGCGCTGCAGGAGGCGAGTGGGTTCAAGCGGCCGGTCGAGGTGCCGAACGAGGGGTCGCGCCGGCTGTTGGCAGCGGCGGCACAAGGGAGCCGGCTGGACAAGCGGCTCTGGACCGGGATCGCAGCACTGGGTGGTGCCCGCGGCAACTCCACCTCGCTAGTAGGAACGCCGGACCAAGTGGCGGATGCGATGCTGGACTACTACCGGCTCGGCATCTCGACTTTCCTGATCCGCGGTTTCGACCCCCTGCTGGATACCTTCCTCTACGGCCGCGACCTCCTGCCGCGCGTCAGGGCGCTGGTGGACCAGGAAGCCAGGTCGGCCGCCGCCTGACCATGCAGCAGCCGGTCATCGCGAACCAGCTTGGTCCGGAGGTGTCCGCAGCGCTCGCCGCCCATCCGGTGCAACCGCGCGTGTGCGACATCGAGATCGGCGACGCGCCCTGGCAGGTGGATGAGGCGGAGATCCTGCTGACCGGCCCGCATCCGTCCTGGCGCGATGCGCCGCCGGCACCGCCCTGGAACTGGCCTGGCCGATTGCGCTGGGTTCAGGTGGCGTCGGCCGGCGTGGACTGGTTCCCGCGTTGGATGATGCAGGGCCCGGCCGTGACCTGCGGACGCGGCCACAGCGCGGTGCCGATCGCGGAGTACGTGCTGACCGCCATGCTGCTACACGAGAAGCGGCTGGACCAGGTCACCACGCGCTCCCGGGCCGGATGGCAGCGCCACGCGCTCGGCACGCTTGAAGGCCGCACGCTGGGGTTGGCCGGGTACGGCGCCATCGGACGCGCCGTCGCCGCTCGCGCCCGCGCGTTCGGCATGCACCTGGCCGCGGTGCGTCGCTCGGGATGGGGCGAGGAGGAGCCGGATATCATCAGGGCGGGAGGCCTCGCCGAGCTGGCGTCGCTGTCCGATCATCTCCTGCTCGCGCTGCCGCTGACGGATGCCACGCGGCATTGCATTGATGCCTCGGTGCTGGATGCGGCGCGGCCCGGGCTGCACCTGGTCAACGTCGCCCGGGGCGGCCTGGTCGACCAGCCGGCGCTGCTGGCTGCGCTCGATGCGGACCGGCTCGGCTTCGCGACGCTGGACGTGACCGAGCCGGAACCGCTGCCGGCCGGGCACCCGATCTACACCCATCCGCGCATCCGGCTGACCCCGCACATCTCCTGGTCCGGCCAGGCGTCGCGTGCGCGTCTGACGGAGCAGATCCTCGTCAACCTCAGCGCCTACGTGCGCGGCGACGCGCTGCGCGACGTGGTGGATCCCATTTGCGGCTATTGAGCAGAGCAGGATAACCCGAGCATGAACGTCATCACCGACACCGTCGTCAGGCCGCGCCAGTTCAGGCTGGAGGAGCGTCCGGCTTCCGCCTCGTTCGCGGAAGAGCGCCTGCACCGCAAGCAGCGCCTCGCCGCCACCTTCCGGCTGTTCGCGCGCTACGGCTTCGACCAGGGCCTGGCCGGACACGTCACCACCCGCGATCCGGAGTTCCCCGAGCAGTTCTGGATCAACCCGCTGGCGCAGCACTTCAGCCAGATCCGCGTGTCCGACCTGCAGCTGGTGGATCACGAGGGCAACATCCTGGTCGGCAACCGGCCGATCAACAACGCCGGCTTCACCATCCATTCCGCCATCCACGCCGCACGGCCCGACGTGATCGCGGCGGCGCATACCCACAGCACCTTCGGCAAGGCGTTCTCGACCCTGGGCAGGCTGCTCGATCCGCTGACTCAGGACGCCTGCGCGTTCTACGAGGACCACGCGGTGTTCGACCCGTTCACCGGCGT
>CAXTMS010000243.1:0-4983 GCA_964245345.1 uncultured Acetobacteraceae bacterium | reverse complement strand
TGCAGGGGTGTAGCTCAATTGGCTAGAGCGCCGGTCTCCAAAACCGGAGGTTGCGGGTTCGAGACCCTCCGCCCCTGCCAGCCGCTCGCCGATCCGGCATCAGGATCGGCGAAGCTTGTCCGATCGATGGGTGTGAAGGTGGATCGTGGCAGCCAGTCCTGCGAAGTTCGTGCGCGAGGTGCGGACCGAGGTGACCAAGGTCACCTGGCCTTCGCGTCGCACCACCCTGATCACCACCGGTCTGGTCGCCGCGATGGCATCGCTGACGGCGATCTTCTTCTTCGCCGTCGACCAGATCATCGGGCTGGGCGTGCGCGCGTTGTTCGGTTTCGGCACCTAGAAGGCCAACGGGCCGAAGCTTGAAGTCTGAGGAAGAGGTCATGGCGAAGCGCTGGTACGTGGTCCACGTTTATTCGGGCTTCGAGAAGAAGATCGCGCAGCAGATCAAGGAGCAGGCGCAGGCCAAGGGCCTGGCCGACCACATCGACGAGGTGCTGGTGCCGTCCGAGGACGTCACCGAGGTGCGACGCGGGCAGAAGGTGAACTCCGAGCGCAAGTTCTTTCCCGGCTACGTGCTGGTGAAGATGGAGCTGACCGACGACGCCTGGCACCTGGTCAAGGACACGCCCAAGGTCACCGGCTTCCTCGGCTCCAAGACCAAGCCGTCGCCGATCTCGAACTCCGAGGCCGAGCGGATCATGAAGCAGACCCAGGAAGGGGTGGAGCGTCCGCGTCCCGCGGTGCTGTTCGAGATCGGCGAGCAGGTGCGCGTGGCGGATGGGCCGTTCACCTCGTTCAACGGCACGGTCGAGGACGTGGACGAGGAGAAGGGCCGCCTGAAGGTCAGCGTGTCCATCTTCGGCCGGTCGACTCCGGTGGACCTGGAATACGGCCAGGTCGAGAAGGTCTGACGCAGCAGCCGGCGGCAAGGCGCCCGACGGCAACGCCGCCGTTCAGGTCCGGGACGGTTCCGGCGCCAGCGCCATGGTGGGCGTCGGACCCAGCGCGCGCGCTTCCCGGGCCGCTTCGTCGGCCACCTGGCCGAGCAGCTGGCTGAGCGCTGCCACCAACGCGTCGACGTTCGGGCCGGTCGGCGCCATGACCAGGTGCAGCGCGTGGCTGGCGGCGGGCCCGCTGTCGGGACGGGACACCGAAAGCGTCGCGGCGATCTCGACGTTGCCGTCCGGATCCTGCGCGAACCGCGACACGTCGAGTTCCAGCTGCGCCTGCGCTTCCGTCGAGATGGCACCCGCCTGCGTGAACACGGTGGTGCCGGGCAGGCGCTGCTGCAGGTCCTGCGCCAGGGTCTGGCCGATCATGTCCGCCAGTGGCTCGCCCCACGCCGCGTCGTGGGCCAGCTTCAGCTTGTAGCCTCCGTCGCTGCGGACGATGTAGTCGCGGTCGAGCGTGCTGGCCACGCCCGGCGTGCGCAGCTTCAGGGTCAGCGGGCCGCCGCCCTGTGCGGCTCCCGGCCATGGCCGCAGCGTGTAGTAGTCGGGGTCGGACGAGCCGCAGCCGGCAAGCGGAAGCAGGCCCAGCATCGCCAGCACCGGGACCAGCCCCTTCCGCGCGAGCTTCATGGACGACCTCATGGCTTGCCTCGGCCGAGCAGCAGCGAGGACGGGTGGCGGCTGATGAAGTCCGACAGCAGCCGGATCGAGCGCGCGGTCTCGTTCAGCTGGTCGAGCGTCTGCTGCAGGCTGTGGTGGAAGTCGGAGTCGCCGCCATAGGAGGCCAGCGTGGCGTTGGCGTGGCTGACCGTCTGCTGCAGCTGGTCGGCGATCTGCGGCAGGCGCTGCAGCAGCGGCGTCAGCCCCTTGTCGGCGTGCGCGGTCAGGTGCTGCGCGCTCCTGAGCGTGTCGGTCAGCGCCGCGATCGCCTGCTTCAGCTGCGCCCCGTTCACCGTGCTGTCGGTGTGGGCGAGCAGGCTGCTCAGGTTGTCGCCGATCTGCTGCAGCGGCATCGCCGCGATCTTGTCGGCCACCGTGGACAGGCTGTCCAGGATGCCGCTGATGCCGCCGGACTTGCTCGGCAGCACGATGGCGTTGCCCTCGTGGCCGACATGTTCCGGCGTGGCGTTCGGCACGAAGGCGAACGAGATGATGGACGATCCGGTCAGGAGGTTGCCGGTGTCGGTTTCGGCGCGCAGCCCGTTGTCGACCAGCGCCTGGGTCACGTCGGACACCGCGCCGTGGTTGATCTCGTCGTCGGAGAACACCCGCTCCGGCTGGACCTCCATCGCCACCCGCACCTGGGCGTTGCCGGTCTTGGGGTCGATCTGCAGCTTCACGTCGGTCACGTTGCCGATCTGCAGCCCGAACATCTCCACCGGGCTGCCGGCGGCCAGCCCCTTCACCGAGCTCTTGAAGTAGGTGACCATCGACAGCCGGTCGCGATAGCTCGCGGTGTCCGCGTCGTCCTCGCTGGCGTAGAGCTTGAACACCGCGTTGTCGGGCGCTTCCGGCGCATCCTTGTCGCGACGCTGTTCCGGCAGGCCGAACGCGACGCCGCCGGACAGCACCGCCTGCAGCGACTCGACCTTGAGGCGGAGCCCGCCGCCGGCGAAGTCGACGCGGACGCCGGACACGTCCCAGAACCGGGTGTCGGACCGCAGGTAGTGGTCGAACGGCTCGCGGACGAACACCTGGATCGGGATCGGACCGCGGCCGCCGGGCGGCATGGTGTAGCCCAGAACCTCGCCCACGGGCACGTCGCGGAAGAACACCGCCGAGCCCTGGCTCAGCGAGCCGACGTCGTCGCTCATCAGGGTGTAGGTGCGGCCCGGCTCGTCGGAGCGGACGCCGGGCGGCGCTTCCAGGCCCTTGAACACGTCCTGCGGGGTGCCGCCCGGAGCCCCCGGATCCACCGCGATGTAGGCGCCGGACAGCAGGGTGTCGAGGCCGGAGATGCTGGCGCCACTGAGGCGCGGCCGCACCACCCAGAACTGGGCGTTGGAGGTGAGGAACGGCTTGGCGGCGCTGCTCATGCGCACCTGGATGTCGACGTGCTTGAGGTCCTTCGACAGCCCGACCGACTCCACCGTGCCGAGCGCCACCGCCTTGTGCTTGACCTGGGTCTGGCCGGCGGTGATGCCGTCGGCGGTCTCGAACTGCAGCGTGACCTCCGGTCCGCGCCGGGACAAGGTGGTCCAGCCGAGCCAGGCGGCGATCACCACCACCACGATGGGGATGATCCAGATCACGGAGAACCGCGCGGGCCGGACCGCCGCCTGGGCGGTCTGGTCGTCCGGCTGGTCCTGGTTCGCGTGCGGGCGGTCGGGTTCCTCGTGTCCACTCACGCGCGTATCGACTCCGCGTCCTTGTTCGAAACGGGTGGACGCCGTCCTTGCCGCGTCCGCACCGGCGAGGCATGGCTGGCGCCCGGCAGCCGGATCGGCCCGTTCAGCCCGGCCGCATCCCACATCACGCGCGGGTCGAAGCTGTCGGCGGCGAAGATGGTCAGCACCACCACGGAGGCGAAGGCGAACATGCCGGCCTCGGCGTTGATGTTGGCCAGGCCGCCGAAATGCACCAGGGCGGACAGGATCGAGACCATGAACACGTCGATCATCGACCAGCGGCCGATGAAGTCGATCAGCCGGAACAACCGCGACCGGTCCACCAGGCGCACCTCCGAGCCGCGCCAGGCGCCCAGCGCCATCAGCGACAGCCCGACGATCTTGAGCACCGGCACGGTGATGCTGGCGAAGAACACCAGCAGCGCCAAGGGCAGCATGTGCGCCTGGTACAGCTCGACGACGCCGTTCAGGATGGTGTGGCCGCCGCCGCGGTTGAGCTTGATGATGGTCATCACCGGGAACAGGTTGGCCGGGATGTAGAGGATCACCGCGCAGCCGACCAGAAGCATGCAGCGCAGCACCGCCTGCGGCTTGCGACGGCGGATGGACGCGTCGCAGCGCGGGCAGCGTCCCAGCAGGTCCTCCTGCGGCAGGTCGCGCCGGGCGGTCATCACCAGGCCGCAGGTCGGGCAGCCGACCATCTGGCAGGCTGGCGGCAGCTCGATCTCGGACGCGTCCACGGTGGACAGGATCATGCGCTTGCCGTCGGCGCGGCGGACGAAGCGCGACACGCGGCGCTTGCGCCAGATCAGGTCGATGTCGACGGTGGAGTCCGTCGCCGCCATGGTGAGCATCAGCGCCGCCAGCGCGAACACCGCCGGGCCCAGGGTGACGTGGGCGAGGTCGATCAGCTTGGTGTAGGCGACGAAGATGCCGAGCATGTACACCTCGACCATCGACCACGGCCGCAACTGCTCGTAGCGGCGCATCAGCTTGGGCGCCCAGTCCGGCAGCTTCTGCATCGACGCGCCCACCAGCACCGCCAGCATCAGCGCGATCACGATCGGCGGCATCACCGCGGTGGCCAGCGCCACCAGGATGGCGACCAGGGTCCAGCCTTCGCGCCACAACTCCACCGGGCCGGTCAGCAGCGTCACCTGGTGCACCCGGCCGTACAGGTCGAGCGTCATCAGCGGCAGCGTCGCGGCGACCAGGTAGAGCACCGCGGACGCGATGCAGAAGGCGAGCGGGGTGGCGACCGGCGGGTTGGTGCGCCTGCGTCCGAGGCGCCCGTGACAGCGGCTGCACTCGGCGACCTGGCCGGGCGCCAGCTCCGGCATGCGCTGGAAGTAGCCACAGAAGGTGCATTCAACCAGGCCGTCCAGCGCATGGAGCTTGACGGTCGGCTCGCGGCTGCTGCGCGGGCGGATCCGGAAGCCCTTCACCTTCATCCTGGGTCGGAACCGCCTGGGACGCGTGGACACGGAGCCGGCAGAACTCATGCGTAGGAGAACCTCGAAGGACGCGGCGATGCAGGGCGGGCCGACGCAGGCCGGTCCGCAACCCCATGTTGCAGCGCGGTCCAGGGCTTTGTATAGCTCTTGATGTTGCCGACATAGCTCAGGGGTAGAGCAACTGATTCGTAATCAGTAGGTCCTCGGTTCAATTCCGAGTGTCGGCACCAA
>CAXTMS010000242.1:0-5005 GCA_964245345.1 uncultured Acetobacteraceae bacterium | reverse complement strand
GGTCAAGGACAACATCGAGACCAGGGACCGGATTCCGACCACCGCCGGCTCCCTGGCCCTCCTCGGCAACGTCACCGGCCGCGACTCGCCGCTGGTGGCGCGGCTGCGCGCGTCGGGCGCGGTGATCCTGGGCAAGACCAACCTGTCGGAATGGGCCAACATGCGCGGCGCGCGCTCGGTCAGCGGCTGGAGCGGCGTCGGCGGCCTGACCCGCAACGCGTTCGCCCTCGACCGCTCGGCCTGCGGCTCCTCGTCGGGCAGCGGCGTCGCGGTGTCGGCCTCGCTGGCGGCGGCGGCGATCGGCACCGAGACCGACGGCTCCGTCACCTGCCCGGCCTCCATCAGCGGCCTGGTCGGGCTGAAGCCCACCGTCGGTCTGATCCCGCGCACCCACATCATCCCGATCTCGGCGACGCAGGACACCGCCGGACCGATGACGCGCACGGTCACCGACACCGCGCGCCTGCTCGGCGTGATCAGCGGCAGCGACCCGTCCGACCCGGCGACGCGGGATGCCGACCAGCACCGCACCGACTACGTGGCCGCGCTCGACGCCGGCGCGCTCAAGAACCGCCGCATCGGGGTGATGCGCTTCGCCGCCGGCTATCATCCCGAGCTGGATCAGGCGTTCGACGCCGCCCTTGCCGTGCTCCGCCAGGCCGGCGCCACGACGGTGGAGATCCCGAGCTTCCCGGACCTGGACGCGATCGGCAACGACGAGCAGGTCGTGCTCCTCACCGAGCTCAAGGCCGGGCTGAACAGCTACCTCGCCGGCACCCCGGTCCCGAACCAGCCGGCCACCCTGTCGGCGCTGATCGCCTTCAACCAGGCGCATCGCGACCGCGAGCTCGGCGTGTTCGGCCAGGAGCTGTTCCTGAAGGCGGAAGCGACCAAGGGGCTCGACGACCCGGCCTACCGCACCGCGCGCGACAACGCCCACCGCCGCGCCGGCCCGGACGGCATCGACCGGCTGCTGGCGGCCGACCATCTCGACGCCCTGGTGGCGCCCACCGGCGCCCCCGCCTGGCTGATCGACACCATCGACGGCGACCACGACATGGGCAGCGCCGGCACCCTGCCGGCGGTGGCGGGCTATCCGCACCTGACCGTGCCGATGGCGCTGGTGTCCGGCCTGCCGGTGGGCCTGTCCTTTATCGGCCCGGCCTGGTCGGAGGCGAAGCTGCTGGCGCTCGGCTACGCCTTCGAGCAGGCGAACCACCTGACGCTCCGGCCGGGCTACCATCCCTCGCTCGGCGACGACCCGGCAAGCCGGGCGCTGCTGCGTCCGGTACACGACGAGTAGGCCTGGTCGCGCCGGCGCCGCATCGCCGCAACCACCGCGTCGGCGGCCACACCTAGGGCCTACCACCGGCCCTGTTCACGGGCATGGAGGGGCGAGACGGCTCCGGACATGCTGATCGAGCTGGCCCGGCCCGAGACGCGGCCGCCCGGTCCGGACGGGGCGGCCATGACCGGACCTGGCAGCGGCATCCACGGTCGCACAGTCCAGGCATGCCGATCCCCATCCGCCTCGACCCACCCCGGCCGGTGAGCAGCGTCTGGGCGCAGCACCTGGCACCGGATGCAGCAGGCGGCGAGGGCGCTTCAGGACGAGGCAGGGCACGAGGTGCTCGTGCGCTTCCGCGGTCGGGCGCCTGCTGACCCGGGATCCCCGCCTGCTCCCGGCCCTGGCGGCCGCCGCCGGCTCCGATCAGCCGGGCGTGCCGATCGCAGCAGCTCTGCGTCGGTCCCGATCCGGACTGCCGCGAACGCGAGCCGGCTGGACGCGTTCCCGTTTGCGGACCGCAAAGGGCACGACCATGCAGCAGGACCTCACCTATCGCGGCTGCCGCTACATCGTCGGCCCGGAGAACGACCGCGGCCGCAGCTGGACGATCTTTCCTGAGAACGGTCCGGAAGCCGGCGCCGCCCGCGGCACTGCCCGCAGCGAAGGGCTGCGCGGCTCGTTCAAGGTCGCGGTGCACACCGCGCAACAGGCGATCGACCAGTGGATCGCCACCGACGGCGCCTAGCCGGCCACCAAGCCCGATCGTCCTGGCGCGGAACCGGCCGAAACGCGGTTTTCCTGGCTTTTGCCGATGGGGCCTCCTATGTGCGCGTCATCAACACCGATCGCATCCGCCCGTACCGGCCCGCGCGCAGCGTCGGCAGCCGGCCGGTGCCGGCCGCGCGCGCCGATGGACAGTTTCCCCCATGCCCTTTCCTGCCACCCATCCTTCCCTCGCCCGCGCCCTTGCCGCGCGCGGCTACGAGGAGCCGACGCCGGTCCAGCTGGCGGTGCTGCAGCCAGGCGCTGAGGGACGGGACCTGCTGGTGTCGGCGCAGACCGGGTCCGGCAAGACCGTCGCCTATGGCCTCGCCGCCGCACCCAGCCTGCTCGGCGACGCCGAGCGCTTCGGCCGCGCCACCGCGCCCCTGGCGCTGGTGATCGCGCCGACCCGCGAGCTCGCGGTGCAGGTGCACAAGGAGCTGTCCTGGCTTTACGCAGAGGCCGGCGCGCGCATCGTCGCCTGCATCGGCGGCATGGACGTGCGTCGCGAGGCGCGCGCGCTGGAAGGCGGCTGCCACGTCGTGGTCGGCACGCCCGGCCGCCTGTGCGACCACCTATCGCGCGGTCGCCTCGACACCGCCGCGATCCGCGTGGTGGTGCTCGACGAGGCCGACGAGATGCTCGACCTCGGCTTCAAGGACGAGCTCGACCAGATCCTGGACACGGTGCCCACCGAGCGCCGCACCCTGCTGTTTTCCGCCACCATCGCCCGCGAGATCGCGAGCCTGGCCCGCAAGTACCAGCGCGACGCGCTGCGCATCGACACCCAGTCCGGCACCCGCCAGCACGCCGACATCGAGTACCGCGCCGTGCTGGCCGCCCCGCAGGAGGCCGAGCACGCGGTGGTCAACGTCCTGCGCTGGTTCGAAAGCCCCACCGCGATGGTGTTCTGCTCCACACGCGAGATGGTGCGGCACATGCACGGCTCCCTGCTGGAGCGCGGCTTTTCCTCCGTGGCGCTGTCCGGCGAGCTCAGCCAGGCCGAGCGCACCCGGGCGCTGGACGCGCTCCGCTCCGGCGGCGCCCGTGTCTGCGTCGCCACCGACGTGGCGGCGCGCGGCATCGACCTGCCCGATCTCGGCCTGGTGATCCACGCTGCCCTGCCCACCGACAGCGCCACCCTGCTGCACCGCTCCGGCCGCACCGGACGCGCCGGGCGCAAGGGCACCTGCGTGCTGGTGGTGCCGGTGATGCGCCGACGCAAGGCGGAGCAGCTTCTGCTGGGTGCCCGGGTGCAGGCGCACTGGAGCGGCGCGCCCACCGCCGACGAGATCCGCGCCCGCGACGGCGAGCGCCTGCTGGCCGACCCGATCCTCCTCGAGGAGCCGACCCCGGAAGACCAGGCGCTGGCGCAGTCGCTGCTGGCCGGAGGGCGCACCCCAGACGACATCGCCGCCGCCCTGGTGCGGCTGTACCGCGCCCGTCTGCCCGACCCGGAGGAGATCCGGACCGTCCAGCCCGGACCGGAGCGGCGCAGCGGCCACGACGAGCGCGCCGAGCGCACGCCGCGCGCGCCGCGGCCCGCCGACGACCGCGCCAGCGGACCGGGGATCTGGTTCGGCATGCCGATCGGCCGACAGAACAAGGCCGACCCGAAATGGCTGGTGCCGCTGATCTGCCGCCTGGGCGCCGTGACCAAGCGCGACATCGGCCTGATCCGGATCGCCGACAACGAGACCCGCTTCGAGATCAGCCCGGCGATGGCGGCGCGCTTCGCGGAGGCGGTGTCGGCCGCGGACGACGACGAGGTGCGGATCGTGCGGGCCGAGGCGCCGTCGCCCGGACAGGGCCCGCGCATCCACGCCCATCCCGCGTCGCCGTCCAACGCCTCGCCGACGCGACGCGCCGCAGTTCCCGCGCCCGACCGCAAGCGCGCCCCGCCCAGGCTGCAGTCCTCGCGCAAGCGCGCGTCCTGAAGCCCGGCGGTCGAGCGTTCAGCGCCCGGGAACCAACCGCAGGAACCGCTCCACCGTCTGGCAGATGACCCGGTCCGGCTTCTCCGCCGCAACGGCGTCCGGGTCCACGCGGGGACCCCGGACGAGGTGCAACTCGGCGAACAGCCGCGC
Source organism: uncultured Acetobacteraceae bacterium (assembly GCA_964245345.1). Taxonomy (GTDB): domain Bacteria; phylum Pseudomonadota; class Alphaproteobacteria; order Acetobacterales; family Acetobacteraceae; genus Lichenicola. The sequence continues at coordinate 868 of CAXTMS010000242.1, read as the reverse complement.
GAACCACCAGCTCGGGGCGCGCCCGCGTCGCCGCCGAGGCGGCCTCTTCATCAACCAGTCCGCCGGCAGCACGATGAAGCTCGGCCCGATCCCGGGGCCGGCCAGCGGTCGCCACGGTGGTTCGAGCGCGACGCGCCGCTGCGCTGGTTCCAGCCGAGGTGAACACCGTTCACGGTTCCGGCAGCACCGGCCGGCGCGGCGCGTCGGGGTTCTGCGCGCGGTGTCGCAGCAGGTGGTCGGCCAGCACGCAGGCCAGCATCGCTTCCCCCACCGGCACCGCGCGGATGCCGACGCACGGGTCGTGCCGGCCGCGCGTGGCGACGGTGGTGTCGGCGCCGCCCCGCGTCACCGACGGCAGTTCGGTCAGGATCGAGCTGGTCGGCTTCACCGTGAACCGCGCCACCACCGGCTGCCCGGTCGAGATGCCGCCCAGGATGCCGCCGGCGTGGTTGCTGGCGAACGACACCGCGCCGTCCCGCATCGCCATGGCATCGGCGTTCTCCTCCCCGGTCAGGGCGGCCGCCGCCACGCCCTCGCCGATCTCCACCGCCTTGACCGCGTTGATGCTCATCAGCGCCGCCGCGATGTCCGCGTCCAGCTTGCCGTACAGCGGCGCGCCCAGCCCAGGCGGCAGCCCGTCCGCCACCAGCTCGATCGCCGCCCCCACCGACGAGCCCCGCTTGCGTATCCCCGACAGGAACTCGTCCCACAGCTCCGCCGTCACCGGGTCGGGACAGAAGAACGGGTTCCGCCCCACCGCGTCCCAGTCCCATCGGCGTCGGTCCACCGCGTGCGGCCCGACCTGCACCAGCGCGCCGCGCACCCGGAAGCCCAGCCCCAGCGCGTCCGACAGCAGCCGCCGCGCCAC
>CAXTMS010000241.1:0-5025 GCA_964245345.1 uncultured Acetobacteraceae bacterium | reverse complement strand
CGAACACCGGGTTGGCGAAGCGCAGCGCGATCAGGTTCTGCACCGTCTCCTTGCCGAGGTAGTGGTCGATGCGGAAGATCTTCTTCTCGTCGAAGTAGCGGCCGACCTCGTCGTTGATGCGGCGCGCGGACTCGAGGTCATGGCCGATCGGCTTCTCCAGCACGATCCTGGCCGCGTCGGTCACCAGCCCCTTTGCCGACAGGTTGGCGCAGATCGGCCCGTACAGGTCGGGCGAGGTCGCCAGGTAGAACACCCGGATCCTGTCGCGGACCTCGTTTCCGAACAAACGCAGCAGGTTTTCCCAGCTGCTCGCCTCCTCGGCGCCGTTGACGCTGGCATAGAACACCATGTCGAGGAACTGCGTGATCAGCGTGTCGTCCAGCGCATCCGCCTTCACGAAGCGTCGCAGCGCCTTTTCCGCCCGGCCGCGATACTCGTCGTCGGACAACGGCGAGCGGGCGGCGCCGATGATGCGCGAGTCGGGCGGGATCTGCTTGTCGCGGAACCGGTGGTACAGCGCCGGCAGCAGCTTGCGCATGGTCAGGTCCCCGGTGGCACCGAAGACGACGTAGTCGAAGCTTTCCACGGTGCTCATCGCTGGCATCCCATCGCCTTCCTGCTGCGCGTCCGGCGTGACGCCGCGTCCGGCATTGTCATTGACCGGGCGCGTCCTGCCAAGGTAAGCCCGCCGGCCTTGGCGGTCGATCGGGACCGCCGCCAGGGCGGGGGCGAGGGATCATGACGCTGGAAGCGGCGGACCGGGCGGCCGGGCATGACGACGCACCCGCGGACAACGCGGCGAGTGCGGTGGGCGGCATCGCCGCCGACCGGCTGCGCTCCATCATCGAGCGGGTGGAGCGGCTGGAAGAAGAGCGCAAGGCGCTCGGCTCCGACATCAAGGACATCTTCGCCGAGGCCAAGTCGGCCGGCTTCGACGTCAAGGTGATCCGCCAGATCATCCGTATCCGCAAGCAGGAGCCGTCCGACGTCGAGGAGCAGGAAACGCTGCTCGACATCTACCGGCGCGCGCTCGGCATGTAGGACGGCCGCGGCATCTACCGGTCTGGCGGCATGGATTCGCTTGGGTCTATAGTTGCTCGTGCCGTCGACGCTGCCCCTGCCGGACTGGATGCCGTGGTGGATACAGCTCGCGATCCTGATGATCGCGATCCTGTTCTGCTTCGCCCTGCTGATGATGCCGTTCGCGGTGTTCGGCCTGAAGGGCCGGCTCGAGCTGATCGAGGCGCAGCTCGACGACGTCCACGCCGAGCTGCGCATGCTGGCGACCCGGATGCCGGAGGCGGCACGACGGCCGGTACGTCCTGCAGAGCAGGAGCCGGCGGCGGAAGAGATCACGCCGCGTCCGCGGCCGGCACGTCCCCGTCCGCAGCCCGTTCCGGTTCCGCCAGTGCTCCCGCAGGCGCCGGTATTCGATGTCCCAAGACGTCCCCGCGACGAGGATTGGCCGGATCACCCGCCATCTGCCGAGGAGGAGGTCAATCCGAGGCGGCCGTTGCGCGCCGTGCCGCTCCGGACCATCGACCAGGATCGTATCCCGCGCGATCGGTTCGAGCCGACCTTGCGCTGGCCGCCGCGCTGATCCGCAGACCGGGGGCGGTTCAGCCTGGTGCCAGCACCAGGTCGTCGCGGTGGATCATCTCGTCGCGGCCGCGCCAGCCGAGCAGGGCCTCGATCGCATCCGAGCGGTGGCCGATGATCCGGACCGCATCCGTGCTGCCATAGGCCGACAGCCCACGGCCGATCCCGACCCGGTCTTCCGACACCACCAGCACCAGGTCGCCCCGGCCGAATCGTCCTTCGACCGCCCGCACGCCGGCCGGGAGCAGGGAGCCGCCGGCACGCAGGGCACGGGCCGCACCTCCGTCGATCACCAACTGCCCTGCCGGCCGCAGGCTGCCGGCGATCCACCGCTTCCGGGCCGAACGGCCTTCGGCCGCCGGCAGGAACCAGCTGCAGCGCGTGCCTGCCCCAAGCGCCTGGAGCGGGTTCGCGACGCTGCCAAGGCCGATCGCCATGGCGCAGCCGGCCCGGGTGGCGATGCCCGCCGCCAGGAGCTTGGTCCGCATGCCGCCCGAGGAGTAGCCCGGCGGCGGCGCCCCGCCCATGGCCTCGACCTCCGGGGTCAGCGCCGTCACCAGCGGGATGTGCCGCGCGTCCGGATCCTGTCGCGGATCCGCGGTGTAGAGCCCGTCGATGTCGGACAGCAGCACCAGCTGGTCGGCGCCGATCATCTCCGCCACCCGCGCCGCCAGCTGGTCGTTGTCGCCGAAGCGGATCTCGGCGGTGGCGACGGTGTCGTTCTCGTTGATCACCGGCACGCAGCCGAGCCCGAGCAGGGTGGACAGCGTCGCCCTTGCGTTCAGGTAGCGCCGCCGGTCCTCGGTGTCGTCCGGTGTGAGCAGAAGCTGTGCCGCGACCAGCCCGTGCGCCGACAGCGCCGTGCTCCAGGCCTGCGCCAGCCGGATCTGCCCGACCGCGGCAGCGGCCTGCTTTTCTTCCAGGCGGAGGCTGGACCGGGTCAGCCCGAGCGCGTGGCGCGCGAGCGCGATGGCACCGGACGAGACCACGATCACCTCGACGCCGCGTGCCCGCAGGGCGGCGACGTCCGCGGCGACGCCATCGAGCCATCCGGCACGCAACGCGGCGGCCTTGGCATCGACCACCAGCGCGCTGCCGATCTTGACCACGAGGCGGCGGGCCTGATGCAGCAACGGCGCCCGGGAGGGGGGATGATCCGGCAGGCTCATCCGGTCAACCGTCGGCCTTCGGTGACGCGGTCCTGCAGCACCCGGAGCGTTTCCCCGACGTTGCCGTGCGTGGCGGCCGACAGCGTCAGCACCGCCGCACCCGTCGCCTTTTCCAGCGCGCGTCTGCGCGTGCCGAGCTGCTGCGGCGTCATCGCGTCGATCTTGTTGATCGCCACGATCTCCGGCTTGTCGGCCAGGCCGCCGCCATAGGCCACCAGCTCCTCGCGCACGGTCCGCCATGCCTCCACCACGTTGCCGGCCGCCCCGTCGACAAGGTGCAGCAGCACGGCGCAGCGCTCGACGTGGCCGAGAAAACGGTCACCCAGTCCGGCGCCTTCATGCGCGCCCTCGATCAGGCCGGGGATGTCGGCCAGCACGAACTCCTCCGAATCCGACAGCCGCACCACGCCGAGCTGCGGATGCAGGGTGGTGAAGGGGTAGTCGGCGATCTTCGGGCGGGCGGCGGAAGCGACCGACAGGAAGGTGGACTTGCCGGCGTTGGGCAGGCCGATCAGCCCGGCATCGGCGATCAGCTTCAAGCGCAGCCAGACCCAGCGCTCCTCGCCGGGCCAGCCCTTGTCGGCGCGGCGCGGCGCGCGGTTGGTGCTGGTCTTGAAGCTGGCGTTGCCGAAGCCGCCGTCGCCGCCGCGGCACAGCAGCACCTGCTTGCCCGGCTGGTCCAGGTCGGCGAGCAGCACCTCACGCGTTTCGTCGAAGATCTGCGTGCCGATCGGCACCCGGATCAGCACCGGCGGCGAGCCGGCGCCGGTGCGATCGGATCCCGAACCGTTGCCGCCCTTGCGGGCCCGGAAGTGCTGGGTATAGCGGAAGTCGATCAGCGTGTTCAGGTTGGCCGCCGCCTCGAACACGATGTCGCCGCCACGGCCGCCATTGCCGCCGTCCGGGCCGCCGAACTCGATGTACTTCTCGCGGCGGAAGGCGACAACGCCGTCTCCGCCGTCGCCGGAGCGCACGTAGATCTTGGCTTGGTCGAGGAACTTCATGCTGGCGTCGGTCCGCTCCGGCCGGGTTCGACAGGAAAAGGCATGAAAACGGAAAAGGGCCGGCTCGAAGGCCGACCCTTGCGCTTCGACCGGATTGGGCGGGACGTCCTACTCGGCGGCACGTGGCTGGGCGTCGACCGACACCTGCACGCGGCCTTCCGCGCGGGTCTCGAACTTCACGTTGCCGTCGATCAGGGCGAAGATGGTGTGGTCGCGGCCGAGGCCGACATTGCGTCCCGGCTTCACCTTGGTGCCGCGCTGACGGATGATGATGTTGCCGGCGATCACCGCCTCGCCGCCGAACTTCTTGACGCCGAGGCGGCGCCCGGCGGTGTCGCGACCGTTGCGGGACGAGCCGCCTGCCTTCTTGTGTGCCATGAAACCGTGTTCCTGTGCCTGGGTGCTGCCGACGCCGGTCCGGGACCGCGATGTCCCGGGAGCGTGTTCAGGCGGCGCTGATCTCGCCGATGCGCAGCACCGTGACGGGCTGGCGGTGGCCGTTGCGACGGCGGCTGTTCTGCCGGCGGCGCTTCTTGAAGATGATGACCGTGTCGAGCTTGTCCTGGGCGATCACCGTCGCGGTGACGCTGGCGCCGGGCACCAGCGGGGCGCCGATGCTGGTGCCGCTCTCGCCGCCGCCGACCGCGAGCACGTCGCTGAAGGTCACGGTGGCGCCGGCCTCCGCGTCGAGCTTCTCGACCTTGAGCACGAGGTTCGGGGTGACGCGGTACTGCTTTCCGCCGGTGCGGATGACTGCGAACATGGTTCTGGCTTTCCGATCTCTTGATCCGCCTGCATCCCGTTCGAGCCGGTGCCGACGAACCCAGTCGCTTCTTGTGATGGGCCGGGCACCCGAGGGCGGGAGCACGGCAATGCCTCTCCCGGCTGGAACCAGCCTGAAGCGACGCTGGGCGTTTATCCGATCGATGCGGTTCCTGTCAATCGGTTGTCAGGCTGCGCCCCCGGGGGTTATATGCCGCCCGCCACGACCTCCGGAGAGGTGCCAGAGTGGTCGATCGGGACGGTCTCGAAAACCGTTGTGCGTGCAAGCGTACCGTGGGTTCGAATCCCACCCTCTCCGCCAGACAAGGCTGTATGACACGGCGCCGCCGGGAACGGTGCTCTGCCGATCCGGCAACACCTGTTCCTTCCGGATGCGGGTGCCCTTGCGGGCGCAGGATCGGGTTGGACGGCGCGACGTGGTGCGGGGACTACGGCCTCGCGATCCCACTGTTGCCCGGTTCCTTGCGGCT
>CAXTMS010000240.1:0-5035 GCA_964245345.1 uncultured Acetobacteraceae bacterium | reverse complement strand
ATGACCGGCCGTTCCCGCGTGCCGGAACCCGGGCGATGAAGGTCCGCGTGACCGTCATGCTGAAGGACGGGGTGCTCGATCCGCCGGGCAAGGCGATCGGGCACGCGCTGCACACGCTGGGCTTCGCCAACGTGGGCGAGGTTCGTGCCGGGCGGGTGATCGAGCTGGACCTGGACGAGACGGACCCGGCGCGGGCCCGCGCGCAGGGCGACGAGATGGGGCGCCAGCTGCTGGCGAACCTGGTGATCGAGGTCTTCACGACAAAGGTGGTGGAATGACGCGCTCCCATATCCTGGCAGCCGCGCTCGCGGTCGGCGTGTCGCTGGCCGGCGCTGCACGGGCACAGGACAAGCCGGTCGGACGGTTGACCCACCTGCCGGCGTCGGCGCTGCTCCGGTTCTGCCAGTCGCCGCAGACGGTGAAGATCTGCGATGCCTATGTCAGCGGCATTTCCGACGGCATCACCCTGGTCGAGACGGTCGCCGGACCGAACACCGCGCGCAAGGTCTGCATCCCGCAGGCGAGCGGGACCCAGCTTCGCGGCACCGTGGTGGCCTGGATGTCCAAGCACAGCGAGCGGCTGTCCGCGGACGTGGGGCCGGTGGTCTACGACGCGCTGACCGACGCGTTCCCCTGCGCCGGCACCCCGAAGCCGTGAGAGCCGGGATCGTCGTCTTCCCGGGCACCAACCGGGAGCGCGACATGGCGATCGCGCTCAAGGCGGCGTCCGGACGGGCGCCGGCGATGCTGTGGCATCGCGACACCACGCTGCCGCCGCTCGACCTGGTGGTGCTGCCGGGCGGGTTCAGCCACGGCGACTACCTCCGCTCCGGCGCCATGGCAGCGCATGCGCCGATCATGGGAGCGGTGCGCGCCTTCGCCGAGCGCGGCGGACACGTGCTGGGCGTGTGCAACGGGTTCCAGATCCTGACCGAGGCGCAGATGCTGCCGGGCGCGCTGCTTCGCAACGCCAACATGCGCTTCCTGTCGCATGACTGCCGGCTGCGCGTGGAGCGGGGCGACACCCCGTTCACGCGCAACTGGCAACCGGGCGACGTGTTCCGGGCGCCGATGGCGCATGGCGACGGCAACTACGTCGCCGACGAGGACACGCTGGACCGGCTGGACGGCGAGGGGCTGGTGGCGTTCCGCTACGCCGGCGACAACCCGAACGGCAGCGCGCGCGCCATCGCCGGCGTGCTCAGCCCGAACCTGCGCGTGTGCGGGCTGATGCCGCATGCCGAGGACATGGTCGACCCGCTGATGGGCGGCATCGACGGCCGGCCGCTGTTCGAGGGCCTGGCCAGGGCGATGGTGCATTGAGCGCCGGCAGGCCGGTCGACGCGGCCCTCGCCCGCGAGTTCGGGCTGACCGCGGAGGAGTGGGACAAGCTCCTCGCCATCATGGGCCGCACGCCCAGCCTGTGCGAGCTCGGCATCTTCTCGGTGATGTGGTCCGAGCACTGCTCTTACAAGTCGTCGCGGATATGGCTGCGGACGCTGCCGACCGAGGCGCCGTGGGTGATCCACGGTCCGGGCGAGAACGCCGGCGTGGTCGATATCGGCCAGGGGCTGGCCGCCATCTTCAAGATGGAAAGCCACAACCATCCGAGCTTCATCGAGCCGTACCAGGGCGCCGCGACCGGGGTCGGCGGCATCCTGCGCGACGTGTTCACCATGGGGGCGCGGCCGGTCGCCAACCTCAACGCGCTGCGCTTCGGCGACCCGGCCCATCCCGCCACGCGGCGGATCGTCGACGGCGTGGTGCGCGGGGTCGGCGGCTACGGCAACTGCGTCGGCGTGCCCACGGTGGGCGGCGAGATCAACTTCCATCCGTCCTATGACGGCAACCCGCTGGTCAACGCGATGACCGTCGGGGTGGCGCGGCAGGACCGCATCTTCCTGTCCGCGGCGGCGGGAGTGGGCAACCCGGTGGTGTACGTAGGCTCCCGCACCGGGCGGGACGGCATCCACGGCGCCACCATGGCCTCGGCGGAGTTCGACGAGGACGCGCAGAGCAAGCGTCCGACGGTGCAGGTCGGCGACCCGTTCGTGGAGAAGCTGCTGATCGAGGCCTGCCTGGAGCTGATGGCGACCGACGCGATCGTGGCGATCCAGGACATGGGGGCGGCCGGGCTGACCTCGTCCGCGGTGGAGATGGCGGGCAAGGGTGGGGTCGGCATCGAGCTCGACCTGGACGCCGTCCCGCAGCGCGAGGCCGGCATGACCGCCTACGAGATGATGCTGTCCGAAAGCCAGGAGCGGATGCTGATCGTGATCCGCCCCGAGCGGACCGATGCGGCGCGGGCGATCTTCGACAAGTGGGAGCTGGAGTTCGCGCTGGTCGGGCGGATCACCGACACCGGGCGCATCGTGGTGGTGCACAAGGGCGAGGTCGAGGCGGACATCGCCCTGGCGCCACTGGCGGACCAGGCGCCGCTGTATCGCCGGCCGCTGGTCTCCAGGCCGGCGCCGGCGCCGCTCGGGCCGGTGCACGACCCGGTCGGCATCGAGGACGCGCTGGTCACCCTGATCGGCTGCCCGGACGTCGCCTCGCGCGCCTGGGTGTGGGACCAGTACGACAGCACGGTGGGCGGCCAGACCGTGCGTCGCCCGGGTGCTGCCGACGCCGCCGTGGTGCGGATCGAGGACACCACGATCGGGCTCGCTTTGACCACCGACTGCACGCCGCGCTACGTCGCGGCCGACGCCAGGCTGGGCGGGGCGCAGGCGGTGGCGGAAGCCTGGCGCAACCTGTCCGCCGTCGGCGCCCGGCCGCTCGCGGTCACCGACAACCTCAACTTCGGCTCGCCCGAGAAGCCGGAGGTGATGGGGCAGTTCCGCGACGCCATCGCCGGGATGGCCGAGGCCTGCCGGGCGCTGGACTTCCCCGTGGTGAGCGGCAACGTGTCGCTTTACAACGAGACCAGGGCGCCGGACGGCACCGCGGTGTCGATCCTGCCCACGCCCGCGATCGGCGGGCTCGGCGTGCTGGAGGATGCGGGCCAGGCGGTCGGCATCGCGCTGGAGCCGGGGCTGGACCTGGTGCTGCTGGGCCGCACCGCGGGCGCTCTGGGCCAGTCGCTGTGGCTGCGCGAGATCCATGGCCGGGAGGACGGCGCGCCGCCGCCGCTCGACCTGCCGATGGAGCGGCGCACCGGCGACTTCGTCCGGGCGCGGATCCTGTCCCGGACGGTGTCGGCCTGCCACGACCTGGCGGATGGTGGCCTGCTCGTGGGCATCGCCGAGATGGCGATGGCCGGCGGCACCGGGATCAAGCTGGATGTGCCGGCGTCGGGCATCAGCCCGCACGCGTACTGGTTCGGCGAGGACCAGGGGCGCTACCTGCTGGCGGTTCCGGACGGGGCGGCCTTGATCGAGGCCGCGCGCCGGGCCGGGATCGAGGGGCGGCTGCTCGGCCGCTCCGGCGGCGACGGTTTGACTTTGCCGAGCGGCGCCACAATATCGCTGCAGCGGTTGCGCCAGGCCCATCACGCCTTCTTTCCCCGGCTGATGGACCGCTAGATCTCGCCGCAGCGTGGAGGATCCGTTCATGCCAATGGCCGCGTCAGAGATCGAGACGCTGATCCGCGCGTCCCTACCGGATGCCCTGGTGACGATCGAGGACCTGGCCGGCGACGGGGATCACTACGCGTGCTCGGTGGTCAGCGAGGCGTTCCGCGGCCGCTCGCGGGTGCAGCAGCACCAGCTGGTGTATGCGGCGCTGGCCGGCCAGATGGGCGGGGCGCTGCACGCGCTGGCGATCCAGACCAGCGCCCCCTGATCTTCCTCATCCTTTCAGGAGCAATTCCATGGCCGACACGGTGTTCCAGCGAATCCAGGGCGAGATCGACGCCAACCCGGTGATGCTGTTCATGAAGGGCAACGCCATGTTCCCGCAATGCGGCTTCTCGGCGCGGGTGGTGCAGATCCTGTCGCACATGCAGGTGCCGTTCCAGACCGTCAACGTGCTCGAGGATGCGGAGCTTCGGGAAGGCATCAAGGCGTTCTCGAACTGGCCGACCATCCCGCAGCTCTACGTCAAGGGCGAACTGGTCGGCGGCTGCGACATCGTCACCGAGATGTTCCAGTCCGGCGAGCTCGAGACGCTGCTGAAGGAAAAGGGCGTGGCCTTCGTCGCGGCCTGATCGCAAACGCTTTGCCTCGTTGCGGCGGATGGGTTATCGAGGTTCCGTGATCAAATGATCCGGGGGACGCTTCGTGACCATCCGCTCCGCTGTCGCCAAGGGCCTGTTCGGCTGTTTCTTGGTCGCCGCCGTTGGCACGGCGGCCGTTCCGGCCTTCGCGCAGCACGTCGTCACCGATGACGAGGCCAGCAAGCTGACCTTGGATGCCTTGACCGCTGCGCCGCGCGTGATCGTGCACCGGGCGGCCTACCGCCCGGTGCGGATGAGCTGGTCGGACGGCTGGAGCCGCGATCGCAGCCGCGGCAGGGCGGCTTGGATCCCGCGCGACACCTCGTTCCGTCATGTCTATCTCCATGAGGCGTCGTTCCGCCACGGCATCCGCGCCACCGGGATGACGGTCCATCTGGGTGTCGCCAGCCACCATCGCCGCCGCAGCTGAGGCCGCCGACCGCGACCCTGTCGGCGTCGTGATCGTCTTGTAGACACCGCGGCGCGTCCTGAGAGCCGATTTGGTCAGGGCTGACGCCAGGCTTCCCGGCGTGGTGGACGTCGTTCCGGAGCGTCGCTGCGACCGCGTGCGGGGTTCCTGCCGCCGCGGCGGGTCGTCGGGTGCTTCCCTGGTTTCGGTGACCGGGCGATCCTCCGTCGATCGGGCGCGAGCAGGCATCGGGGACGGAGCGGTGACTGGCCAGCCTTGGCGGCCTGCACCGCGTCAGGACCCCGTGGCATGGCGGCCCGTCTGGCATCGTTCTGTGCCCGGAGTGGTCAGGCGCTGCGCTCGTCACGGAACGCATCCGCGATCCGCCGCACCGTGCCGACCTTGTCCACTAAAAGTAGGTCGAAGCGGATCGACGTGTGCTGCCAGTCGGGATGTTCGGCAAGCAGGAC
>CAXTMS010000239.1:0-5049 GCA_964245345.1 uncultured Acetobacteraceae bacterium | reverse complement strand
GACACTGGCGCTGGAACGGCCACCGCTACGCCTGGGTCCCCGGGCACTACGCCGTCCGCGGCGCCTGACGCGCGCCCACCCCTTGACGAACCCCCGCTAATCCCCAGCATATGGAGGCAGGCGCTTCGGCGCCTTCTTTCAGGCCTCCCTTATACTCAACTTGAGAATTAGGAACCGTCGCCCGATGCTGGACGCCCTAACCCACGCGCCGCTCTACGACCGGGTCCGGCGCGTGATCCCTCCGGCGGAGTGGGCCGGCTTTTCCGACGACATCGACGCGATCCTGGAGCTGAAGCGCCGGCACAACGCGGTGATCCTGGCGCACAACTACCAGACCCCCGAGATCTTCCACTGCGTGTCCGACATCGTCGGCGACAGCCTCGCCTTGGCCCGGGAAGCGCAGCACGTCGAGGCCGACGTCATCGTCATGGCCGGCGTGCATTTCATGGCCGAGACCGCCAAGCTGCTGAACCCGAACAAGCGCGTGCTGATGCCCGACATGCGGGCCGGCTGCTCGCTGGCGGACTCCATCACCGCAGCGGACGTGCGCCTGCTCAGGCAGCGCTATCCCGGCGTTCCGGTGGTCACCTACGTCAACACCTCCGCTGCGGTGAAGGCGGAAAGCGACCTGTGTTGCACCTCCGGCAATGCCCGGCGCATCGTCGAGGGCCTCGGCACCGACCGCGTCATCATGATCCCGGACGAGTACCTGGCGCAGAACATCGCCAACGAGACCGGCATCACCATGATCACCTGGGCCGGCCACTGCGAGGTGCACGAGCGCTTCACCCCGGCCGAGATCCGCCGCGTACGCGCCGAGAACCCCGGCGTTGTGGTGCTGGCCCATCCCGAGTGCCCGCCGGAGGTGGTGGCGGAAGCCGACTTTTCCGGCTCCACCGCGCACATGTCCGACTACGTCGCGAGCGGCAAGGCCAGCCGCGTGGTGCTGATCACCGAGTGCTCCATGAGCGACAACCTTGCCGTGCAGCACCCGGAGGTCGAGTTCATCCGTCCCTGCAACCTGTGCCCGCACATGAAGCGCATCACCCTGCCGTCGCTGCGCCGCTGCCTCGAGACCCTGACCACCGAGGTCACCATCGAGCCACACCTGGCCGCCCGTGCCAGGCAGGCGGTCGAGCGCATGCTCGCGGCCTAGCACCGGGGCGCCGTTTCGCCTCGCCGAGGACCACGCCATGACCATGTCTTCCGATCTCGCCGGCCGCCCCGTCATCGTCGGTGCCGGCCTCGCCGGGCTGCTGTGCGCGCTGCGGCTGTCGCCCACCATCCCCTGCGTGCTCGTGTCACGCGCCCCGCTCGGCGCGGAAGGCTCCAGCGCCTGGGCCCAGGGGGGCATCGCCGCCGCCATCGGCGCCGACGACACCCCGGCGTTGCATGCGGCCGACACGCTCGCGGCCGGCGACGGCCTGTGCGACCCCGGCACCGTTCGCGCCGTTACCGATGCCGGCCCCGAGGTGATCGCCCTGCTGTCGCGCATCGGCGTCCGCTTCGACCGAACGTCCGATGGCGCACTCGCCACCGGCCTGGAAGCCGCGCATTCGCGCCGTCGCATCGTCCATGCCGCCGGCGACGCCACCGGAGCCGCCATCGTCCACGCCCTGGTCGAGGCGGTGCGCGCCACCCCGTCGATTGCCGTGATCGAGCGCGCCCTGCTGTCCGGGATCGCCACCGACGGGGCGGGCGGTGCGGTATGCGGCGCGGTCCTGTCCGTGGACGGCGCGCGCGTCCTGCTTCCCACCGCCCGGCTGGTGCTGGCCACCGGCGGCGTCGGCGGCCTGTTCCGCGACACCACCAACCCCCTCGGCGCCACCGGCACCGGTCTCGCCGCCGCCGCCCGCGCCGGCGCCCGACTGGGCGAGATGGAGTTCGTGCAGTTCCATCCCACGGCACTCGCCGCCGTCGACACGGTCGCGTCCGCGCCGCTGCCCTTGGTCAGCGAGGCGGTGCGCGGCGAGGGCGCCACCCTGATCGACGAGACCGGCGCCCGCTTCACCGACGAGCTCGCGCCGCGCGACGTGGTGTCCCGCGCCGTGTGGCACCACCTTGCCGCCGGCCACCAAGTGTTCCTGGACGCCCGCACCGTGCTCGGTCCGCGCTTCGCCGCCCGCTTCCCAGGCATCGACGCCGCCTGCCGCGCCCGCGGCGTCGATCCCGCCACCATGCCGATCCCGATCCGCCCCGCCGCGCACTACCACATGGGCGGCGTGCTGGTGGACGCCGACGGCCGCAGCTCCGTGCCCGGCCTGTTCGCCTGCGGCGAGGTCGCCTGCACCGGCCTGCACGGCGCCAACCGGCTGGCCAGCAACTCCCTGCTGGAAGCCGCCGCCGGCGCCATCGCCGTCGCCCGCGCCGTCGCCGCCGAGCCGACGCCGCCGACCCCGGTCTCGCGCGTCCTGCCCGACGCCGCGCCGCGCGCCGACGTCCTGTCCACCGTGCGCCAGGCCATGTCCGGATCCGCCGGGGTGCTGCGCGACGCCGCCGGCCTCCGGGCTGCCATCGCCACCCTGCTGCCGCTCGCATCCAGCGACGATGCCGCGCTGGTCGGGCTGATCATCTGCGTCGCGGCATACGACCGCGCCGAAAGCCGCGGCGGCCATTTCCGCACCGACCATCCCGGGCGCAACCCGGTGCCCACCCGCACCAGCCTGACCATGAACGAGGCTTTGTCCCGCGCCGCCGCCATCGCCGCCTCAGCCCCGGCCCATAGGCTCGCCTCGTGAGCCCGCTGCCCGACCTCATGCTGGAGCCGCAGGTGCGCGCGGCCCTGCTTGAGGATCTCGGCCGCGCCGGCGACATCACCACCGACGCCATCGTTCCCGCCGATCTGGTTACCCGCTGCGTGCTGCAGGCGCGCGAGCCGGGCATCGTCGCCGGTCTCGACCTGGCCCGGCTCGCCTTTGCCCTGGTCGATCCCCGCCTCGACTTCGTGGTGCACCGCCCCGACGGCAGCGCGATCGCCCCCGGCGACCGCATCGCCACCGTGTCCGGCCCCGCGCGCGGCGTGCTGACCGGCGAGCGCGTGGCGCTGAACTACCTGTCGCACCTGAGCGGCATCGCCTCCGCCACCAGCCGCATCGTCCAGGCCGTCGCCGGCACCAACGCCCGCATCTGCGAGACCCGCAAGACCACCCCCGGGCTACGCGCCCTCCAGAAATACGCGGTGCGCGTCGGCGGCGGCTCCAACCACCGCTTCGGCCTCGACGACGCGGTGCTGATCAAGGACAACCACGTCGCCATTGCCGGAGGCGTACGCATCGCCATCGAGCGCGCCCGGCGCGCCGTCGGCCACCTGGTCAAGATCGAGGTCGAGGTGGACACGCTGGCCCAGCTGGACGAGGCGCTGTCCGTCGGCATCGACGCCGTGCTGCTCGACAACATGCCGCCGCCGACCTTGCGCGACGCCGTGCGGATGGTCGCCGGCCGCGCGATCACCGAGGCGTCCGGCCGCGTCACCCCCGAGACCGCCCCGGCGCTGGCCGCCACCGGCGTCGACCTGATCTCGATCGGCTGGCTGACCCATTCCGTCGCCGTGCTGGACATCGGCCTCGACCACGTCGCCTGAAGGCGGTCCGTCTCGCACGGGGTGCGACGGCACGGCCATCCTGCATCGGATCAGGCTGGCATCGGCATCGATCCTCGTGATAATCCCATGAAAATAGTAATGAGGTCCGTGCCAAGCGTTCACGTGGCCGGGCAGGAGGCCACATGGTCTGGGCTCGCTTCGCCACGATGCAGCGCAACGAGGGCAGGCGGCTGCGTCACTGGATCGACCATCATGCCGCGATCGCGGGGATCCGCAGCCTGACGATCCTGGACAACGGCAGCGACGATCCGGACACGGTCACCATCCTCGCCGACGCCCGGAAGCGCGGATGCGCCGTTCTCGATTTTCCCGGACGCCAGCACTTCGAGAACAAGGGCGACCTCGTCGCCGACGTGATCCGCGGATGGGACCAGACCCGCCTCTACGACTTCGCGATCCCCTGCGACGCGGACGAGCGGCTCGCGGTCTGGACCGACGAGGGCGTGGACGCCAGCCCGACGGCGGTGGTGGCGGAACTCGCCCGCTACAAGGGAAGCAAGAGCGCGTTCAGGATCGACACCAGCCTGTTCAACGTTCCGGAACGTCCGGGCTGGTACGCCCCGGACATCCACTTCCACAAGTCGTTCCTGCCGTCCAAGACCATCGGGTCGCTCGATCTCGGCTTTCACTGGGCCGAAAGCCGCTTCGTGGCGGGACAACGGCACACCCGGCTGGTGTGGCTTCACGAGCATAACGGGACCTTCGCGGAGGCGCAGCGCAACGCCCGGTGGAAGCTGGAAGACCGCGTGGACCTGAACGACCCGGCGGCGCTCCACAGCTACGCCGCCGCTGGACTGCCGGGCGCGCATCTCGTTTCCACCTTGTCGATGACCGACACAGAATATTGCGCGCGCTACGACGACCGGCTGCGCATCTCGGTCGGCCCGAGAACGGAGCTCATGCTGCCGGGCAGCCGTCAGCCGATGCCGTGGAGCGGGGAGCTTTACCTGCGCAGCCATCCCGACGTGGCGCGGAACTGGAAGCTGACGGCCTTGCAGCACTATACGCGGCACGGGCTGACCGAGGGCCGGCTTCCCAGCAGCCTGATCCCCGAGCCGACGCGCTCCCTGCGCGACATGCGTCGTGCCTCGGCTGCTGGCTGCCTGTAGGCTCCGGGCCGGTTGACGCGGCCTGTGTCGGTCACGGAACCCTCCAAACCTTGACCGACACCGACGACGCGCGCTGAAGGCTGCAGCGCGCAGCCAGCAGGCCGGGCCTGGACGAGCCTCCCGTTATTCCAGCACCGCCGGCACCACCGATCCGGCCAGCAGCAGCCCCATCAGGAGGTTGAACCGGCGCCGCCGTCCGGGCGACGACAGCCATCGCCCTGTTCCGGCCCCGAGCAGCGCCCAGCCGCCGGCGCTGAACAGCCCGATCACCACGAACAACCCCGCCAATACCAGCACCTGCGCGCGCACGTGTCCGCCCGGCACCGTGTAGGTCGCGGT
>CAXTMS010000238.1:2318-5102 GCA_964245345.1 uncultured Acetobacteraceae bacterium | reverse complement strand
AATGGATATCGACGCGCCACCTGCCCCAGCTTCCGGCGGGTCAAGCCGCCGCGTTCCTCGGCTCGCTGGGCGCCGGTGAGGTTTATGGGGCCAGCAACGCGTCCGGAAAGCACGCCCTCGTCTCCTACGACTCGGGAGCGTGCCGGGTGCTCGCGTTGTCCGGAGACGCTTCCGACATACAGCGGACGCTGCTGGCTCTGCTGCGAGGGCAAGGAGCCACGGTGGTTCCTGTCCTGGCTCGAGCGAAGCCCGACGGCTCGTCCAGCCAGGACCTGTTCGAGGCCACCTTCGGACCCAGGCGTTGGAGGATCTCGATCACCGCCAAGCCACATGCGGAAGCCCCTGGCGTGGCGCCGGAAGTGGGTGTGCTGGCCACGGTCGGATGAACACCAGGGCTTGGCCCAGCGCCCGAGGCGGATGTTCCGATGTCATCGTGAGCAGCTGACACACAAGCGGCCTAGAGGCCGTTATGAACCCACAGCCAGCTTAATCACGTTTTTGAGCATGATGCAGACGAACGCGACGAGGTGCAGGCCCCGGACGGTTTCCGGCAAGCGCTCATAGTCCTTGACTAGGCGGCGGAAGCGGCTAGCCCAGGCGAAGGACCGCTCGACGACCCAGTGCCGGGGCAGCAGCACGAAGCCACGCTTGGCCTCATGGTGCTTCACGACCTCAAGACGGATGCCGTGGTCAGCGGCAGCCTCAGCGGCTGTGGCACCAACGTAGCCTTCGACAAAGGCTGTTTCCACGCTCTGCCGGTGATGTGCCGCACCGCCTCTGCCAGGTGCACGACTTCGGCCCGATCCTGGTCCGTCGCAGGCGTGACGGGCAGGGCCAGCAGATGGCCCAGCGTGTCGACCGCCACATGCACCTTCGAGCCTTTCTTGAGCTTGGCACCATCATAGCCAGCACGAGCACCGCTTTCCGGTGTTGACCACAGCGTCCGGCTGTCGATGACCACCGAACTCGGCTTCGCCTTCCTGCCTGCATGCAGCCGCAGCAGCGACCGCAGATCGTGGACTGGCGATTCGAACATGCCGGCCGCAAGCCAACGCTGTGCCTGCTGGTAGACGGCCTCCTACAGGGGCAGGTCGTTGGGCATCCAGCGCCAGGGCGCAACCATCTTCACCACGTAGCGCAAGCGGCCGGAGGCCGGAAAAGCTCGGTTCCGGGATCACGCCGCGCCGGCGCGGCGCCCTGCGCGGCCACCACGCGTCAATGCATCGGACAGAGCGGCCATGTAGAAGCGTCCGGAACAAGGCACCGCGCAGGGTGTTTCCAGGGCGCCGCGATGGTTGGCCAAGTCGTGACGGCGGCCGCGCTGGCAAGTGCGGGCGCGATGCGATTACGTTGGCGCGATGCGCTCCCTGTCCCACCCTCGCGTCCTCGTTCTTCTCGAGACCAGGGGGCTGCGCGTCCGGACCGGTCCGCTACGCGGCGTCCCCGACCTGTCGGACGATCCCGGGCTGTCACCGAGGCAAACGGGGCCGGATGGCCTGCCGAACGGGTCGCATCGCCGGGACGACCGGCGGTCTTCCGGGTGCCGGCGTGGACGCCGGATCGGACGATGCCGGTGACGATATTGGTACGCCCGGCTCCTGAGCGATGCGGATGACGTGGCCGCGCGCCTCCAGCCTTCCGATCCTGCTGGCGCTGTTGCCGGCCGGCTGTGCCCGCAGCAGCGCGCCCGTCACCATCGGGCAGGCTTTGGCGGAGGTGCAGCGCGAGCTGGGCGCTGCCGGAGCGGTCAGCGCGGTCGGTGCCGATCCGGCACGGTTCGCTGCGGCGGCGCGTGCGGCGCAATGCGCGGCGCAGCAGGCGGATCCGGAAGTGCCGCTGCTGGCGCACGACCTTTCGCTGGACCTGACCGGCTCGTTTTCAGCCACCGGCGGCTTCACCGTCGGCTCCGCGGTGGTAGGGCTGGGTGCCACCGCGTCGGCCACCCGCGGGCAAACCCAGGAGATCGTGCTGCCGCTCAGTTTCGTGGCGCTGTCGGAGGTGCCGGCGATGGTGGCGTCTCAGCGCTTGGCGCCGCTCGCCGCGCTGCCGCAACGGGACCGGCTGGCGGAAACCCGGCCGATCCTGGCCGAACGCGACGCGCTCCGGGCGCGGATCGACACGCTGATCCGGAGCTGGACGCCGGCAGCGTGTGGTCCTGCGCCGGCGCCGGCGGTGTTCGAGCCGAACGCGCGGCTGCGCTGAGGCGGGCAGTGCAGTGGAACCAGCGGCAGTTGTGAACAGTTATGATGGGGAACGAGAACAGGATGATCATTGTGCGACAGGTTTCCATGCTTCTGCTGTCCGGCCTGCTGGCAGGCGTCACCGTGCAGGCGGCGCAGGCCGCGGATGCAATGTCGGCTGCGGACAAGCGCTTCGTCGCGACCGTGAGCCAGGGCGGCATGTTCGAGGTGCAGGCGGGCACGGCCGCCGCGGACCAGGGCAGCACGCAGGTGATCAAGGACCAGGGCAACACGGAGGCGCACGATCACAAGCTGGTTGGTGACAAGCTGAACGCCATCGCCTCCGATGCCGGCATGACCCTGCCGGACAGCCTGAACGCGTCGTTCCAGAAGCAACTGGACGACCTCAAGGCGCTGTCCGGGACTCGCTTCGACTCCACCTACCTTCAGGAAATGGAGGCCGTGCATGCCAAGGACGGCGCGGCATTCGCGGCAGAGGCCAAGAATGGCACCAACCCGAAGCTGCGCGCGTTCGCCGCGGAAACGCACAAGATCGTGGAAAGCCACATCGGCGAACTGCGCGCGACGGCCGCAGCACACTAGC
>CAXTMS010000238.1:0-2218 GCA_964245345.1 uncultured Acetobacteraceae bacterium | reverse complement strand
GCTCAAGTAGACGGGGACTGTCACGTTCCGCAAGCAGATCTGGACGAATGGGTAAATCGACGAGTAAATCGAACCACCAGGGCGTGACGGTATCGCCCTCCCACGCCGCCTCGGCAGGGGAACCGAAGCGACACTTTCACGCCTTCCTGCTCGCCGACAATGCGCCGTAGGCCAAGGACGCTTAAAGACGGAACACCCTACGAACTCGTCTGCCACCGATGCACCAGCAAGCCAGAACGATTCGAGCTTGACCCGATTATCATAGTTCGGGACCAAGGCCTGTCAGGCCTTGGTCCCATGGCGCGTGATGCACGTCAGGGATGCAGCTATAACCGGATGTGAATGCGATCTGCCGACGGAACTCCCAGTCACCGTCTATCTACGACCAAGGATCCGGCTGACGAGGCGAAGCGGGCGAGTGACCCGCCACGACGTGGAAGCCTTCATTGCTTCCAACTGGGTCCACAACTGCGCCAAGGTGGCATCGGAACCGCCTGGGTGCATTGGGCTCTTTGACGTGGCTTTGGAGTGTCCGACTGCAGAGCTAGGCTCCAAGATATAAAGATGGGCTCGACCGCACCCTGAAAACGGGTGGAAGCGGGCGTGCCATCCCGCGCGCCGGGTCGCTTCCAAGAAGAATTTATGAGTGAAACCCAGCTCCATCCAGCCGAACCGGCGCATGCAGAACACCGAAAGTGCGTCCAGCCTGGGTCCCCACGGATAGGGAACGCCTTCAAAACCATTGGACACGACAGGCTCGCCACAAAGCAGGACGCGTCCGCCGGGCTTCAATCGATCATGCAGACGCCGTAGCAGGGGCTGGAAGTCGATCGCGTGGTGGAAGGCCTCGTAGAACACGATGCGATCGAACTGCTCACCCTCAAAACCTTCTCCAAACAAGGCGGGTTCGACAGCAACGTTCAACTGCATCCCGTCAGCCTGTAAGCGAATCCCCTCCAGCGCTGCCGTATCGATGTCTACACCGTAGGCGGCGAAACCCATGCGGGCGAGCATGAGCAACAGTTGACCGCTACCGGGTCCATATTCTAGCACGCGACTTCCCGGCACTAAGTCCAGATGCTGCATGATGTGACCCCACGCATAAAGATGGGTACCCACCATGGCAGGATCACGGAAGCTCCAGGGCGTGAGCTGGCTCCAGACGTGTTCTGGAACCGTTGCTGCTGGGGCCTCGTCCCGCTCCGGCAGATACCCGCCATCAGGCCTGCCGCGCAGGTTCAGGTAAAGGTCCAACGCCGCTGCATGATATTCTTCCGAAAACGGATCGAGCTTACCTAACCGTCGGGCTCCTGGCGCATCCAGTATCAGCGTCGTCATGCGTTGGTATGTGGCCGTGTCCGGGACGCCACCGTTTAAGGCAGTGACAATGTCCTCGAACTCCTCGGTTGTGCAGGTGCTGAAGCCACTGCTCATGGTCAGGTCCTTCTTCATAGAAAATCCAGGTCGGCCGCCATTCAGTTTGTGATTCTCGGCGCTGATATTCATGCAGTCTACGCTAAGACAGCTCCGACCGCGGCCAGCGTTGTCGGTGTAATCGACCGCTTGTTATCCGCTTGATGGCACCGTTTTCTAGGACCTGCCAGCTCTTGAGCCAGTCGCACGCGACGGCGAGGCAGGGGATGTCCATGAAGGACCGTGCAGTTTCCTCGTAGCGTATGGCGACTGTGCGCCATTCCTTTCAGATTGACCCACAAACGTTCGACTTGGTTGCGGTTCGCGTAGACTCAGGATGGACAGGACGGCGTCTCCTCGTTCCGACTGGTCGGGATCACCAGGCGTGTGTCCAGGCTCCAGATATACCCGCGGGAGGTGTAGCTGATGTAGCCGCGGTCGGCGACCATCCGCTTCGACACGCCGGACAGCTTGTCCAATAGCGGAAGGGTATGAAGCGGCTTGTGGTCCTGACCGGGCGTCAGCACGAAGTGGACGGCCCGGCCGACGGCATCAGTAATCACGCAGGATCAGGCAGCGAAGCTGACTGATGCCCCGCAGGGAGGTGCCAAAGTCGCCGCGGGAGTGGCCCAGCGCCTCCGCTTGTTGCGTTGCTCTGGACATTTTCTTTTTCGAGGCGGACCTATGGCCTCGTAGGCGCGAATGTTAGTCCCGCTCAGGAACGTGATACCCAGCTTCATGCGTCCCTTCTGCACCCACGGAAAGCGCAGCTTCACCCGGCCATAGGTGTCGGTGTGGATCTCCT
>CAXTMS010000237.1:2024-5150 GCA_964245345.1 uncultured Acetobacteraceae bacterium | reverse complement strand
GCTGCTCGCTCCACAACAGCAACTGGCCCAGGGCGGAAAAGCCGACCATGTGTGTGGCAGACGGGTGGAGATCCGGATCGCCTGCGAAGATCTGCTCGACCAGCTCCGCGTAATCGGCCGGCCGGCAGAACTGGAACTTGCCGTCCAGCCACGTGCCCAACCCATACTCGCGCCAGAATGCGAGCAGCTCCGGCGGCAGCCGTCCCGCCAGCGCATCCAGATCGCCGGGTGCCATTGGCACCGCGTTCGCCGGGGGGCCATACCTGCCGACCAGGGTGGTGAACATGCTTGTCATGGCGCTGCCTAGCACTCGTTGAGGTTGACATCCATTTTGGTCTTGCCAGCCTTCTTGGCCTTTTCCGCCGCTTTGCGCAGCTGCTGGGCACGCGACAGCGTGCTGCCTGACCGGGTCTTGGCCCACTGCGAACCCATGGATGAGTTCACGCCGGCATCCCCGAGATCCGTGGCAGCTGGGTTACCGCCTGCTACCATGTCCGGGTTGTGCAGCGCCGCCTTGCCGGACAGCGCGTTGTCGGCTGCCTGTCCCGCCAAGTTGTCGGCATCCGCCGCGGTGTTGGGGTCCTCGCTGTACTGGTCGAGCGCCTTGTTGTAGGCCTTGTTCCATTGCGTGCTACGGAACGCACGGCGGCTCGCGGCCTCCCCGGGATAGGCAGCGCGGCCGTTCTTGGCGTAGCTGTCGATGTTCTTGATCACCTCGTCGGGCGACAGCTTGTTGATGCCGTCCTGCTGCCCCTTCAGCTGCCGGCGGAACTCCGCGAGCTTCTTGGGATCGTTGCGGTCGGGCGGCTCGAAGCAGTCGGGCCCGTCGCCGCAATCGGCGCAGGCCTCGACCTGCGGCGAGTCCTTCAGCTGCGACTGCGAGTTGCTGTAGGCCTTGGACAGCGCATACGCGCCCAGGCCGACCGCCGCGACAACCAGGCCCACGTCGACGATGACGTCGAGGCCGGGGATGAACTGGACGCCGGCAAGCCCGGCGGCGACGGCGCCGCTCATGCCACCGCACCGGTGCGCCGTCCGGCCTCCACGGCCATGGCGCGCATCAGCTGGTCCATGCGCTCGTCCGCGCGTCCGGGACCGTGCATCAGGAAGCGCCTCGTCTCCGGCAGCCGCTCGACCTGGCCCTTCCCGACCAGGCTGACATAGCAGAACTGGCCCAGCGCCCGTTCCCGGGAAAGGCCCAGACTACGCCCGTCCGCTTCCGCGTGCCGCACGAAGCGGCCCAGCTCCGCATCATCCATCGCCCGCGTCTGCTCGGGTGCGGACGAACGCAGAAAGCCGGCGATGGCGCGGTGCGAGCGCCGGACCACCGCGTCGTCCATGGCGGCCAGCTGTTGCGCGGACAGCCGCAAACGGCCGCGCGCCGGCTCCGGCCAGCCGGCCTGGCGGGTGCCCATGTGAGCCTTGCCGTCGTCGTCGCTGAGCACCATGCCCGTTGCCGGCCCCATCACCCGGGCACGCTGCCCGGGTTCGAGCACCCGAAAGGTCATGGCCATGACCGACGGGTCCCAGTGCCGGAACAGCACCGTCTCGGTCGCCGGCCGGATGATGTCTTCCGAGGTGTCGGTGCGCGGCAGCTCGATCAGGTTGAGGCCACGCAGATGCTGGAACAGCACCCCCTCCTCGATCGGGCCGAGCCAGAACACGCAGGCGGCGGCGATGCCCGGGATGGCGAGGAGCCGGGGCAGCGCCGCCGGGTCGAGACGCGCGAGGAACGGGCCGGCCTCGTTGCGGGTCCGGTCGCCCACGTCAAGGAACAAGGAGCGCGCCGGGATGCCGGCACGACCGAGAATGGCGGATGCGTCGTCGAAGCGGGCTCCGTCGACGACCACGTGGCGGCAATCCGGGCGGGGATCCGGGCCGGAGATGAGGATTTCGGCCAGGCCCTGGGCACGCGCCTGGCTATCCACGAGACCCGAGCCTCCAGCCAGGCCGTGACGAGGTGGTGATCATCCGAGCCGGCCAGCCCCCATGCCGCGTCGTTCGTTGCGGAGAGACTAGCACGGCAACCCCGATGCCGCATCTGTTACCGGCGGCGCATCCTGGTGCAGCTCAACCATGGCGAGGTCGTCACCAGCCCGCCCGCATCATGTTTCACGGCAAAGGCGACGAACTGCAGCAGCGCGACCGCGAGAACCAGCTCGGGACACTTGGCCCGGCGGTGAACCTCATCGTGTCCTGGAACGTGATCCCCCCTGGACGCGGCGTGGACCACCTCCCTGTCGAAGGCTTCGACCACATCAATACGCCCGGCCTCCGCCCCGGATCCTGCCCGCGGAACACGTCGACACGGCCGCAGCCGGGCGATCCGGCCGACCCGCTCGCGCATCATCGCCGGCTCAGCCGACAACGGACGGAGCTTCCGCACGGCGGTGGACCGGATCACGGCCTGAACACGGTCCCGCCGGCGTCGGCCGGGTCAGCTGCGGCTGGTAGGCGAAAAGGGCACGTAGCGGCGCAGCGCCTCCTGCATCGCCATCCGGTTCGCATCCGCCGGGATCGGCGCCAGGAAGTCGCCATCCGGCCCGAGCAGAAAGATCACCGCGCTGTGATCCACCTCCGTACGACCGCCGACGGCCTGCGTCCCGACCACCACGTGGAAGCGGCGCTCGACGTTGTCGAGCTGGTCGGGGGTTCCGGTCAAGCCGATCAGGTGCGGCGAGAACGCGCCGGTGTAGCGGCGCAGGCGGTCGGGGGTGTCGTGGGCCGGATCGACGGTGATGAAGATCGGCTGGATCCGGGTGGCGTCCGGGTCCAGCTGGTCGAGCGCTTCCGACATCTCGGTCAGGGTCTGCGGGCAGATGTCGGTGCAGCCGGTGTAGCCGAAGAAGATCAGCATGTAGCGGCCGCGGAAGCTCTTGTCGCTGCGCACCCGTCCACTGCCGTCGGCAAGCGTGAAGGGCCCGCCGATCCCCGGCGACGGCCCCAGCATCGCCCGGTACGCGCCCGAGCACGCCAGCAGGACGAGCACGCCGACAACCGCGATCGCCAGGCCCTTCCGGTCACGGCGCCTGATCGCGTGCCGTTGCCGGCTGTGCTTGCGCTTGGCCAGGCGACCGCCTCCCTTCCTGCCCCACCCGACCCGGGAGAAGCCGTTCAGCCCGGCCG
>CAXTMS010000237.1:0-1924 GCA_964245345.1 uncultured Acetobacteraceae bacterium | reverse complement strand
GGGTGTTCAGGAGCTGGTTCGCCCAACCCAACAGGTGCCCTTCGTAGGAGGCAACGCCGATGCCGATGCTCCGGTCGAGCAGAGGGTGTCGACCCGGCTGAGGATGTGGCCGTCCGGCGAGATGGTCAGCATGATCCGAAGCGTCCGGTTCTGCGCCGTCGAGCGTGCGCCCCACTCGATCCGTCCCGCCTCGCGACGTCAGCAGCACCGGACAGAAAGGTGCAGGGACCTCACGACCCTGTCGATCCCGTCCAGCACCGCGAGGGCGGATGAGCCCGCTGCTCCGGTCTGCGGCGCAGCCGTCGCCGGCAACGAGCGATCCCCCTCGGCCACCCCTTTGAGGTGAGGGCCAACGGCAAGCAGCATGGCAGCCAGCCCACTCGTGCCACTTTCGGAAGCCCCCCGGCGGACGCGGCTGCACGGCGAGAACCCGTTCAGCACCTTCCTACGCCGCACGCGGCGAACAACCAGGCTAGGTTGCGCTCGGCGCTCCCCTGCGCGGCCGGCTTCACGCCCATGGAGCCTCCTCCGGGCGCGAAGGCGAGGCACTGTCAGGCCTGGACCGGCACGGCGGTTTCGTTGCCGGCGAGCGCGGAGCCGCGCTCACGCATCCGCCGGGCAAGGCCGGCGCGGTCGGTCACGGACGCGGCGCCCGCCGCAGGTGCGGGCGCGCGCGGTCCCAAACGCGCAGCCCCCTGACCGCAAGGTCCGCCATCGCCGGCAGCAGGCGGGGCTGCATCAGCTCGGGATCGAAGGCGCTCATGCGACGGGCGTTCTCGCGGTAGCAGTCCTCGACGAAGCCGCGGAACGAGAAGCCGTCCAGGAACAGGTTGGCCTGGGTGACGGCGAAGTCCTTGCCGTCGTTCGGCTCCTGCCCGCGCCTGACCATGCCGAACAGCCGGTGCCCGGCGCGGCCGTAGAAGCGGGTGGACTTGAAGGCGCGACGCGCGGCCCCCAGGCCGCGCCGCTTCTCGCGCCAGGCCATGTAGTTGATGAAGAACACGATGTGCCGCGTTTCCTCGAACATCAGCACGTCAAAGATGTCGAACATGCCTTCGGGCAGGAATTTCGACTCCCGCGCGGTCTTGAACGCGCCGAAGCCCAGGAACGCGTCGAGGCACTCGCCGAAGCCGAAATCGATGAACGCGGTCTCGAGGTCGGCCGGAAACGCTTCCATCGGCTGCGCGTGCGCGTCGATCCCGTATCGCTCGATCATCACCCGGATCAGGTCGGCGTGGCGGCGCTCCTCCAGCCCCTGCAGCGCCACCGCCTCGCGCACCACCGGGTCCGTCACCTGCGGCGTGAACGCGTCCACGATCGCGCCGGCACGACGCTCGGTGTGATACACCTCCTGCCAGAACGGCACGCCGCGCAGCCGGGCCAGCTCCGCCTCGGAAAGCTCCGGCCAGGGCAGGGTTTCGGGGTCGTAGTGCTGGTGGGTGTCGATGAACTGCTGGCAGAACAGCGCCTTGTGCGCCTCCGAGCCGGCCGGGAGCCGGTCCGACCGGCGGCTCACGCCGGCACCGCCCGGGCCGTGGCCGCCTGGGTCGTGACCGTCTGGGGCGTTGCCGTCCGCACCCGCCGCAGCCTTTGCCCGAGCCGGATGACCCGCAGCGCGAAGCGAACCAGGCTCGGCATGGTGGTGGGCCGGAGCAGGCGGCGGTCGTAGCCGGCGAAGCGGCGGTCGTTTTCCGACAGGCACAGCGCCATCAGCTCCGGCACGCTCATCTCGACGTCGGCCACCGCCTTGGCGCCGTTGACGGTGAAGTTGTTGTCCTGCACCACCTCCTTGCCGTCGGCGTCCATCGACTTCGCCAGCCCCACCCGCTCCCACCCCCGGCACGCCCAAACCGCGGCGACCCGCAGCTCGAACCACCGGCCCCCCCACAGCCGCATGGTGCACCCGTGCCCACCCAGCCAGTTG
>CAXTMS010000236.1:0-5168 GCA_964245345.1 uncultured Acetobacteraceae bacterium | reverse complement strand
CAGGATGTCGCCGAGCGAGGCGCCGCTGTCGGACGAGCCGTACTCGTTGATCGCCGCCTTGTCCTCCTCGACCTCGCGGCCCTTGATGGTCAGCGACAGCTTGCGCGAGGCGCGGTCCACCGACACCACCTTGGCGTCGACCTTCTCGCCGACCGCGAAGCGCTCCGGACGCTGCTCGGCCTTGTCGCGGGCCAGCTCGGCACGCCGGATGAAGCCGGTCAGCACCTCGTCCACCTTGACCTCGATGCCGTTGGCCTGCACCGCGGTGACGATGCAGGTCACCACCGCGCCCTTGTTGACGCGGCTCAGCGTGTCGGCGGCCGGGTCGTCGTGCAGCTGCTTGATGCCGAGCGAGATGCGCTCCTTCTCGACGTCGACGTCCAGCACGCGGGCCTGCACGGTCTGACCCTTCTCGTACGGGGTCATCGCCGCCTCGCCGGCCTCGTCCCAGGAGATGTCGGACATGTGCACCATGCCGTCGATGTCGGCGGACAGGCCGATGAACAGGCCGAACTCGGTGATGTTGCGTATCTCGCCTTCCACCGTGGAACCGATCTTGTGCTCCTCGGCGAACAGCTCCCACGGGTTGCGCTGCACCTGCTTCAGGCCGAGCGAGATGCGACGCTTGGAGCTGTCCACGTCCAGCACCATCACGTCCACTTCCTGCGAGGTGGCGACGATCTTGCCCGGGTGGACGTTCTTCTTGGTCCAGCTCATCTCCGACACGTGCACCAGGCCCTCGACGCCGGGCTCCAGCTCCACGAAGGCGCCGTAGTCGGTGATGTTGGTGACGCGGCCGCTGTAGCGGGCCCCCGGCGGATACTTCGCCGCGACGCCCTCCCACGGATCGGCCTCGAGCTGCTTCATGCCGAGCGAGATGCGCTGGGTGTCGGAGTTGAAGCGGATCACCTGCACCCGGACCTGCTGGCCGATCTGCAGCGCTTCGGACGGGTGGTTGATGCGCTTCCAGGCGATGTCGGTGACGTGCAGCAGCCCGTCGACGCCGCCGAGATCGACGAAGGCGCCGTAGTCGGTGATGTTCTTGACCACGCCGTCGAGGATCATGCCCTCCTTCAGGCCCTGGATCAGCTCGGAGCGCTGCTCGGCCCGTGTCTCCTCCAGCACCGCGCGGCGCGACACCACGATGTTGCCGCGGGCGCGGTCCATCTTGAGGATCTGGAACGGCTGCGGGCTGCCCATCAGCGGGCCCACGTCGCGCACCGGGCGGATGTCGACCTGGGAGCCGGGCAGGAACGCCATCGCGCCGCCGAGGTCGACGGTGAAGCCGCCCTTGACCCGGCCATAGATGGTGCCCTGGACGCGCTGCTGGCCCTCGAACGCCTTTTCCAGGTTGGTCCAGGCTTCCTCGCGGCGCGCCTTCTCGCGCGACAGCACGATGG
Organism: uncultured Acetobacteraceae bacterium; assembly: GCA_964245345.1. GTDB lineage: Bacteria > Pseudomonadota > Alphaproteobacteria > Acetobacterales > Acetobacteraceae > Lichenicola. The sequence continues at coordinate 3,768 of CAXTMS010000236.1, read as the reverse complement.
AGCCGTCGCGGTCCTCGTAGCGCTCGACGTAGAGCTCGATCACGTCGCCGGGCTTGACCTCGTGGTCGGTGCCGGGAAGGCCGAACTCCTTGAGCAGGACGCGGCCCTCGCTCTTGAGGCCGACATCGACGATGGCGAACTCGTCGGTGAGGCGGATCACCTTGCCGGTGACCACGGAACCGTCGAAGCCGACGTCGCGGCCGAGGCTCTCGTCGAGAAGGGAGGCGAAGTCCTCGCCACCGAAATGATCGGCGGGGGGGCGGGCAAGCGTGGCTGATGCCATGTGGTGGATGGTTCCTGCGTCGGATGCGGAGCCCGGAGGCGCCGTGGACGGTTCCTGCGCCCTGCCCCGCCTGTGTGGGTGGCAGCACGTCTTGTCCGGGGCTGTCAGGGCGGTAGGCCGCTGCGCCGTTGCGGACCGGCTACGGAAAACGGGCGCTGTCCGGAAGACAGCGCCTGGGCTGTGGAAAATGCACCTGCGCAGGCGCCGTCGTCAAGCCGTTTCGGCGACGCGCGTCCTGACGATCCGAAGCGCCTCCCGCAGCACCGCGTCGGCATCCAGCTGGTCGCTGTTGATCCACACCGCGTCGTCGGCCGCGCGCAGCGGCGCGACGTGGCGCGCGGCGTCGGCGTCGTCCCGCGCCTGCAGTTCGGCCTGCACCGCGTCGATCGCCGCCGCCCGGGCATGAGCGTCGAGCACCGTTGCGCCCTGCAGCTGACGCCAGCGCCGTTCCGCCCTGGCCCTGGTGGACGCGGTGACGAACAGCTTCACCGAGGCGTCGGGGAACACCACCGTGCCGATGTCGCGGCCGTCCAGCACCGCGCCGCGCGACGCCCCGAACGCGCGCTGGAACGACAACAGCGCCGCGCGCACCGCCGGCTGCGCCGCCACCAGGCTGGCGGCCTGGTCCGCTTCCGGCGTGCGCAGGTCGGGCCGGGACAGGTCGGCGGGTTGCAGCGCCGCCGCCTGTCCCGACGCGTCCGCGGACAACGGCAGCCCGGCCTCGAGCATGCGACGGCCCACCGCGCGGTAGAGCAGCCCGGTGTCGAGGTAGGGCAGGCCGAGCGCGTCGGCCAGCGCGCGCGCCAGCGTGCCCTTGCCGGCCGCGGCCGGACCGTCCACCGCGACCACGAGGCGGCCGGTCACGCGCCGGGATCCGCAAGCCCGGCGCCGAGCCGGTTCATCAGCCCGACGAAGCCGGGAAAGCTGGTGGCCACGAACCCCATGTCGTCCACCGTCACCGGGTGGCGGGCGGCGAGCCCCATCACCACCGCGCTCATCGCCAGCCTGTGGTCCATCAGGGTTTGCACCCGTCCGCCGCCGAGGTCGTCGGCGCGGCTTCCGCTCACGATCATGTCGTCGCCCTCGACACGCACCGGCACCCCGTTTGCCTGCAGCAGCGCCACCGTCGCCGCGAGCCGGTCGCTTTCCTTCACCCGAAGCTCGGCCAGGCCGCACAGCCGCGTTTCGCCCGAAGCGAACGCGGCCGCAACCGCCAGCACCGGATATTCGTCGATCATGCTCGATGCCCGCTCCGGCGGCACCACCACGCCGCGCAGCGGGCCGGCCCGCACCGACAGGTCGCCGACCAGCTCGCCGCCCTCAGTGCGCGCGCCGGACACCGCCAGCTCGGCACCCATCTCGATCAGGGTGGTGAACAGCCCGGTGCGCAGCGGGTTGAGCCCGACCGCCTCCATTGTCACCGCGGAGCCCGGCACCAGCAGCGCCGCCACCAGCGGAAACGCGGCCGAGGACGGGTCGCACGGCACCAGCACGTCCCGCGCCACCAGAGACGGCCTGCCGGCGAGCCGCACGATCCGGCCGGCGCCCGCGCGCTCGACCGACACCGTGGCGCCGAAATGGCGCAGCATGTTCTCGCTGTGGTCGCGGGTCGGCACCGGCTCCTCGACCATTGTTTCGCCGCAGGCATTAAGACCGGCCAGCAGGATCGCCGACTTCACCTGCGCCGACGCCACCTCCAGCCGCCACGACACCGGCTCGGGCGTGCTCACGCCGCGTATGCACAGCGGCAGCCGGCCGCCTTCCCGTGCTGCGAACACCGCGCCGGTGCGCTGCAGCGGCCCGATCACGCGCTGCATCGGCCGGCGCCTGAGGCTCGCGTCGCCGGTCATCACCGACACGATCGGGTGGCTGGCCAGGATGCCCGCAAGCAGCCGGGCCGCCGTGCCGGAGTTGCCCATGTCGAGCACGTCCTCCGGCTCCGACAGCCGGCCCAGGCCGCGTCCCCTCACCCGCCAGCTCCCGTCCGCATCCCGCGCCACGTCGGCACCCAGCGCCCGCATCGCGGCCGCCGTGCGAAGCACGTCCTCGCCGTCCAGCAGCCCTTCGATCCGCGTTTCTCCTTCCGCGAGGCCCGCGAACATCAGGGCGCGATGGCTGATCGACTTGTCGCCGGGAACCCGCGCGATGCCGGCGAGCGGCGCGTCCGGCCTGCGGACCAGGAGGGGTGTTGGCGGGACCGACGGGCTGGAAGTCATGGCTGTTTCCCTGCTGGCTGCACAGCGCGAACGTCGATGCGACCGGGCCTTCGGACCGGCCGCCACCTGTTTGACAGCACGACGGCGAGGTGGCATGGGGCCCGCCCTTGCCGCGCATCGTCCTCCAGAAACAGGGTCACAATGGCCAAGCCAGAACTCGGTAACAAGCGGGTGTGCGTCTCGTGCAACACCCGCTTCTACGACCTGACCAAGGTGCCGGCCGTTTGCCCCAAATGCGGAACCGAGCAGCCGCTCGACCAGCCGAAGCTGCGCCGCCCGGTCGGCAACCTGACGGCGGAGGATCGCCGTCCGAAGAAGGCGCCTGTGGTGGATCCGGACGATGCGGACACCGAGGTCGAGCCGGCCGAGGACGAGGCGGAAGCGGACGAGGTCGCGGAGGACGCGGACGACCTCGACGACGATGCGGACGTCATCGGCACGGACATCGAGGTCGAGGTCGACAACGACGAGAACGAGCGCTGACCGTCGGAAGCGCGGGCGCCCTCCCGCCAACGGCGCCCGCCTGATTTCCGTGCCGGGCTACGCGCCGGCCTTGGTGCCGCCGCGTGTCAGCGCCAGGTAGCGCTCGGTGGTCGGGACCGTCTGCGCCTGGATGAACGCGCCCATCGCCTTTTCCTCGGCCAGGGACTGCTGCAGCGGTGCCACGGAGGCGGTGTCGCCGACCGCTTCCGCCATGGCGATCAGGCTGGTGTAGGCCGCGATCTCGTAGTGCTCGAACGCATAGTTGGCGAACGTGTTCTTCAGGATCTCGTCCGAGGCCGGCACGTGCAGCGCCGCCGCCAGGTTGCCGGTCAGCGTCATCCAGCCGGCCTTGAGCGTCGACGGGCTGCTGCCGTGTCGCTCCAGGATCGCCTCGAGCCGCTGCACCTGCGCTTCGGACTCGGTGGCGTGCTGCTGCAGCCGCGCCTTCATGTCCGGATAATGTTCCAGCCGCTCGACCTGGCGGCGGCACAGCTCGATCGCGCTCATCTCCACGGCGTGCTGGTTGCGCAGGCCGGCATGGTAGGTTTCGTGCACCGGGTCGCCGTGTGAATCGCCGTCCATCGGGATGTTCCTCGCCTGTGGTCCGCCTCCACAACGGCGACAGCTGCGACCGGTTCGGCTACGCGCCGGCGTCAGGCCGGCACCACCTGATGCCTGGTCTTCTGCAACGCCTGCATCACGGTGTCGTCGAGCTGCAGATGCCCCTGCACCAGCTCGGGCGGGGTGAGCGCCATCCACTGGTTCAGCGACAGGTCGGCGTAGTGC
>CAXTMS010000235.1:3928-5188 GCA_964245345.1 uncultured Acetobacteraceae bacterium | reverse complement strand
GGCGGAGCGTCTGGCTGTCTCCACGCCCAATGCCTGGAAGAACCAGAACGGGACCCACCGCAGCCGCCGCATGCCGAAGAGGACCGTCCGGGAGCTGCTCCTCCGGGCCCTGAGTCGAAGGACGGAGCAGTGCAGACCACTCGCTCCACCGGGCCGTGAGCGGCGGCCGGACCGGTTTGTACTCCGCTACATGAAGAGCCATACCCCGACGGATACCGAAATCATGAACGATGTTCAAGGTTTGGGGCTTCCTGGCCGTCCCGACAGGACCCCACCTGGACCGGTGAGCCGACGTAGCTGCCTACCCTGGCGAAGCCACCGACCCAGCCAGCAGCCCACCGTCGATGTTCAACTCGGTTCCCGTGACATACGGCGCCTCGTCGGAGGCCAGCAGGACGGCCAGAGCCGCAACCTCCTCTGCCCGGCCGAAGCGTTTCAGGGGGGTATCGGCGACAAGCGCAGCCATGCGGGCGTCCCGGTCAGGGCCGGATCCCAGCATCGGCTCCCACATGGGAGTCAGGATCGCTGCCGGGTGGATCGAGTTGCACCGGATGTCCCACCCGTTCTGCGCGCAATAAAGAGCGACGGTCTTCGAGTGATTCCTGATCGCGGCCTTCGAGGATGCGTAAGCCGATGCCATCGGGATCCCAACGAGTCCGGAACGCGACGAAATGTTGATGATCGACCCCTTTGCCTGCCGTTTCATTGCCCGGATCGCATAGCGGCAGCCCAGAAACGTTCCATCGAGATTGACCGCATGAACCTTGCGCCAGGAGCCCAAGGAAGCATTCTCCGGATCGTGGGGGACCGTCCCTTCCTCGAACCCGGTAATGCCTGCGTTGTTCACCACGACATCGGCTGCGGGAACGCGCGATGTCAGAGCGTCCCAGTCCTCTTCGCTGCTGACGTCCAGCCGAAGGAAATCGCAGCCGACTGCTGCGGCCATGGCAGCGCCAGCGACCTCTTCAACGTCCGTGGCGACGACCACGCCTCCTTCCGCGACGAAGGCCTCGGCTATCGCACGACCAATACCACGTGCGGCGCCGGTGACGACACACGTCTTTCCACTCAATCTAGGCATTCAAACCCCAGGTATTCGAAGGACCAAGTCAGGCGGAGCAGGCCCACCAGTGAAATCCGTCCGCTTCAGCGGTGAATGTGGTCCATGTTCACGAACTCCCCGAAGACTTTGGGCTAGGCCAGCTCAAGCGTGCGGAAGGCTGATCGGTTGACCCTTGGACCAGCCGCCTCGCAGATCAA
>CAXTMS010000235.1:0-3828 GCA_964245345.1 uncultured Acetobacteraceae bacterium | reverse complement strand
GCCGCGATCTCGGCAACCGTTGTCCGGTCGTAGCCGCGCCCGCAGAACAACTCCAACGCCCCCCTGCAGACGAACGCGCACATCATCCTCGCGTCTGGTCACCGAACCACCCGCTCCCTCTTATGGCCGGCTTGTTCAGATCCGCGTCTCCAGCAGACTGAACAGTAGACAACGGGTTTCCAAGGCTGTGGCTCTGCCACATCGATGAGCAATCAGGCCTGAACCCAGACGCTGGCTTGAAGCCGATTTTGTCCGGCCTCTACGCCGCCTGCCGTCGGACCTGCCGCGCGATGGCGACCACCAGCACCAAACCGAGGCTCGCCGCCAGTGCACCGACCAGGAACACGACGGCATAGCCGTGGCGGTCGGCCAACAGTCCCGCCACCGGACCGGTGAGGCCGTAGGCAAGGTCCTGGAAGGCCGCGAAGCCGCCCACGGCGGTGCCACGCAGGTGTGGCGGCACGCGCCGGATCGCCTCGATGCCCATCGCCGGATAGACCAGCGAGCACCCAAGCCCGGTCAGGAATGCGCCCACGAGGGCCGGAACCGGGCCGGGCGCTGCCCACAGCAGATATTGTCCGGCGGCCTCGACGGCGAGCGACACCAGCGCCACGGGAACACCGCCCATCCGGTCGGGCAGGTGGCCGAACAGGATGCGCACCAGCACAAAGGCGCCGCCGAAGCAGGACAGGCCGAGCCCCGCCATGGGCCAGCCGCGCGACAGGAACAGCAGCGTCATGAACGCGCCGATCGTGGCGAAGCCGACACCCTGGAGGCCGACCACGAGCCCTGGCTGCCAGATCCGGCCGATGATGCTCCAGAACGAGGAGCGCTCGCCGCCCCGGGGCGCGACACCCGCCAGCGGCAGCACCATCGCCATCCCGACCAGGGGCACGACGGCGCAGGCAAGCATCACGCCGGTGAACCCCGTCCAGTCGAAGAGGGCGACGCCGACCGGGCTGCCAACGGCGAAGGCGCCGTACAGGCCCATGCCGACCAGGGCGAGGACACGGCCCGAACGCTGCGGACCGCCGACCCCCAGCGCCCAGGCGATGAGCCCGACCGTCACCAGGCTTTCGCCCCAGCCCAGCAGCAGCCGACCGCTGACAAGCAGGCCATACGCCGCCGCGGGCGTGAAGCCTTGCCAGCCTGCGGCGGCGCAGACCAGCCCGGCGAGGACGTAGACGCAGAGCCCCTGGATCATGCAGCGCTTGCCGCCCCGGCGGTCGGCACGGCGTCCGGCCAGTCCCCGGGTCAGGATGGTGGACGCGAAGGCGATGCCGACCGCCAGCCCAGCCAGCGCGTTGCCGAAGCCGAGCCGGGTGGTGACGTAGACCGAGGTCACCGGCAACGACATCGCGACGCAGAGGTAGGACAGGAACAGCGCCGCCGTGAGCCAGGCGACGCGGTGCAGGCTGCGGTCCGACGGGACCGATGTGGTGGAGGAGTATGACACGGCCGGGCGATCCTTCTCTGGATAGCCTGTCGCCAGCACCGCCGGGTCGCGCCACGCACACGGGCACGACCCGCCGATCTCTCGACAGGACGTGCGTTGGTTGACGTGAACGCTTACGGCGGACCGATGTCGTTACCGAATGGCCTGCATCGGCGGCGGCTATAGCGGACCTCATCCACGGCCGCAACACCTTCCGACAGCAGCGACTACCTCAGTTCGAGTGGAGGAACGCCCTACCAGCCTTAGTCCAAGTGGCGCCTCGTCGCTCTGGCTCCGCAAGACCATACTGAACCAGCAGTTCGATGGCGCCCTTTCCAGCAGACATGAAGCAGTGATCTAGGGTCTATCGTTACCTGAATGCGTTTCACTGTGAGAACGATTGGTCACGTGCTGGTATCGACGTCGTCCCAGGCTTCGTCACCATCACCGATGAGCCAGTTCAAAGCGTAATGGCGCTCCATAGTGACGCCAGGATCAAGCCCTGCCGGTGCGTCCCGACCCGTAAGCCAAGCTTGGCGTGTGGCCCAGTGGCAGCGGAAGATCAGGTCAGCCTCGTCGAGCAACTCCGCCACCGGCCGCAGGCCGCGTGCGGCCAAGTCGGGTTTGTCCCTTACCGTTTCTGCCAGAAACGGCACGTCACAAAGCTCGCGCGGCAGGCCGAGCGGCGCGTCGCTCATGTTCAGGGCCCAGAGCAGCACCCAAGCCGCTTCATAGCGCCAGACGAACTGGATACAGTCCTGCTTATTTGGCTGCGGATCGTCGATGAAGGCCCTCTCGCGCGGACTGAACAGGGAACTCAGCTCGCGCTCGGCGACGATGTTGGCGATGACCTCCTGTTCCAGCCCCTCGGCCTTCACCGCCACGATCGTGAGGGCCTGGAGGCGCCCGGCGACCTCGGCAGCCGAGCGCCTCGTCACCTCGCCTGCGCTTTGGATGGCCGGTAGGTGAACGATGAAGGGGATGCCCTCCGCTCGCAGGATAGCCTCGGATCGATGCTTGCGGGCAAGCTGCTCTTTAGTCACGTTCATCTTCGCACCCTACACCTATTGTCACCTGATCCAATCCACGGCTGCAGCGAGGCAGAGGACACCATGAAGCTTGCAGCGGTCTTCTCGTAACGGGCGGTCGCCGCGCGCCATTCCTTCAGCCGCGCCCAGAGGCGCTTGACCACGGTGCGGCTGGTGTAGATCCAGTCCGGGCAGGCAACCGGTGCCTCGTTGCGTTTGAAGGGGATCGCGGGCCGTGCACCGACGTCCCAGATGTGCTGCCGGAAGGCGTGGCTGGAGTAGCCTCGGTCGGCAACCACCCACTTCGGTACGCTGGATAGCCGGTTCATGAGCGGCACGGCGTGTGCCTGTCCGGGTGCGATCCGGAACGCTAAGGTATGGCTTGTTCCGTCCGCGATCACGCACGCTTTGGTGCCATACCCGCCACGAGGCCGGACAAGTGCCTCACGATGGTCTCGCTCGGCCGCAGATCCCCCGTTCGCGCGGTCCCGCCACCTCCTGGTGAGCACGCATGCTGGTGCCGTCGAGGAAGGTCAGCCCAAGCGAAATGCCCTGCTCCTGCAGCAGGGCGAGCAGCCGCTCTCACACGCCGTAGAACGCCATCTTTCGAGAGATACTGCTCGCACATCCAGGCCAGGGCGGCGAGCAGCCTACGTTCCGCTTCCATCATGTGGAGGCAGGCTTATAGCTGGCGACGACCTCGATCTTCCCGACGATCGCGCGGTTGAAGTCCGGCAGGTCCTCGGCAGGGATCCAGTACTCCAGGTGCTGGCGACCACCGGCCTGCTGCACCTCGTAGCGCTGCAGGAACGCGCGCCCGACTGCGAAGCGCAGCACGAACCCGGCGCCGTCCATCCTGACGTTCCAGTCCCGGGCGATCTGCACCGCGTAGTCTTCGCTCAGCACCGGGTAGAATACCGGCTGCTCCGGAAGGCGCGGCGGGAACGCCTCGAAGCCGCTCTCCTCGATCAGCCGCAGCTCCGCCGGGCCGACCGGCCGCCATAGCGTGATGATCTCTTCTTCGGACTGCACCGCTCCGCCTCGCTTCTCGACCATGTCGCATCGAGCCTAAACCAGGCTACCGTGGTCAGTTATGGACTACCTGCTCTATGTTCCGGTTCAGCATGGAAGAGGGTGCTCCTTCGTGACGATGAAGTTCGGCTTGACGGCAACGTTTGCCGCGATGCTCGCCCTGGGTATCGCTCCCGCGTCCGGGCAGACCGGAATGGCCAATCCTGACAGCGGACAGGTTGCCGGGTTGTTTCTCCAGGCCTGCATGAAGTACGCCGGGAACGCTGCCGGACTGCGGAAATGGATATCGACGCGCCACCTGCCCCAGCTTCCGGCGGGTCAAGCCGCCGCGTT
>CAXTMS010000234.1:0-5227 GCA_964245345.1 uncultured Acetobacteraceae bacterium | reverse complement strand
AAAGCTTCGAGCGCATCCACCGGTCCAACCTGGTCGGCATGGGCGTGCTGCCGCTGCTGTTCAAGTCGGGCACCACGCGCGAAACCCTCGGGCTCAAGGGCGACGAGGTGATCGACATCAAGGGGCTGGACAGGATCACGCCGCGGATGACGCTGACGCTCAGCATCACCCGCGCCGACGGTTCCACGCTGGACGTGCCGGTGATCTGCCGCGTCGATACCCTGGACGAGGTCGAGTACTACCGCCACGGCGGCATCCTGCAGTACGTGTTGCGCGGCATGGCGCAGGCGGCCTGATCCGGCTCGGCGCGACCTGATCCCGGTCGCTCGCGCTGGCGGGACCCGAGGACGTTGACGGCGCCGGCCCGGATCATCCCGGGCCGGCGCCGATCGTGTTGGTGCGGGATCTGCGCAAGAGCTTCGACGGGCAGGTGGTGCTGGACGGCATCTCGCTCACGGTCGCGGCCGGCGAGCTCCTGTCGATCATCGGGCCGTCGGGCTGCGGCAAGTCCACCCTGCTGCGCTGCCTGAACTTCCTGGAGCTGCCGGACAGCGGCGAGGTGCGGCTCGTCGGGCACGCCCTGCGGCGTGACGGCAGGGGCTGGCGGCGGACCGACGAGGCGCGGGCGCACGCGCTGCGGGCCCAGGTCGGCATGGTGTTCCAAAGCTTCAACCTGTTCCCGCACCGCACCGTGCTCGACAACGTCCTGCTGGCGCCGCGGGTGGTGAAGCGTGCCGAGCGCGGGCGGGCGCAGGACGAGGCGATGCGCCTGCTGGACAAGGTAGGACTGGCCGCGGTGGCGGGACGCTACCCGGGAACCCTGTCGGGCGGGCAGCAGCAGCGGGCGGCGATCGCCCGGGCGCTGGCGATGGCGCCGCGGGTGATGCTTTACGACGAGCCGACCTCGGCGCTCGACCCGGAGCTGGCGGAGGAGGTGCTGGGGGTGATGCGCCAGCTCGACGCGGAAGGCATGACCCAGCTGGTGGTGACGCACGAGATGCGCTTCGCCCGCGCCGCCTCCGACCGCATCGTGTTCATGGATGGTGGCCGCATTGTCGAGGAGGCGGCGCCCGAGCAGCTGTTCACCGCGCCCGCCGACCCGCGCACACGCCGGTTCCTCAGGCAGTTCCTGTGATCCGCCTCCGGCTTCTGCCTGCGGCCGTGCTCGCATTGCTGCTCACGCTCATGCTGCTCGGCGGCGGCGCCTCCGCAGCACCGCTGCGCTGGGCGTCCGACGCGCAGTCCGGGGCGCCGTTCGTGTTCCACGACCCGGCCGACCAGTCGCGCCTGACCGGGTTCGAGTTCGACATCATGCGAGCGCTGGGCCGGCAGATCGGCAGCGATCCGGTGTTCGTGCAGAACGACTGGGACGGGCTGATCCCCGGGCTGCAGCGCAACCTCTACGACGTGGTGATCGACGGCATCGAGATCACGCCGGAGCACCAGGCGGCGGTGGACTTCTCCATCCCGTACTACCGCACCACCGAGCGGATCGCGGTGCGGCGGGACGCGACCGGGCTGGACAGCGTTCCGGCGCTGCGTGGCCACGTGGTCGGCACGCTCAAGGACACGCTGAGCCAGCGCCTGCTGGAGCAGGCCGGCGGCATCTCGCTGCGCTCCTACGACGACGAGACCAACGCGTATTCCGATCTCGCCAACGGGCGGCTCGACGCGGTGATGCTGGACGCGCCGATCGCGCTGTACTACGCGGTGCCGGACCCGCGGCTGAAGCTGGTGGGCGGTCCGATCGGGGCGCTGTCCTATGGCATCGCCATCGCCAAGGGACACGACGCGCTCCGGGCGCGGATCGACAACGGCCTGGAGGCGATGCGCCGCGACGGCACGCTGCGGCGCATCCTGCAGCGCTGGGCGATGTGGACGCCGGAGATGGCCAGCTTCACCGGCGATCGGTCGACGGAGGTGGTGCCGCCGACCGCCTGGCGGCATTGGCTGGAGGCGACGCGGCCGGTGCCGGGCTGGCACGACCGCCTGCTGCGCTACGGCGGCTTCCTGCCGCTGATCGCCCGGGCGGCGCTGATGACGCTGGCGGTGTCGGCCTGCGCCATGGTGCTGGCGGTGGCCTGGGGGCTGGTGCTGGCGCTGGGGCGACGCTACGGGAACTGGCCGCTGCGCATGGCCGCTACCTGCTACATCGAGGTGGTGCGCGGCACCCCGCTGCTGATCCAGATCCTGTTCATCTTCTACGGGCTGCCGTCGCTTGGGGTGCGGCTCGACCCGTTCCTGGCCGGGGTGGTGGCGCTGGGGCTGAACTACGCGGCGTACGAGGCGGAGAACTACCGCGCCGGGCTGCAGTCGGTGCCGCACGGGCAGATGGAAGCGGCGCTGGCGCTGAACATGACGCAAAGGCAGGCGGTGCGGCACGTGGTGGTGCCGCAGGCGTTCCGCTTCGTGGTGCCGGTGATGACCAACGACTTCATCTCGCTGCTGAAGGACTCGTCGCTGGTCAGCGTGATCACCCTGACCGAGCTGACCCAGGCCTATGTAAGGCTGTCGACCACGTACTACGACTATTTCGGCACCGGGCTGCTGGTGGGCGGTGCCTATCTGCTGCTGGGACTGCCTTTCGTCCGGCTGGCGCGGATGGCGGAGCGCCGGCTGGCGGCGGGCCAGGTGCCTGCGGCGCGTCGTTGATGCGGTGCCGGCCGAGGTGATGCCGGCGCAGCCCAGCCGGATGTTTCACATCCGCGCGCAGACTTGGCGCCGGGGCAGAGGATGGAAGCCCCGCGCGTCGAGGAGAAAGTACGACGGGCCTGGAGGCCCACGTTCGTCAAGCTGCCCGAAGACGACGACAAGGTGGCTGTCGTTCCGGTAGCGGACAGGCTGAAGCATCTTGATGGGCCAGCTGCTGATCGTCTTCGGCATCCACCGAACCTTGCCGTTGCGCGCGTCGATCGATGCCAGCCGGATGCAGTCTGCACCGCAGCCGATCTCGGCCAGGATGAAGGATCCTGCAGCGTCCATCCTGTTCGTGCCGATGTCCCAAAGCAGGTCGTCGCCATGGTCTCGTGTCAGCGTGTCATGTCCATGAACGGCGGCGGGTGGAGCATGATGGGATCTCGCTGCGGGGTAGCACGCAAATTCCTCATCGATGGGTGCCGCCCGGGCCACGGTCGCGATCGAGAGCATGAAGCCGACCCACAGGACGCGACGCGACAGCAGCGACGCGCTTCCCGCACCCGTCGTGCCGCTGCGGCTGATCCATGGCTGCCGATGCTGGCGCATCATGCCGCCGCCGGACGCGTTCCGGCGACGAGGCGGACGCCGAGTGCGACCGGTATCGCCGCGGCGCACATCAGCGCCATCGGCCAGAACGCCCCGGCGCCGAACCGGCCGTAGAGCGGGCCGGACGCGAGCGTCACGGCCGCCTGCATCGCCCCCATGGCGACCGTGGCGTAGAACGCCTGCGCGGTCGCGGCCAGCTCGGCCGGCACCACGCGGCCGATCACCTCCATGCAGGCCAGGTGCAGCAGCGCGAAGGTCAGGCCGTGCAGCGGCTCCACCAGGGCCATGATCCAGAAGCGGGCGGTCAAGGCCGCAGTGCCCCAGCGGACGATCCCGGCCAGTCCCGACAGCACCAGCGCCCGTCCCGGACCGAGCCGCCGGAGCAGGCGGCTCCCCAGGAACGAGAACACCGCCACTTCGGCCGCCACCGACAAGGCCCACAGCACGCTGGCCTGCGACGCGGACAGGCCGGCCGAGCGCCAGCGGATCACCTCGAACCCGTCATGCAGCGCGTGGCTGCCGCCGATCAGCGCCGCCACCAGCATCAGCCGCCGGAACACCGGGATGCGCAGCAGCGTGCCGACCGATCCCCGTTCCGGCGACGCGGCCCCGGCCTCCTCCGTCCCCGCGACCCGGTTCGGCAGCGTGGGCGCCAGCAGGGCGGCGACGGCCAGCAAGGCGGCGTTGAGCCAGACGATGACCCCGAGCCCGCTCCGGCCGACCATCTGCCCGGACACGAGGGTGCCGACGATGAAGGCGGCCGATCCGGTGGCGCGGACCCAGCCGTACTCGAACCGGGGCGCACGCTGCGCGGAGCCGAGCGTCAGGGCGTCGGCCAGCGGCGTCAGCGGCGCCAGCACCGCGGCGTGGGCGACACTGACGGCGAACAGCAGCGGCAGGCCGCGTGCCGGCGCATAGCCCAGCGCCACCGCGGCGGAGGCGGCCGCGAAGCCGCCGAGGATGGCGGAGGGCAGGCCGGTCCGGTCCGCCAGCCTGCCGCCGAGCGGGCCGGACAGCAGCCGGATGGCGGTGCCTCCTGCCAGCACGATGCCGATCGCCCCGGACCCGAGGCCGTCCTGCTTCAGCAGGCCGGGCAGGAACGGCGAGGCGACGCCGAACGCGGCGAACAAGGCCGTGTAGAGGAGGAGGAAGCGCGGCAGGGGCGAGCGGACGGGCACGCCGCCAGCATGGCCTGCCTGACGCGCGGTTGCGACCACACAATCTGCGTGCGGTCGCTGCAAACCCGCCCGAGCATCCCATCTCCACGCTCGATGCCCTCCCAGCGCCATGCTTCTGTCGTGTTCGTGCTGGTGACTCTCGGCCTGGACGCCCTCGGCGTCGGCATCATCGCGCCGATCGTGCCGGGGCTGGTGCGGCAACTGGCCCACCTGCCGCCGGAGCGGGCGGCACCCTGGGTCGGGGCGCTGATCGCCGCCTATGCCGCGATGCAGTTCTTCGCGGCGCCCATCCTGGGCGAGCTCAGCGACCGGTTCGGTCGGCGGCCGGTGATCCTCGGCTCCGTGTTCGGGCTCGGCTGCGACTACGTGCTGCTGGCGGTGGCGCCCAACCTGTGGTGGCTGTTCGCAGGACGGCTGATCGCCGGCGTCACCTCCGCCAACGTCGCCGCCGCCACCGCCTACATCTCCGACGTGTCGCCGCCCGAGGACCGGCCGCGCTTGTTCGGGCTGATCGGGGCGACCTTTGGCGCCGGCTTCGTGGTCGGCCCGGCGCTGGGCGGGGTGCTGGGGGAGGTCTGGCTGCGGCTGCCGTTCATCGCCGCCGCCGGCCTGTCCTTCGTCAACGTGTGCTTCGGGATCTTCGTGCTTCCCGAAAGCCTGCCGCGCGACAAGCGGCGTCCGGTGGACTGGTCGGCGTTGAACCCGTTCCACCGCCTGCTCGAGGTGGCGCGGGATCGTTCTCTGGCGCGGCTGGCGGTGTCGTGGTCCTGCACCTGGATCGGCCTGGGTGCCGTGCAGAGCAGCCT
>CAXTMS010000233.1:2679-5230 GCA_964245345.1 uncultured Acetobacteraceae bacterium | reverse complement strand
CGTTGACCCGGACGAGATGGTGTCACGATGAACCCGCGCCACCTCACCCTGATCGCCGCCACCGCGATCCTGTTCCCGGTCGCCAGCCTGATTGCCCTCCACCAGGCGCCCCGCCCGCCCGTCGTGCCCGCACAGCCCGCGGCACTGGTGCACCGGGCCGCGGCGTCGGAACTGGACGGGGCGGCGCTCAGGTGGGGCGTCGCCTGGGGTGCTGACATGCTAGTCGTGCCGGCGCGGAGGCGAGGATGAAGCCGACCGTGGAGCGCGTGGACACCGTGACGGCGGAAGCGCTGGCGGAGGAGATCGCGGTAGCGCTTGGACATACTAGGGGCGGCCCGGATTTTGAGGGCGTGCTCGACGTCCTGCGGCAGCACATCGGCGAACGTATCGAGGGAGTCGAGCAGCTATGAGCGCCCTGACTGCCGGCATCCACTACGACGTGCCCGAGGCCGTCTACCACGCCGATCCCTGCCCGGCGCCCAGCCTGTCGCACGGCATCGCCCGCCTGCTGCTTCAGAGCCCTCGCAAAGCTTGGCACGCCCACCCGCGTCTCAACACGGCTCGTGAGGACGATAACCCGACACCGGCCAAGGACGATGGTACGATCCTGCACGCCCTGCTGCTCGGCACCGGGCGTCGCATCGTGGACATCGACGCCGACAGCTTCCAGACCAAGGCCGCCAAGGCTGAGCGTGACGAGGCGCGAGCCGCAGGGGCGGTTCCTGTTCTGGCGTGGCATCTGGCCGAGCTGGAGCGTTGTGCCGAGGCCTGCCGCGACCAGCTGGCCCAGCACCGCGAGGCCCGCGACGCCCTGACCGATGGCAAGCCCGAGGTGACGGTCATCTGGCAGGAACACGGCATCTGGTGCCGAGCCCGGCCCGACTGGCTCCAGGACCATCCGGCCGGCTGGGTGGACGACCTCAAGTTCACCGGCCTCAGCGCAGCGCCCGAGGACTGGCAGCGGACCCTGGAGCGCGATTACGCCACCCAGGCCGCCTGGTATCTCCGCGGCCTCCGCGCCAACGGCCGCCGGCCGCGTGGCTTCCGGTTCATCGCCACCGAGACCAAGCCACCGCACGACATGGCCGTCTACGCTTGCGCGCCGTCGCTGCTGGCGACCGCCGACGCCGACATGGACGAGGCGGTGCAGCGCTGGGCGCACTGCCTGAAGACCGATAGCTGGCCGGGCTATCCCGACCGCACCATGCACGTCGAGGCATCGCCTTGGCGGATCAACAAGGCCGAGGAGCGCCGCGCTGCGGCTGATGACCTCGCGGCCCTCAACCAGGGATTGGCAGCATGACGTTCTCGTTCCGCCCCGCCGTGCGCGAAGGCGTTGGCCTGTTCATTGCCATCGCCGGATCAAGCCGGACCGGCAAGACCTACACGGCTCTTAGGCTGGCAAAAGGCATTGCTGGCGCTACCGGAAAGATCGCTGCCATCGACACTGAAGGCAAGCGGATGTCGCACTACACCGACGACTTCAAGTTCGATGTCTGGAACATGCAGTCCCCCTTTAATGGCAACCGGTTCCTTGAGGCGGCCCGGGGCGCCCAGGAAGCGGGCTACTCTGTTCTGGTGATCGACAGCTTCTCCTTGGAATGGAGTGGCGCTGGCGGCGTGCTGGCCGAACACGCCCGGATCATGGGTGAGGCAAACAACGACCAGAAGAAGAGCGATCGGACGTGGAACCGAGTGAAGGGGCCTGGTTCCGAGCATAAGCTGATGATGGATGGGTTCCTGCAGCTGACGATGCCGGTCATCTTCTGCCTGCGTGCGAACGAGGTGGCGGAGCATCTCGGCGGCGGCTGGAAGGTCGACCAGGACAAGCGGTTCCTGTTTGAGTGGACGGTCGCTCTGACGCTCCATCCGAACAAGCGCGGCGCCGCGTTCTACGACATCATCGACGCGAAGAAGAAGCCGCTCTGGAAGGTGTCGGACCAGCATCGGCACATCTTCCCCGAAGGACAGGTCATTACCGAGGCAGCCGGTGAGGCTCTTCAGGCGTGGCGCAACTCAGCCGAGGCGGCATCGACCACGACGGTTGAGCGGCCGAAGCAGACCTATGCGGAATGGCTGGCCGAGCTCCAGTCGGACCTGTCCGAGGCAACCACGTCGGATGAGGTCGACGCGATCGCCAGCCGAGAGAACGTCGGTCATGCCCTGAAGGTCGGTTCCGACAACGCGAAGCAGCGGATCAACGCGCTCATCAGGGCGGCCATGGAGCGTGTCTCGGATGTGCCGCCCTTCGCGCAAGGTGCCGCAGCATGACCACTCCTATCGCCTACCAGCTCCACATCCCCGGCCGCGGCTACATCGACTGCGAGCAGCATGCGCACGAGGCCGAGCGGGCGCGGGGCGGGCTGGTGCGGGAGCTGGTCGATGCGCGGGCTGCTCAGGCGCAAATTGACAAGCTGCGTCGCTGCCTTGGCTTCTTCGCCAGCGTCATCAAGAGCGGAGAAAGCTGGACCGACACGTGCGAGCAGGAATACCGCGCCGCCCTCCTACAGGATCACACCCCATGAACGTCGAGAACGAGCGCGATGTCGTG
>CAXTMS010000233.1:0-2579 GCA_964245345.1 uncultured Acetobacteraceae bacterium | reverse complement strand
CCCTCCTACAGGATCACACCCCATGAACGTCGAGAACGAGCGCGATGTCGTGCGCGAGGCACTTGAGACGTGCAACCGCGTGCTCCGGTTCGACCTGAGAAAGATGCTGGTCTTTGGTCCGGACTTTAATCAAGCCGTCAAGGATGCCGCTGATCGAGTGAGCACCGCCCTCGCCGCCAGCGCAGCACAGCCCGGCTGTCCCGCACGCACAGAGATCACCGACAGCATCCGCGTGCTGGAGCACGGCGACCACGGCTGGGGCGTCATCAACGAAGCCAGCGAGGAAGCGGGCATCTACCCGACATGGCAGCAGGCTGTCCGGTTTGCTGTGCAGGAAGCTATCCTGGAACATGAGCTGGCCAAGCCGCACGAAGCCCGCGCAGCACAGCCCGGTGTGTCGGGTGGGGAGGCGCAGGACGCGGCCCGGTATCGCTATCTCCGCAGTCGGCCTGTGCCGCCGGATGGAACGTTTCCGCCCGGCCTGTTCATCGGCCGGGTTCCAGAAAACCTGATCGTGACGGAGGAGGATGCGGACCAAGCGATCGACGCCGCTATGGGCGCCACCCCTCCAGCCGAGACGGACAGCGGATGGGCGCCACGGTTATCGTGCGTTGAGTGTGGCGCAGGCCCCGACGACGATTGCGACTGTGGCAAACCCTCCAACACCAGCGCAGCCGAGACGGGCAGCGGGGCGATGCCGCTACAACCAGGGCAGCCGGGCACGCGGTATCGGCACGTCAAGCGTGGCGGCGAATACACGTTGCGCCTGATCGGACAGGTTCAGACTGACGAGCCGTTGAAGGACTATGACCGGATCGTCGTCTACCAGGACGACGCTGCCGGCATGGTCTGGGCACGGCCGCCGCACGAGTTCTTCGATGGCCGGTTTGAACGCATCGCGGACGAACAGCACCCCGCCACCCCCACGGCTGCGAGCGGGCAGGCGGTGGCGCAGGAGCCGGTCGGATACATTGCGCCCGCCGATCTGGACGATTTGGCGCGCAAGAAAAACGCTATCCTGGCTGCGCCGGGATCGTCGTGCCGAGGCGGTGCCGCAACGATCGCGCTCTACACAGCCGCCGACGCGGCGTCGGTTCGGGCGGAGGCGTTGCAGCGGTTTCTTAGCACCGGAGGCATCCCTGGCGAACCGGCTGCGATCGACCTCTGCTACACGGCGTTCATGTGTGGCCGGTCCGGAAGGAACACCGAAGACGGCGGCCCCTGCGACTGGTTCAGCGACACAAAGCCTCTGA
Organism: uncultured Acetobacteraceae bacterium; assembly: GCA_964245345.1. Taxonomy (GTDB): domain Bacteria; phylum Pseudomonadota; class Alphaproteobacteria; order Acetobacterales; family Acetobacteraceae; genus Lichenicola. The sequence goes on along the minus strand of CAXTMS010000233.1, from coordinate 1,326 downwards.
TCGACCGGGAGCTGAACCGCATCCGCGCCCTCCAGACGCCGCACGCATCGCGGGAGGACGTGTAATGCCTCGTCTGACGCGCCCGCTGCTCGATGCCATGAGCAGCGCATTGAGTGCAGCACTGGCCGGCGGTGGCTTCGATGGTGGAGATTTCAACGGAGAAAATAGGGAGCACTTTGAGCGTGCCTTGGACTGGGTAGAAGACGAGATACGCAGGCGCACTCAGACGCCGCACGCATCGCAGGAGGGTCGGGCGGATGGTTGACGAACCGAAAACGATGCGGATGCAGACGAACCGGCAAGAGCGCAGGCCCGGCGCATTACCGCTCATTGTCGCCGAAACAGCATACGAGGTCTACGCGCACCTGTATGGGCACAGCCAGTCACTTGCCAGGATGGGCGAACGCGGCGGCTTCTCCGCTGGCGAAGTCATCGCGCTTCTGTATGCACGGACCTTCCCTCGGTCGGAGTGGCGCGTCCGCATGGATGAGGCGCTGAGGGGTTTGGTGACATGACGACGCCCGACCCGCAGTGCGTGGAGGCGGCAGCGCGCTGGTTATGTCGCAACGCTGGCTTTGATCCCGATCGCATCTATGCTGGAGCCCCTGGATGGCACGGCCACCGGTCGGCAGCACGCGAGCTGTTTGCTGCCCTCTCCGCCGCCGACGCCATCCAGCCGCCACAGCGGGATGAGGTGCTTCGGGACGCACTAAGCGTGCTTCTAGTGCAAGCGAGAAAAATCGTCGGGTGGCAAGCAAGCAAGACGCACTATCCAGCTTGGCACGCGGCTATTCGGCAAGCTGAGGCCGCCCTCGCCACGACCACCGACGCAGCGGGAGGTGGATCGTGAACGAGCGAGATCTAGAAACGCTCATAGCGTTAGACAGCGCGTGTCGGAACCTGGAGAGGTTCGGTCGAGCCTGGGCTCGTCCAATGGATTGTGGCGGGTCCGATAGCTCCAACCACAGCTACCGGTTAGCAAAACTGGAGCGGTTTGGGCTTGCCCGCAGCCAGCAACGTAGTTCGTGGAAAACTATGCGCGGATCGAAGGAGTATCAGGTCACCGATGCAGGACGTCTCGTGATCGATGGCCTCACCGACGCAGCGGGAGGTGACCGTGGCTGAGCATCCACTGACGGTCGAGATGCTGTTGCGTGCCCTTGAGAACGCGCGGGTCAACTGCGTGGATGAATACACTACCTATGATGGAGGAGTGTCTGTGTCCCCGGTGGTGAACTATGACCGGCTGGAGGCTGCGCTTCAGGCTTTGGTCGAGCACCCCACCGACGCAGCGGACGGCGGGGAGGCGGGGCGGCCATGAGCGCG
>CAXTMS010000232.1:0-5238 GCA_964245345.1 uncultured Acetobacteraceae bacterium | reverse complement strand
CTGACCGGGATCGTCGGGCCGAACGGCTGCGGCAAGTCCAACGTGGTGGAAGCGCTGCGCTGGGCCATGGGCGAAGGCTCCGCCCGGTCGCTCCGCGGCAACGAGATGGACGACCTGATCTTCGCCGGCACCGCCGCCCGGCCCGCGCGCAGCGTCGCCGAGGTGGTGCTGACGGTGGAAGGCGCCTCGGAACTGGCGCCGCCGCCACATGACGGGTCAGGTCTTGAGGGGGCGGAGCTGCAGGTCAGCCGGCGGATCGAGCGCGGGGTCGGCAGCACGTACCGGATCAACGACCAGGACGTCCGCGCCCGCGACGTGCAGACCCTGTTCGCGGACCTGTCCAGCGGCGCCCGCTCCTCGGCCATGATCAGCCAGAACCGGGTGGCGGCGATCGTGAACGCGCGGCCGGACGAGCGCCGCTCCATCCTGGAGGAGGCGGCCGGGATCACCGGGCTGCACGGCAGGCGGCACGAGGCGGAGCTCAAGCTGCGCGCCACGGAGGCCAACCTCCTGCGCGCCGACGATCTGCGCGCCCAGCTCGACGCCCGGGTGCAGGCGCTCGGCGCCCAGGCGGCGCAGGCCGGCCGCTACCGCACGATCGCGGCGGAGCTGCGCGAGGCCGAGGCGGCGCTGCCGGCGCTTCTGCACGAACGCGCCCGTCGCGCCGCGGTCCTGGCCCGCGACGCCCGGTCCGAGGCACGGGCCGTTCTGGAGCACGCCGAGCAACGCGCGTCGCAGGCCGTCGCCGCCGAAACCGAGGCCGGACGAGCGCTGTCCGCGCCGCGCGACGCGGAAGGAGCCGCACGCAGCCTGCTGGAGCGTCGCCGGATCGAGGCGGAAGGGGCCGCACGGGACGACGAGCGCGCGAAACGGGACGCCGAGCAGGCGGAAGACCGGTGGAAGCAGGCACAGGAAGATCACGACGCAGCCGCCGCACGCTTGGCCGACGCGCAGGACGCGGAAGCACGGCTGCTGGACGAGCAGGCGGAGGTAGGGGCCGCCGCCGCGGTGCTTCCCGAGCGTCGCCAGGCGCAGCACGTTTGGATCCGGGCGTGCAGGGACCGGCTCCGGGCGGCCGAACAGGCGGCGCGTGTCGATGCGGACGCCGCTGCCGCCGCCGCGACGCGCCGGGCCGAGCATGCGCGCGACCGGGACGCCGCGTTTGGCCGGCTGCAGCGGGCGGAGGCGCTGCTGATGCAGGTCGCCCGGGAGCGGGCGGATTGCGAGGCGGCGCTGCCGGACCCGGCCTTCATGCGGGCCGAGGAGGAACGACGCATCGAGGCCGTCGAAGCGCTGGCGCGGTCGGAAGAAGCGCTGGACCGCGCGTCGGCTGCCCAGGCCGACGCCATGCGGACGCTCGACGCCCTCACGGTGGAGGTGGCGGACGCGACGCGGCGCCGGGAAGCGGCCGCGCTCGCCCTGCAACAGGCGGAGGTCCATGCGGCTCGCCTCGACGACCAGCGTGCCGAGCTGCGACGCCGCCTGGGCGCGGCCGAGGCCGGGCTGGTTCCCGAGGCCGAGCAGCGGGCTGCAGCCGCAACCGTGCGGGACGCCGAGGCACGGCTTGCGGAAGCCGCATCCCGGCTGGACGCAGCAGAGCGCGCGCGGGCGCAGGCGACGTCGCATCGCCTGGAAGCGGCCGCGCGGATGGACAACGCCGTCCGGCACCGCCAGCAGCTCGAGGCGGCTCGCGGCCAGGCCGAGACCACGCACCGCCTGGCCGTGGCGCAGCATGACGCGCTTGCCCGGGACCACGCCGATGCCGTGCAGGCGCTGGTGCCGGCGGACGCGATGCAGGCCGTGCGGCAGGCCGGCGCACACGCGGACGCGGTTCTTGTTGTCGCGCAAGGCGCCCTGGCGCAGGCGGAGGCCGCACTCGATGCCGCCCAGGCGATGGCCGGCGACGCGACGGCGCGCCTCGCCTCGGCACGGGAAGCGCAGGGCTGCCTTGCCGCGGAAGCGGACGGGCTGGGCCGTGCGCTCAGCGGTCAGGAGGCTCCAATGCGAGCCTGGCGAGTCCTGTCGGACGACCTTCATGTGCCGGACGGGCTGGAAGATGCACTGGCCGCCTGCCTGTCGGACGCGCTCGATGCCGCGCATCCGGACGACGCCGCGGATGCGCCGCGCGGGTGGCACGCCTTGTCGCCGCTCGAGCCGGCCGAGCTGCCGGGAGGGGCGGTGCCGCTCGCAGCGCTGGTGGCGGCGCCAGGCGCGCTCGCACGTGCGCTGTCGCGTGCCGGGCTGATCGAGGACCAGGCGCAGGGCGACGCGATGCAGGGGTCGCTGCGGCCCGGCCAGTGCCTGGTGAGCCGCGATGGCCGGCTGTGGCGCTGGGACGGCTACCGCGTCGCGGCCGGCCAGCCCGACGCGGCGGCGCTGCGGCTGCGGCAGCGGATCCGCCTGCGCGAGGCAAGGGCGCTGCTGGTCGAGGCGGCAGCAACCGTTGCGGCGGCACAGGAGGAGGCCGCGCGATCCGCCGACCTGCGCGACGCGGCGGTCCTGCAGGCCCGCCAGGCCCGCGCCGCCCGCGATGCCGCCGAACACGGGCTGGCGCGGGCGCGGGAGGAGAACACGCTGGTCGTCCGCCGGGATGCGGAAACGCGCGCCCGGCTGGATGCCGTGGTGCCGCAGCGGGATCGCGCGGTGCTGGCCCGCGTCGAGGCCGAGGCCGCTCTTGCCGACGCGCGCGCGGCCTGCGAAGCGTTGGTCGGTCCCGACGAGCCGGCGCGGGCCTGCGAGCAGGCCAGGGATCGGGAGGCCGAAGCGCTTGCCGCGGACGCGGAAGCCCGCGCGCAGCGTCAACGGGCCGAAGCCGTCGTGCAGGAACGGCGCGACGCGTCGGTCCTGCTGATCGGTCGCCAGGCCGAAGCGCGAACCGCGTTCGACGCGCTGGCGCCGCTGCTGGCACGCGCCGACGAGGACGCCGAAGCCGCTGCCGCGGCGCTGGCCGAGGCCAGAACCGTTCTGGCCGCTCTGCCTGCCGATGGCGGCCGAACGGCGCTGGACGGCGCCATCGCGCAGGCGGCGGCGGCCGAAACCGCCGTGGCCGGCGCGCGCGAGGCACGGCGCGCGGCACGGAACCGGCTCGATGCGTGCAGCGCCGCGCGGGACCAGGCCACGTCGGCGCTGTTCCAGGGGCAGAGCCGCCTGGAGGCGCTCCGCAGCCGGCTGGACGATGCGCAAGCGGAGCGGGATGCGGCACAGGACGCCGTACGGACGCTGGCGGCGGTGACGGCGGAACTGCCGGACCCGGCCCTTGCCGAGGATGCAGCGCGGCGTGCGGCGCAGGCGGTGGCCGCGATGCGGCAGGACGAGCGCGATGCGGCGGATCATGGCCAGGCGCTTGCCGCCGAACAGGCCGCGCTGGAGGCGAGGCGGGGTCCGGTCGAGCGCGCGCTGGCGGACTGGCAGGCGCGCCGGCAGGCGGCCGAAACCATCCTGGCGTCGGCCAAGACGCGCCTCGCGACGGCCCAGGCCGAGCGGGCGACGAGTGCGAACGGTCCGGCAAGAGCGGCCGAACGGGCCAAGGCGCTGGCCGGCGCCCTTCTTGCCGCACGGCAGGCCCATGATGCCGCGCAGCAGGCGCTCGGGCGCGCCGTGTCCGCAAGCCAGCAGGCGCAAACGGAGCGGCGTGCCGCCGAGGACGGGGTTGCCGCCGCGCGCGAGGCGGCGCTGCGTGCGGAAGGGCGCGAGATGCAGGCGCAGGCGGTCCTGTCGCAGCTGCAGGCGCAGGCGGCGCATCCGCCTGCAGGCGTGCCAGCCGACCTGTCCGATGCCGCCGAAGCCGGGCTGCGCCGGCGCATCGCCCGGCTGGTGCGTGAGCGCGACGAGATGGGCCCGGTCAACCTGCGCGCCGAACTGGAGCTGCGCGAGGCGGAAGAACACGCTGCCGCGATCGGGCGCGAGCGCGACGAGATGGGAGATGCGATCGCTCGCCTGCGCGGACAGATCGGCCATCTCAACCGGGTCGGCCGCGAGCGGCTGGTCGCGGTGTTCGAACAGGTGGACCGGCAGTTCCGGTCTCTGTTCACGCGCATGTTCAGCGGCGGGCGAGCGCATCTCGGGCTGGTGGGCTCGGACGATCCGCTGGGGGCCGGGATCGAGATCTACGTCCAGCCGCCGGGCAAGAAGCTGTCCACCCTGTCGCTGCTGTCCGGCGGCGAGCAGGCGCTGACCGCGTTGTCGCTGGTGTTCGCGGTGTTCCGGTGCAGCCCGGCACCGGTCTGCGTGCTGGACGAGGTCGATGCGCCGCTCGACGACAGCAACGTCGACCGGTTCTGCGCGCTGCTGGACGACATGGCGGCGGAAACCGGCACGCGGTTCCTGGTGGTGACGCACCACCCGCTGACCATGGCGCACATGGACAGGCTTTATGGCGTGACGATGCAGGAGCGCGGCGTGAGCAGGGTGCTGTCGGTCGATCTGGCCCGGGCCGCCGCGATGGCGGAATAAGCGTTGCGGTTCGAGCCCGATCCACGGACGGCAGGCCCTCGCCAACCGCGTCTGGCTGTGAAGGCATAAACTACACTGGGACTAACCCTAGGTCGTTCCTTTGTCAGGCGTTGTTCCAGTATAGCACTACCATCTGCTGGCCATAACGTTGTTCTCGGCCGTTTTCCCCCGGGCGGCGGCGAGCGCCTCTCGGAGCACTTCGACCTCCAAGGTCTCGTGGCCGAGCAGACGCTCCAGTTCGCGCACCCGCTGCTCCGGCTCCCGGACTCGACTGACGGCGACGACGTCCTCGTCGGCTCCGACCGCGACCTGGCCGTCCTCGGACATCAAACGCCTCCACCCACCCGAACAACACACGCGTGTTCAAGGCTTGGAGCGCTGGCGGCGTAGTGTCTCGAGCTCCGCAAGCTCGGCCTTGATGGCGGCGTTGAGGCGCCTCAGGGACGCGAGCTGAACCGCCATCTGGTCGCCGGCTTCGCAAGCCTCCGACACTGCCGCATCGAGCTTCGTCGCGATCGTGGCGAGATCCGCGTCTTCGGGTATCTGATGATCCATCGGTCCCTCCTCAACGTTGTCATGGCTCTGGATGCGCGGGATGGACGGAAGCGCCACCGCGACAGGCCGCGCCCGGATCGAAACCGAGGACAGCATGACGCCCTGCCCGTTCCGGGCCAGCAGCAGCGTCGTGCCCGTCGTGCTGGCGACCGCTTGTGCTGAGTCCGGTGGAACCGCATTGCCGATGCGCTCGCGCCAGGCGGCATCCGACAGGCCGTCCAGTTCCAGCTG
>CAXTMS010000231.1:0-5290 GCA_964245345.1 uncultured Acetobacteraceae bacterium | reverse complement strand
CTCCTCGTGGTTGGTGTTGGACAGGAACACCGAGGACAGCTTGTCGAAGGTCAGCGCCCCGTCCGGCTTGGGATACGCGATCGGCCGGGACGCGTCGGCGCGGTCCAGCACCTCGTGGTCGGCATGGCGGTGGCGCAGCGTCCAGGGCGCGCGGCCGCGCAGCAGCACGGTGTCCACCGCCGAGTAGGCGAAGCCGCCGACCTGGCCGAAGCGGGCGAAGGCGGGGCGGATGTTGCGCACCGTGCGCATCTCCTGCCACAGCCAGCTGTCGCGCACCTTGGCGGTGAAGCGCGCCGGCTCGGCCGGCCGGCCGGCCGCCAGCGCCTCCGCCACCGCTTCCGCCGCCAGCATGCCGGACTTCATCGCCGCATGGGTGCCCTTGATCTTGGCCACGTTGAGGAACCCGGCCGCGTCGCCCACCAGCGCCCCGCCCGGAAAGGTCAGGCGCGGCACCGATTGCAGCCCGCCCTCGGACAAGGCGCGCGCGCCGTAGGACACGCGCTTGCCGCCTTGGAGGTGCGGGCGGATGGCGGGGTGGGTCTTCAGCCGCTGCATCTCCTCGAACGGCGACAGCCAGGTGTTGGGATAGTCCAGCCCGACCACGAAGCCGTACGACACCAGGTTGTCGCCGAAATGGTAGAGCCAGGAGCCGCCATAGGTCCTGCGGTCCAGCGGCCAGCCCAAGGTGTGCTGCACCAGGCCCGGCCGGTGCTGCGACGCCGGCACCTCCCACAGCTCCTTGATGCCGAGCCCGTAGGTTTGCGGGTCGATCCCCCGCCTGAGGTCGAACCGCTGCATCAGCTGCTTGGACAGGGAACCGCGGCAGCCCTCGGCGAACAGGGTATAGGTCGCGCGCAGCTCCATGCCGCGCTGGTGGTTCGGACCGGGCTCGCCGTCGCGGCCGATGCCCATGTCGCCGGTGGCGATGCCGGCGATGCGGCCGTCCTCTTCCAGCAGCTCGGCGGCGCCGAAGCCGGGATAGACCTCGACCCCCAGCGCTTCCGCCTCGCCCGCGAGCCAGCGGCACACGTTGCCCAGGCTGACGATGTAGTTGTCGTGGTTGCCCATCTGCGGCGGGATCGGCAGCTTCCAGGAACGCCGCTCGGTCAGGAAGAACAGGCGGTCGGTGGTGGCCTTGGTGTCGAGCGGCGCGCCGCGCTCGCGCCAGTCCGGCAGCAGCTCGTCCAGCGCGCGCGGCTCGATCACGGCACCCGACAGGATGTGCGCGCCGATCTCCGAGCCCTTCTCGACCAGGCACACGGTCGCGTCGGGCGACAGCTGCTTCAGCCGGATCGCCGCCGCAAGCCCGGCCGGGCCGCCGCCGACCACCACCACGTCGAACTCCATCGCCTCGCGCGACAACTCGCCACCCATCGATAAGCGCCCGTTTGAAACCCGAACCGAGGCCGTGTCGCCTCGCGCTGCTGGCTATGTGCCCCTGGCAGGGTTCCGGATCAACCGGCCGACGCGTGATCGCCGCCGCGCGGTCTGCCATGGGAGGCGATCAAGGGAATGCCGCGTTGCATCCCCCGGTGCCGCAGGGCGACCACCCACCAGCCGGAAGAAGCCAACGATGCAGACCAAACACGTCCTGACCCTGGCCGACGCGCGCCGCCTGATGATGGCGGCGGTGGGGGAAGCGGAGCGCCGGCAGCTCAGGGTCAGCATCGCGGTGGTGGACGAGCACGGGGTGCTCCTGCTGCTGGAACGGCTGGACGGAGCCCGCTTCCACACTCCCGAGGCGGCGACGCTCAAGGCCGGCACCGCCGCCATGGCCCGGTCGTCGACCGCCGTTCTGGAGCAGCAGGCCCGGGACAACCCGGCCATCCTGTCGTTTCCGCGCCGCATGCCGCTCACAGGCGGCATGCCGCTGCTCCATGCCGGGGAGGTGGTCGGCGCCGTGGGGTCGTCCGGCGCGCAGCCGGACGAGGACCAGGCGGTGTGCGAGGCCGCCCTGGCGGCGATGGCCTTGCTGGCGGCGGGCTGAGCCCGGCCGCTGGCCACGCCGCATGACCCGGACCCGCCGCCGGTTTGACTGTCCGGAACGGGCATAAGATCATCGCGCCGATGACAACAACGCTTGCCGGCGTCCCGTGCTGTCGTCCCGGCACGGCATCCGGCGGTGCCGTTCCGGTCGGCGCTGCGCCGCATGGAACCTCGACGCCTGCGCTGCCTTCTGCATGCGGTCGACGATCCGGCCGAGCCGGTGCCGGACCGGATCCCCGGCGTGGTCCTTTCGAACCGTGGATCCTCGCTTGGACATAGTCTTCATCAGCCGGTCCGCCTTGGCGCGCGACGAGTTCGCGCAGCAGCTGAAGGTGGTGCAGCCGGGCGGCACGGTGTCGGTGCGCGACGGGCTGGCCGGAGATGCGGCGTCGCTGTCGGGGGCGGTGGCGGTGGTGCTGGACTGCCGCGGCGGCCACCTGGTCGAGGACGGGGACCTGCACCAGCTCCGGAACCTGTCGCCCGCGCCGTTCGTCATGGCCGTCATCGACAACCTCGAATCCGCCAAGGCGTGGGCGGTCAAGGCCGCGCTGGACGACGTCCTCGTCAACCCCTTCACCCTGCTCGACCTGCACCTGCGCATGGCGAGCATGCGCGGCGTGTTGGCGCAGCGCCGGGAGATCAGCCGGCTGGCGCACGCGGCGCAGAACGTGGCGCACGAAACCGAGCGCCTGCGCGCCCTGGCCTACACCGACCACCTGACCGGGCTGCCGAACCGGCGCTACCTGGACAAGTGGGCGGAGGACTCGGCTGGCGAGGCCGGTCCCTTCGGCTTCCAGATGCTGGACCTGAACGGCTTCAAGCAGGTCAACGACCGCTATGGCCACCACGTCGGCGACATGCTGCTCAGGCAGGTGAGCCGTCGCGTGTCCGGCATCTCGCGCCGGCTCGACCTGGTGGTGCGGCTCGGCGGCGACGAGATTGCCATCGTCCAGCACGGCGCGATGAGGGCGGAAGACTGCATCGCCCTCGCCAGCCGGCTCCTCGCCGCCTTCCGCGAACCGTTCGAGGTCGAGGGCCACGTCATTCACGTCGGCGCCAGCATCGGCAGCGCGCTCTACCCGCAGGACAGCAGCAACCTCCTCGACCTGATGCGTCATGCCGACCGGGCGATGTATGCGGCCAAGGCAGGGGACGGGACCGCGTCCGGACCCGAAGCCGGCTCCGGCGGAGCCTAGAGTTCCTTCATCGGCGGGCTGCGAACGGCGGTGGTGGAGCTGAGGGGAATCGAACCCCTGACCTCCTCATTGCGAACGAGGCGCTCTCCCAACTGAGCTACAGCCCCGCCGTGCAGGCGGCGGAAGATAGACAAGGCCGGGCCTCAGTCAAGCCGCTGGCGGCGATGCCCGCCAATCCGGAGGCGTTGTGTTGCGTAGGCAAGGCCGGGTGGGTAGCTTCCGGCGCACGCCACGCATAAGGACCGCCGCCGTGATCACGGCCATCTTCCAGCTGCTCTACCTGCTGATCCGGCTCTACATCTACGTGCTCCTGATCTCCTGCCTGTTCAGCCTGCTGTATGCGTTCAACATCGTCGACAGCCGCAACCGGCTGGTGCGCGGCATCGGCGAGTTCCTGTACCGCGCCACCGAGCCGGTGCTGGCGCCGGTGCGCCGCATCCTGCCGCAGTTCGGCAACGTAGACCTAAGCCCGCTGGTGGTGCTGCTGGCGCTGCAGTACCTGCTGGTACCGCTGCTCGGCGCAGTCTATACCGCCATCCTCACCCACTCGACGCAGCAATTCTTCTCGTGATGCCCCGCCCCGCCGGGCGGGTGGCGGTGCTGATCCCGTGCTACAACGAGGCGGTGGCGATCGCCGGCGTGGTGCGCGAGTTCCGGGCCGCCCTGCCGGACGCCACGGTCTACGTGTACGACAACAATTCCAGCGACGGCACCCGCGAGGCCGCGCGCGGCGCGGGCGCGGTGGTGCGGCTGGAAACCCTGCAGGGCAAGGGCCACGTGGTGCGCCGGATGTTCGCAGACGTCGACGCCGAGCTCTACGTGCTGGTGGACGGCGACGGCACCTACGACGCCCACGCCGCCCCCGGCCTGATCCGGCTCCTGCGCGAGCAGGGGCTGGACATGGTCAACGCGTCCCGCGTTTCCGACCGCGCTTCCGCCTACCGCCGCGGCCACGTGCTCGGCAACCGGGTGCTGACCGGGCTGGTCGCGGCGATCTTCGGCAAGCGGCTGGGCGACATGCTGTCCGGCTACCGGGTGTTCTCGCGCCGGTTCGTGAAGTCGTTCCCGGCGCTGTCGTCGGGGTTTGAAACCGAGACCGAGCTTTCCGTGCACGCGCTGGAGCTGCGCATGCCGATCGCCGAGCTGCCGACGCGCTACGTCGAGCGCGCGGAAGGCTCGGTGTCGAAGCTGCGCACCTATCGCGACGGCATCCGCATCCTGCGCACCATCGTGGTGCTGATGAAGCAGGAGCGGCCGCTGGCGTTCTTCTCCGCCATCGCCGGCGCGATGCTGCTGCTCGGCCTCGCCCTGGGGCTGCCGGTGGTGGCGGAGTTCTTCCGCACCCGCCACGTGCCGCGCCTGCCGAGCGCCGTGCTGGCGCTGGGGTTCGTGCTGCTGGCCTGCCTCGCCCAGGTGTGCGGGCTGATCCTGGACAGCGTCGCCCGCGGCCGGCTGGAGTTCAAGCGGCTGGCCTATCTTGCCCATCCGGCGCCGGACACCGATCCCGTCCACGCGCCGTAGATCGCCGGCCGGCCCGGTCGTTTCTTCTTTGCCGGCGGGCGCGATAGCTGCTTGGGTCGGAGGTTCACCGCCAAGGAGCTTTTCTTGGATCAATTCGACCCGACCGGACGGGCCAGCATCGCCATCGTCGGCGCCGGCTTCAGCGGCACCCTGCTGGCGCTGCACCTGTTGCAGCGTTCCCCGCCGCAAACCCGGGTCGTGCTGATCGAGCGCGTCCGGTTCGGCCGGGGACCGGCCTATGCCGACGGCAATGCCGGCCACCTGCTGAACGTGCCGGCGGCCAAGATGAGCGCCTTTCCCCAGCGCCCGCTCGACTTCCTGCACTGGCTGCAGGGCTTGTCGCCGGCCGAGGCATGCGGGGTGGAGGCCGAGCCGTCCTCGTTCGTGCCGCGACGCATGTTCGGCCGCTACATGCGCCACCTGCTGAACGGGGAGATGAAGGTGGCGGAACGGCGCGACCAGCTCCAGCTGGTGCGCGGCGACGTGCTGGCGATCACTCCCGACGGCGCCGGGCTGGCGCTGGCGCTGGACCGCAGCCGCACCATCCTGGCCGAGCGCGCGGTGCTGGCGATCGGCAACTTCCCGCC
>CAXTMS010000230.1:3446-5314 GCA_964245345.1 uncultured Acetobacteraceae bacterium | reverse complement strand
TGCTTCAGCTTGACGCCCAGGTTGCGGATCTGGTCGGTCGGCTCGATGAAGGTGCGGCCGACGTAATGGTTGCGGATGATGCCGAGCTCGAACGGGATGCCGCTCGACACCGAGTAGCCCATCGCCGAGGGCACGCCGGAATCGGGCACCGGCACGATCACGTCGGCCTCCACCGGGCTTTCCCGCGCCAGCTCCACGCCGATGCGCTTGCGTGCCTCGTACACGCCGTAGCCGTCCAGCACCGAGTCGGGACGGGCGAAGTAGATGTACTCGAACACGCAGAAGCGGCCGCGCTTGTCACCGAACGGGCGGATCGAGCGCACGCCCTCCTCGTCGATGATCACGATCTCGCCGGGCTCGACGTCGCGCACGAACTCGGCGCCGACGATGTCGAGCGCGCAGGTTTCGCTCGCCAGCACCCAGGCCGGCTTGCCGTCGGTGCGGCCGTCCTTCTGCCCCTCCTTGTTCTGGTCGATGCGTCCCAGGATCAGCGGGCGCACGCCGAGCGGGTCGCGCACGCCGATCAGCGCTTCCTGGCTCAGCACCACCAGCGAGTAGGCGCCCAGCACCTGCTTCAGCGCGTCGGTGAGCCGGTCGGTGACGCTGGTGTAGAGGCTGATGGCGATCAGGTGGATGAACACCTCGCTGTCGGTGGTGGACTGGAAGATGCAGCCGCGGCGCACCAGGGCGCGGCGCAGGCTGGCGGCGTTGGTGAGGTTGCCGTTGTGGCCGACGGCGAGGCCGCCGAACTCGAACTCGGCGTAGAGCGGCTGGACGTTGCGGATCAGGGTGGCGCCGGTGGTGGCGTAGCGGTTGTGGCCCACCGCGGCGTGACCGGGCAGGCCGCCGATGATGCGGGCGTCGCCGAACACGTCGCCGACCAGGCCCAGCCCCTTGTGGGTGTGGAAGCGGCTGTCCGGCCCGTCGGTGGAAAAGGAAACGATGCCGGTCGCTTCCTGGCCGCGGTGCTGCAGCGCGTGGAGGCCGAGCGCCGTCATCGCGCCGGCGTCATGGGCGTTCCAGATGCCGAACACGCCGCATTCCTCGTGCGGGTGGTCGTCGTCGTGCGGGCCGGACGGCTCGTCCAGGGATCCGTGCGCCAGGCGGTCGGTCATGAACAGGCTCCTGCCGGCGGAACGCGCGCGGCTCATGTGGCACCCGCGTCCGCAGGTGGCGGATCGAGGTCGGGACGGAACCGCTCCGGCAGGCGCGGCACCACCGCGGCAGCACCGCTGCGGACATAGGGCAGGGCGCGGCTGGTGCGCAGCGCCTGCGGCCAGCCGGAAACGGGCAGCAAAGGCACCGCCACGAGATAGGCGACCACCAGCACCGCGAAGCCGCGCAGCAGCCCGAACCCGAACCCGGCCAGCCGGTCCAGCCCGCCGAGCACGGAGCCGCGCACCAGCCCGGCCAGGGCTGCCGCGACCAGCAGAAACGCGATCAGCAGAACCCCGAACACGGCAAGAAAGGCGACCGGGTCGGCGATCGACGCGTCGCCGATCACGCGTCGCGCGAACGGCTCCGCCTCCGGGCTGAACCGGAACGCCAGCACGGCGGCGGCGATCCAGGCGCACAACCCCAGCGCTTCCCGCACGAAGCCACGCAGCAGCCCGACCAGCGCCGACAACAGCAGCAGCGCCAGCACCAGCAGGTCGACCCAGTTCACGCGCCGGCTCCGGGCGAGGATCCGTCGCCGCAACGGGTCGGTGCTGCAAGAAGGAGCGCGGTCCGGAAGGGGCGGAAGAACTGGATCACGATGGCGGCTATATCGCCCTGCCGGTGCGCCGGCGCCAGCCCCTTGTTGCGGCGCCGGCTCAGGGCAGCTTGGTGCTGTCCACCCGCCACGGCTTGAGCAGGCGACGCGGCAC
>CAXTMS010000230.1:0-3346 GCA_964245345.1 uncultured Acetobacteraceae bacterium | reverse complement strand
CTCAGGGCAGCTTGGTGCTGTCCACCCGCCACGGCTTGAGCAGGCGACGCGGCACCTGGCCTTGCGCCTGGTTGAGCTGCATCAGCAGGCTGCCGAGCTGCTCGCGCTTGTGCAGCTCGATCCAGATCTCGTCGGGCGACAGGCCGCAGGCGGACCAAAGCGACACCAGCGTTTCGAGCAGGTCGGCGCTGTGCCGAACCACCTCCGCGCGATGGCCGCCCAGCGTGCCCGCGACGCACTGCATCGCCTGCTCGCCGAGCGCCTGCGCGAGCCGCCTGATCCGGATCGGGTCGGCCGGCGCGGCTGCGGCCGCCGGCTCCGCGCCCCGCCACAGGGCCGACAGGACGGTTTCCGCATCAAGGTGCTGCCGCATCTTCCGCCTCCCTCCGCCGCCGCGTCCAGGCGGCGTGCCCGCGCCGGTCGGCCGCATCCACGTCCTGCGGATCCACTCCGGAACATCGTGCCGGTGCGGGAGTTGTATCGACATCAGCAGCCGCCGGCCTGCTTCTCGTTCGCTCCGCAAGGATTCCCGCCTGACCTGTCCCGAGGTCCGGCCGCCTGCACCCGTCGATCCGCCCCCAGGCTTGTCGATGGGTGTCCGGACGCCTCCCGACCCATGCCGAGCTGGTGGGCATCGCCGCGCGGCGCCTTTATCGCCGTCGCAGCACACGAGCTGTGCAACCCGATGACACCGATGATCGGTCAGCCCGACCTGCTGCTGACCAGCCTGCGCGCCGGGAGGCTGTCTCTGCCGTCCTCCGCCGCTTCCGCGTCGCAAGGAGCGCCCAGATCGTGCTCGGGATCATGCAGACTGCCTGATCCGGTAGGCTTCCATGCAGAACGATTGAAGCTTCGGCGCGAGTGCTGACAGAACCCAGCTGGTGTGGCTGGCCGGCGAGCTGATCAGCAGGGACACGCCACCGGCCTGACGCCTGCCAGCTCGGTCGTGCGCGAGCGAGCCGCCGGAACGGCTTGCCGAAGGCTTCAGGCAGCCATCCTGTCTCGTTGCGACACGCCGTGGCGGCGGCGAGGTGGATGTCGGCGCGCGGCAGGCCGTGCTCGGCGTTGCCCTCGGCTTGGCGTGCTGCCTCGTCGACATGCCGGCCGCCGGCGCCCCGCGGGCCGGCGGCATCACCTACCCGTCGAGGCCCGTCCACAGCACCAGCTTGTCGACGCCGACTCCCTAGGGACAACGGTCGTCGACGGACGGGACCGATCGTGTCCGCCACCACGGCAGCGCGTGACAGCAGGCGGAGCGGCCGCGCCACGGGGCAGGCGGACCATGTGGCGCTGCACGTCGTGCCAGCAGACGAAAGTCCGGGTGGCCGCGCGGGGCGGTGACGACCGGCGTGGCGTCGAGCCGGAGGTCGCGGCCTAGCAGGGGGCGCCAGATCGGCCACCCTGTCGCCCGTGCCGCGACGCCGCCCGGACCTCGACCGGTCGCGTCGACCTGCATTTGCCTCATGTTCCGGACCAGTCTCACGGCAGGCGACGAGTCCCGCGCAAAGACATTACATTCAAGTATTAATAATGCCTCTATTATGAAGATTTTCATCAGGTTGAGAAATGTTCAACTGTTGTTGACCAGACCGCCGAACCCTCAGTAACAATAGGCAGATAGCAGTACGACGGCATCACCAGCGGACACCGGAGGGATCAGGACGATCATGCCAACCTTTACCAGCAGCACCGTTTACAGCGGCGCCCAGGTCACGACCGGAACCTATGCGGCCGGGGTCGTCATCCTTCCGTCAACCTATGACGGGACCGCCGCGCTCACTACCGGGACGACCCTCTCGCTGTCGGGCTCGATCTCCGCCGTCGGCAGCACCGTCACCCTCACCATGACCGCGCTGAACAGCACGCCCCAGACCAGCACGGCGACCTATGAGGGCTACTACCTCAACGGGACCAATACCATCTACGTGTTCAGGGACAGCGCGGTCACCGGCGGAGCGTTCGCCATCAGCGCCACCGGTGCCACGGTTCCGGTGAACACTGCAGCCGCTAACCTCACCACGACCGGGACCATTCCGACCTGCTTCCTGCGCGGCACCCGGATCGCCACTGCGGAGGGCGAGGTCGCGGTGGAGGCGCTGCGGGTGGGCGACTTGGTGGCGACGCTGCGGGACGGCGAGCGCGTGCTGGAGCCGGTGACCTGGATCGGCCACCGCAGCGTGACGGTGCTGCCGGGCTCGTCGATCGAGGACTTCCCCGTCAGGATCAGGGTCGATGCCATCCGAGACGGCGTGCCGACGCGCGACCTGCTGGTCACCTCCGAGCACTGCCTGTTCCTGGACGGCAGGCTGATCCCGGCACGCATGCTGGTCAACGACAGGTCCATCGTCGTCGCCACCGACCTGACGCAGTACGAGTACTTCCACGTCGAGCTGGAGCGGCACGGCATCCTGATCGCGGACGGCTTGGAGGCCGAGAGCTACCTCGACACCGGAAACCGCGGCAACTTCGCCAACGCTGAGGTGCCCGGCCTGCGGCCCGACTTCTCGGTCGACCCCGCGCACAAGAGCTGGGCCGAGGACGCCGCCGCCCCGCTCGCGGTCGACCGCGACACCGTCGAGCCGATCTGGAAGCGGCTGTCGTCGCGCGCAACCACGCTCGGCATGGACGGCGGCGTGCGGGCTGCCCCCGTTGTCAACGAGCCTGACCTCCGCCTGCTCACTGACGGCGGCCTGGAGATCAATCCAACCCTGTTCGACGGCAAGGTCTACGCCTTTGTGGTGCCGGGCTACGTCGGCAGCCTGCGCCTGCTATCGCGCACCTCGCGCCCGTCCGACGTGGTCGGGCCGTTCCTCGACGACCGGCGCCGCCTGGGCGTGCTGGTCGGGCGGATCGGCTTCAGCGAGGAGCGCCGCCGCACCGTTTCGAACCTGCACCTGACCACGCCGGACCTGTCCGGCTGGCATGCGACGGAATCCGGTGCCGGCTGCCGCTGGACCAGCGGCGACGCGCTGCTGCCGCTCGACCTGTCGCAGGCGGCCGGCCGGCCGGTGTTCCTCGACATCGAGGTGGTGAAGGCGGGCCCGTACCTGGCGCCCGCACGCGCCGCCTGATCCTGCCACGGAGCCGCCGCCCAGATCAGGTAGCTGGCGCAGCGGCGGGGCGAGCAGGCGACGGCGTGCGTCGACGCGCTGGAGGCGCTGGCCGGTGCGCGACAGCACCGCCCCATCCTAGACGCTGCGGTCGCTCCGGCAGGCCTGGGGATTGTTGCATGACTGGTACTGGTCGAGCCACGTCGTTCCAGGTGCAGCCTACGCCACTGCCTGCGGGTTGGGCCATGCCCGGTGGCATCCCACCAGTCCTGCCCGGGCCGCCGCAGACCGCTGCT
>CAXTMS010000229.1:3533-5385 GCA_964245345.1 uncultured Acetobacteraceae bacterium | reverse complement strand
GAGCGTAACGATCGCGTCGGCTATAGCCCGCGCGCCAAGACGACCAACGTGCGCACCCGTGAGCACCTGCGGCGTTGGGGCATCGCCGACACCCTGCGGCGGGCTTCGCCAATCCCGCCCGACTATGGCGCCAACGTGGTGTTCGCCACTCGGATGAACGGCCCGCTGCTGGCGCGCTTCGAAAATGCGATGCACGCGAAGCGCGAGCGCAACGAGCTGTTTTCTGAGGAAGGACAGTGGGTGCCGCAGTACACGCTGGAAGAGGTGCTGCGCGGTCACGCCGCCTCGCTGCCGGGGGTGCGGATCGAGTTCGGCTGCGAGCTGTCCGGCTTCGAGGAGGACGGGGACGGCGTTGCCGTGCGGCTGCGCGAGGTCAGCTCCGGACAGGAGCGCACTGTGCGCAGCCGTTACTTGATTGGCGCCGATGGTGCGCGCAGTGCGGTGCGCGTAGCGATCGGCGCACGGATGCTAGGCCAGTCACCAGGCCTGAAGAACTATAGCATCATCTTCCGTGCGCCCGAGCTGGCGTCCCGCCATGGGCACGGCGAGGCGTTCATGTATTGGCTCGTCAACCCCGACGTTCCGGCCCTGCTGGGGCCGATGGACCAGCACGGCCTGTGGTTCTTCATGGCTACCAAGCTCGCCGACGACGTGGATCCGGCGAGCGTGGATCCAGTAGCGTTGGTCCGCCGCGGCACCGGGCTGGATGATCTCCCGCTTGAGGTAGTGCGCACCGATCCCTGGATAGCGCACGCCCGGATCGCCGACGTTTACGCCAGGGGACGCGTGTTCCTGGCGGGCGACGCTTGCCACCTACACCCGCCGTTCGGCGGCTTCGGCATGAACATGGGCATTGGCGACGCCGTCGACCTCGGCTGGAAGCTGTCGGCCACCCTGAAGGGCTGGGGCGGGCCGGGGCTGCTCGACTCCTACCAGATAGAGCGTCGCCCGGTGCACGAGCGGGTGATCAACGAGGCGATGACCAACTACGCCACCACCGGCAATCAGCTCGTGCGTCCAGCGCTCGAGGAGGTTGGGCCGGACGGCGACGCGGTCCGCGAGCAGGTCGGCGCGCAGATCCGCGCCACCAAGCGCCGCGAGTTCGACACGCTTGGCGTGGTGCTCGGCTACCGCTACGCGGACTCCCCGATCATCGTGTCGGATGGCACGGCGGCTCCGCCCGAGGACACCATGCACTATGTGCCGTCCGCGGTGCCGGGCTGCCTAGCGCCGCACCGGTGGCTGCGGGACGGCAGCTCGCTCTACGATCATCTTGGGTCCGGCTATACGCTGCTGATCACGCGTGGCGACGCCTCTGGAACGGAAGCGTTCGCCGCCGCCGCAGCCGGGCGCGGCATCCCCCTAACCATGGTGGCGCCGAACGACGAGCAGCTGGAGGCGCTCTACGAGGCGCGCTTCGCGCTCATCCGTCCCGACCAGCATGTCGCTTGGCGCGGCGCACGCCTGCCCGAGGATCCCCGGCTGTTGCTGGATCAGGTCACCGGCCATTTGGGCGGTGGGGAACCGCGAGAGGAGGGCGCGTCGACAGCCGCGTTGTCTGCGTCCTGATCGCGGGCGCTCCAATGCCGCCCGGATGCGATTTCCCGCGGGATCGTGCGGACGGATGCCTCTCGGGTGGATAGAAGAACCAGGCGCATCGAACAGGAACATCATCTGCGTCCACAGCAACGTGCGCCACACACGACATTATTTACCGAAGCTTCTTCTCATGACTTTATGGATACAAGCTGAGTAGTTCAAGCCCGGCGATCCGGGAGAATGATGCATTGAATAGTCAGACTGATCACGACCTTCGCGGCATCGCGGCATCGCGGCATCGCGGCATCGCGGC
>CAXTMS010000229.1:0-3433 GCA_964245345.1 uncultured Acetobacteraceae bacterium | reverse complement strand
TCGCGGCATCGCGGCATCGCGGCATCGCGGCATCGCGGCCGGCTTGCCGGCCGTGGCCTCGGCGCGGTCCGCATCGTCGGGCAACTCCGCCACCTTCCCGTCGGGAGCGAGCTCGCCGATCAACATATTGCCGACCCCGAACGAGAATACGCTGGGTCAGGAGTTGCCCCACGTCGGCAACACGCCGGTATAGCCCACAGTCAACACCGGCCTGTTCCCCGGCCTCGGCAACCAGCTGCTCAACGACGGCATCGACATCCATGGCACGCTGCTCGACCACTTCCTCAGCAACTCGAGCGGCGGCAACGTTCCGGGCAACACCTCGCAGCTGGGCATCTTCCGCCCCTCCGTCGAGCTCGACCTGGGTCGGATCGCCGGCATCCAGAGCGCTGTCATCCAAGGCTCGCTGACCTACTGGTTCAGCAGGAGCGACCAGCTCGGCTCCATCGCGCAGACCGGGGGTGCCCTGGACGGCTACCAAGTCAGGTCGAAGTGAAGCCGCACGCCAGCCCGGTGTTCCACGCGATCCAGTACCTGTTTGACCGGCAGGAGTTGGACAAGCTGCGCAACTTCCGAGGCTACGGCGGCGCGCAGTCCTATCCGTCCCGCACCAATGACACCGACGACGTCGACTTCTCCACCAGCTCGGTCGGGCTGGGCGTGGCGCAGACGCTGTTCTCCTCGCTGATGCAGGATTACGTGCGTACCACAAAACTGGGGTTTAAGCCGGTCGGAAGGCCGGATGGTCGCGCTGATCGGCGACGCCGAGATGGACGAGGGCAACATCTTCGAGGCGCTGCTGGAAAGCTGGAAGCACGAGCTGCGCAACACCTATTGGATCGTGGACTACAACCGGCAGAGCCTGGACGCCGTGGTGCGCGAGGCGCTGTGGTTGAAGTTCGAGGCGATGTTCCGCAACTTTGGCTGGGAGGTGGTGGTGCTGCGCCACGGCCGGCTGCAGCAGGCTGCCTACGCCGAACCCGGCGGCGAGCGGCTACACGACTGGATCGAGGCTTGCCAGAACCGGCTTTGCTCCGCGCTCACCTTCCAGGGAGGCGCCCCCTGACGCCGGCGCCTCCTCGACGAGCTCGGCGATCAAGATGCGATGTCCGTCCTGATCGGCCGCCGCTCGGACGAGGAGCTGGCGGCGCTAATGGGCAACCTGGGCGGGCACGACCTGCCGTCGCTGCTTGATGCGTTCGAGCGCGCCAAGACGCACGATCGGCCGGTTTGCTTCATCGCCTATACCATCAAGGGCTTCGGCTCACCGCTCGCCGGCCACAAGGACAACCACGCCGGCCTGATGAGTCCCGAACAGGTCGCCACGCTTCGTGCCGCGATGGAGGTGCGCGAGGGTCGCGAATGGGAGAAGTTCGAGGGGCTGCGCCTTTCAGCTGCCGAGTTGGAAGCGTTGCTGGCCGCGGTGCCGTTCGCGCGAGATGGCTCTCGGCGCCACGAAGCGTCCACGATCCCGGTGCCGGACCGCCTGTCATTCCCGGCGCAGCCGGTGATGTCGACCCAGCACGGGTTCGGTTTGCTGATGCACGAGATCGGCAAGAGCGACACGCCACTGGCCCGTCGCATCGTCACCACCTCGCCCGACGTCACCGTGTCCACCAACCTGGGCGGCTGGGTGAACCGGCGCGGCCTGTTCGCCCGCGAGGGCATAGCGGACCTGTTCCGCAAGGAGCGCATCCCATCCACCTACAACTGGGACTTCTCGCCGCGTGGCCAGCACCTCGAGCTCAGCATCGCTGAGATGAACCTGTTCACCATGCTCTAGGCGCTCGGCCTGTCGCACTCGCTACTGGGCGAGCGGCTGCTGCCGGTCGGTACGCTATACGACCCGTTCATCGAGCGTGGACTCGATGCGCTGAACTACGCCTGCTACCAGGATGCGCGGTGCATCCTAGTGGCGACCCCGTCCGGCATCACCCTGGCCGGCGAGGGCGGCGCCCACCAGTCGATCGCGACGCCGCTGATCGGCATGGCGCAGGACAGGCTGGCTTCGAGCCCGCCTACGTCGACGAGCTGGCGGTGATCCTGCGCTGGGCGTTCGACCACCTGCAGCGCTCGGGATGCTCGGTGCTGGATGCGACGACTGGGCTGTGCGATGGCGCCGGCGGCTCGGCCTACTGCGCCTGTCCACCCGTGCCATCAAGCAGTTGCAGAGGGAGATGTCGCCGGCGCTGGCCGCGGATATCATCGCCGGCGGCTACTGGCTGCGTCAGCCCGGCCCGAAAGCCGAGATCGTCATCGCCTGCATCGGCGCGGCGATGCCGGAGGCGATCGAGGCGGTAGGGATGATGGCCGAGGACCGGCGCGACATTGGCCTGCTCGCCATCACCTCGGCCGACCGGCTACACGCCGGCTGGACCGTCGCCCAGCGCGCCCGCGAGGACGGCCAGTCCGGGGCGCGTGGTCACGTCGAGCGCCTGCTGGCGGCCGTGCCGCGCCATTGCGGCATCGTCACGGTGCTGGACGGACACTCCGCCACCCTAGGGCCTGTTAGCGCCTGATCCGATCGCATGCGGCGGCGAGGTAGAGGACGCCCATGAAGGATCGAGCGGTCTTCTCGTAGCGTGTGGCGACGGCACGCCACTCCTTGAGCCGGGCCCAGAGGCGCTCGACGCGGTTGCGGTTGGTGTAGATGAAGTCCGGGCAGGCGACGGGCGCCTCGGTGCGGCGCGTCGGGATGGCGGGTCGTGCCCCCAGGCTCCAGACGTGCTCACGCAGGGCATGGCTGCTGTAGCCACGATCGGCGACCACCCACTTGGGCACTCCAGGCAGGCGTGCGAGCAGCGGCACGGCGTGGGGCAGCTCGTGCGCCTGGCCGGGAGCCAGGGTGAAGCCAAGGGCGTGCCCCTGCGCGTCCGCGATCACGCAGGCCTTGGTGCCATAGCCGCCACGCGAGCGACCAAGCGCCTGACCAGCGCCTCGTTGCGGATCAGCAGCGCCGTTTTGCTCCCGCCCTCTGCCTTGGGCTTGGCCTTCCTCCTGGAGGCGCCGGCGGCCTTCTGGTGGGCACGGATGTTGGTGCCGTCCAGGAAGGCCATGCCGAGCTGCACGTCGTGCTCGGCCACCAGGGCGAGCAGGCGCTCCCACACGCCCAGGCGCGCCCATCGGATGAAGGTCTGCGCCGCCATCCACCAGGGCCCCAGCTCGTCGGGCACGGCCCGCCACTTGGCGCCGTTGTCGTGCCGCCACAGGATGGCACTCATGGTGCGACGCAGGTTCTGCGGTGGCACCTTGGCCGCAGGGCGGCACGCCTCCACCAACCGCCCAAGCACCGCCCACTGCGCGTTCGTCAGCATCCCGCCCGCTCCGCAAAGCAGGCATAATACCGAGAGAGACTGTTGGTTCAGGCGCTAACGGACCCTAGTCTGGATACAACAAGCGGAGACGGTGGATGCGCAAACTTTGGGGCCGGAAA
>CAXTMS010000228.1:3533-5440 GCA_964245345.1 uncultured Acetobacteraceae bacterium | reverse complement strand
GATCGACACGTCGACCAGCTTGCCGACCAGGTCCGCCTGCTGCAGGTCGGTGCGGGTGGAGCGGACGACGGCGCTGAACGCGAACAGCTCGCTGATCTCCTCCCTGCCCTCGAACCGCTCGAGCAGCAGCACGTCCTCGCCCAAGGGCGTGTCGATGCGGAGCAGGCGGCCGGTCTGGCTGAACTGGAGATCGTCGGACATCGGGACCGTTTTACCGTTTCGAGACCGTCAGGCTACGGGCTTGCGCCGGGCGGAACAACCGCTATCCAGGCAGGGTCAGGCGTCGAGGAGCCGGGAGAAGCGGCGCCGCCCCGGGCGGCCAGTCCCGCTCCGCCATCCTCAGCAGCATGGTCGGTCTTTCTCGGGCCGACCCGACACGGCTCACCGCACCGATCCGACGCCCCGTGAACCCTGCGCCGAGGCCGCTTTGCCCGTCGTTCGCACCGCCCTAGTCGTCCTGGTAGCCGTACACTTCTGGCAGGATGAAGATCGCGGCAAGCAGGCCGATCAGCGGAAACAGCGCCGTGAACAGGGTCGCGTTGCCTTGGCCGATCCAGCTGAACAGGACGGGGAACAGGAAGATCGCGAGAAAGGAAGGCAGCTTGACGAAGATATAGGCGAAGCCCGAGGCGATGCCGCGATACTCGGGCCTCGCCACCATGGAAGGAATGGTCACCACGTTTTCCGCGTCCCAGTAGTGCCCCCACAGCATCGCGGCGGCCGCGAAGGGCAGGATCACGGTGTGTCCGGTCTTGATGGCGAAGCCTGCCACCAGCAGCGACACGAGCACGATGGCGAAGCCCGCGATGCTGAGGCCGCGCTGGCCGATCCGCGGCGTGATCAGCGGGCCGATCCAGCCGGAGATCGCGGCAATGACGTAGAGCAACAGCGTGACCAGGTCGGTGCCGAGCACGCCCGACACGCCGACCAGCACGAACAGCACGGGGATATAGAAGGCAAAGGTGGAGAACTCGCTGCCCTGGGCGAAGCAGGCGATCCAGCCGAACAGGGTGGCGCGCCAGCGGATCGGGTCGCGGCGGATGTGGAAAAGGAAGTCGCGGGCGCGGGGCTGCGGGATCAGGACGTCGTGGTCGGGCAGGAAGTCGAGCGGGTCCTGGTACATGGTGGCGGAGACCTGCTTGGCCTCGCGGAAGCGGCCGCGCCGGATCAGCCAGATCGCGGTCTCGGGCAGGTTGTAGCGCAGGGCGAAGATGATCGCCGCCGGCACCGCGCCGAAGCCCAGGGTCAGGCGCCAGACCAGCCAGTGCGGCAGCGCCATCCACAGCAGCAGGCCGATCACGGCGAGCGCGAACACCTCGCCGACCGCGAACATGAACTGCCAGCGGTTGCCCATCACCTCGCGCTCGCCGCGCGGCAGGAACTCCATGATGTAGGTGTAGCCGTTGGAAATGTCGCTGCCGAGCGGGATGCCCAGGATCAGCCGGATCACCACCAGCCAGACCATGTTCGGCACGAAGGCCTGCGCCAGGGCGAACACCACGAACATGACCATGGTGGTCAGGAAGATCGCGCGCCGGCCGATGCGGTCGGACAGCCAGCCGCCGAGCAGAGCGCCGACGATGGCGCCGCCCTGGGTGCCGGCACCGGCCAGGCCGAGCAGCGCCGGCGACGGATGGAACTGTTCGCGCAGGAAGATGAGGATGAAGGCGATGGAGTACAGGTCCCACGCTTCCACCAGGATGGAGGCGATCATCAGCCAGCCGACGCGCTGACCGCTTGGGCTGTGATGGGTCACGAGGTGGCTGACTGCGCGGTCCATCAGCATCTGCTGCTGCGGGTCCAGTGCTTTGGCACCTGACATCGACGTTTCTCCCCATCCCGATCTGGACGCTCGCCTTGCCGGGTTGCCGGTCATGGTAGGACCGGAAGTGGCAGCCGTGCCAGCG
>CAXTMS010000228.1:0-3433 GCA_964245345.1 uncultured Acetobacteraceae bacterium | reverse complement strand
GCCGGCGCGTTCCGGTGCAGCAGGGTGGCGAGCTGGTCGAAGTCCGGGCCACGCGGGTCGGTGGCGCGCCAAACCAGGCCGACGGTGCGCCCGGGGCGGGACGCGTCCGGCGCATGCAGAAGCGGGCGCAGGCGCACCAGGCCGCTAAGCTCGGAGGTTTCCCGGGTGGCGAGCGACGGCATCAGCGCGTAGCCTTCCCCGGCCGCGACCATGTGCCGGAGCATCTCCAGGCTGGTGGCGGTGCGCGGCGCGCGCGGTCCGGATCGCGCGCCGTCCGGCACGCGGCACAGCGACATCGCCTGGTCGCGCAGGCAGTGGCCGTCCTCCAGCAGCAGCAGGTCGTCGGTGCCGAGCGCGGACAACGCCACCTCGTCGTTGTTCGCGAGCGGGTGGCCCACCGGCAGCAGCACGCGGAACGGCTCGAAGAACAGCGGCCGCGCGACCAGCCCGTCGCCGTCCACGGGCAGGGCCAGCAGCGCCGCGTCCAGGGTGAAGCGGGCCAGCGCGTCCAGCAGCGCCGTGGTCTGGTTCTCCTGCAGCCGGAGCACCAGCTCGGGGAACTGCGCGCGCAGGTCGCGCAGCACCAGCGGCACGTAGTAGGGGCCCAGCGTCGGGATCACGCCGAGGTCGATCGGCCCGTTCAGGGCGCCGGCCTCCTTGTGCGCCATCTCCATCAGCGAGCGCGCTTCGTGCACCACCACCGCGATCTGCCGGAGCAGCACCTGGCCGGACGCGGTGGGGCTGACGCCGCCGCGGCCGCGCTCGAACAGCCTGGTGCCGAGGATCGCCTCCAGCTTGCGTATCTGCTCGCTCAGGCCCGGCTGGCTGACGCCGCACTGCTCGGCGGCCCGGCCGAAATGGGCCTGCTCGGCGACCGCCATGGCGTAGTCGAGGTCGCGCAGCGACAGGCCGGTCAGGTGCTGCCGTGCCATGGGAATGCTCCGTGTCCGGCCCAATCGTAGGACTTCCTATCGAGTCGGCAAACACAATCGGCTTCATCAATGGGAGCAGGCCTTGTCCAGTCGGCGCGGACCAGCGGAAGCGCCGGAGCATCCGCCATCCGGGTCCGGGGAACCGCACCGAACCGGGATGGGGAAAGCATGCCTTTGGAGATGAAGCAGGTCTCGGCGCAGCCTGCGCAGGATCATGTGCCGCCTGCCTCGCGATCGGCGGATGCATCGCTATGGTGGGGGATGCCCGATGCGCCGCCTCTCATCCCCGAGCTCGACGTTGCAGACCTGGACCGCGCGTTGGCGATCTACACCACGGTGCTCGGTTTCAGGTGTCACGCAAGCCGCGCCGAAGAGCGTTTCGCCTACCTGATCCGGGACGGCGTTCACCTCATGCTGGAAGAGGCTGCCGGGCCGGGTCGGCGCTTCCACACCGCGCCCCTGGAGCATCCGTTCGGCCGTGGGATCAACCTGCAGATCGAGGTTGCCGACGTCGGTGTCCTGTATGCGGAGGTGCAGCGTTCAAGCCTGGGCATCGTGGTCCCCTTGGAGGAGCGTTGGTATCGAAGGCGGGATGGAGGTCGGAAACCGGCAGTTCGTCGCGGCCGATCCCGCCGGCTACCTGCTGCGGTTCTTCAGCTTCCTCGGGCGCCGGCCGACCGGAGGATCGACGGCATGACGCGTCACGTCGGGAAGGCGAACGGGCCGCCGCTCCGGATCCACGGCGCCGCCACCGGATCGGCGACCAGGACACCTGGCGCGGCAGTTCGTTCCGATCCTCCGACGAGAAGCGCCGCCGACGCTTCCTTGGCCAGCATCGTCGACGGGCCCCACTCCCGGAACCGGGCGATCCGCACTACCTTGGGTTCATGAGCTTCATCGACGCCAGGAACCGCCGGACCGGCAACCCCGGTACCGCCGCCGCCGCCGTGCGGCCGGGCACTGCGGGCGTGCTGCTGGTCAACCTCGGCACCCCCGACGCCACCGACACCCGGTCGGTCAAGCGCTACCTCGGCGAGTTCCTGTCCGACCGGCGGGTGATCGAGGCGAGCCCGCTGGTGTGGCAGCCGATCCTGCGCGGCATCGTGCTCAACACCCGGCCGCGCAAGAGTGCGGCCAACTACAAGCGCATCTGGAACGACGCGCGGAACGAGAGCCCGCTCCGCACCTACACCCGCTCCCAGGCGGAGCAGCTCGGCGCCCGCCTCGAGGCGGAGCGGATCCCGGTCGAGTGGGGCATGCGCTACGGCAGCCCGAGCACGGCGGCGGCGATCGACCGGCTGATCGCGCGCGGCTGCGCCCGCCTCCTGCTGCTGCCGCTGTATCCGCAGTATTCCGCCACCACCACCGCGACTGCCAACGACCAGGCGTTCCGCGCCCTGATGCGCCT
Source organism: uncultured Acetobacteraceae bacterium (assembly GCA_964245345.1). GTDB lineage: Bacteria > Pseudomonadota > Alphaproteobacteria > Acetobacterales > Acetobacteraceae > Lichenicola. The sequence continues at coordinate 1,093 of CAXTMS010000228.1, read as the reverse complement.
GCGCCGGCAGCCGGCGCTGCGCACGGTGCCGTCGTTCCCGGACGACCCGGCCTATATCGACGCGCTGGCGACGGGCGTGCGACGCCGCCTGGGCGAGCTGGACTGGACCCCGGAGGTGCTGATCGCCTCGTTCCACGGCCTGCCGGTGGAGTACGTGCAGCGCGGCGATCCCTACGTGACCGAATGCGCCCGCACCATGAACGCCCTGCGCGAGGTGCTCGGCATGACGCCGCGCGAGCTGCCGTTGACGTTCCAAAGCCGGTTCGGGCCGACCCGATGGCTCGGGCCCTATACCGAGCCGAAGGTGAAGAAGCTGGCGGCGGCGGGAGTGAAGCGGATCGCGATCCTGACGCCGGGCTTCCTGGCCGACTGCATCGAAACCCTGGACGAGATCGGCAACGAGGTGCGCGAAGCGTTCGAGCATGCGGGCGGCGAGAAGTTCGCCACCGTGCCCTGCCTCAACGACAGTTCGGAGGCGATCGACATGCTGGAGCGGCTGGTGCGCCGGGAGCTGAGCGGGTGGCGATGACCACCGCTGCCGGACCGGCGCGGTTCTACAGCGTGATCCGAGCGATCCGGCTCGACTGTGCTTGCCCGACGCGGTGCCGAGCTGATTCACCCTGTTGATCGGGCGGGAGGCCGAGAAAGTTGGCGTTGATCGCCAGCTGCAGTCCCTGCATCGAAACGAACTGCGACAACCGCTGCGTTATCGTGTCCAGCGAGCCGACACGCGGGGTGGTGGCGAACCGGATTCCGGACGCGGCCAGGTCGACGCGCACGATGCTGGCGTGGCTGCCGTCGATGGTCGCGGTTTCCTGGTCGACGCCGAGGGAGAGCGGCGTGACGCCGCTCTGGCTGATCGCGGGAGCGGCCTGCGCTTGTTCCGCCAAGAGCAGCCCGGGCAGCAGAACGAGCATCGAGACAAGGGACGGGCAACGCATGGCGACCGGACGGTTCTACCCGGATGATCCCGGAGAGGGCGTGACGGTTCGGAAACGTTGCGATGTCGCCGCGGTGACGACGACCCGTCGACACCAGTGGTCGGAGTGAGAGGATTCGAACCTCCGGCCCCTGCGTCCCGAACACAGTGCTC
>CAXTMS010000227.1:0-5459 GCA_964245345.1 uncultured Acetobacteraceae bacterium | reverse complement strand
CTAGACCTCGGGATTACGACCGTTGAGAAGTAACAGGACCGACCGCAGCCCCCGTTCCCCGCGCCGCGGCGGCTTCGACGACGATTTCACGCCTGCACCGGCACCCTCCTATGGCGAGCGGAGCAGCTTCGGCGGCCCGCCGCGCCGTCCGATGGGCGGCGGCGGCTCGCAGGTGATCGCGTCCGGGCCGGAGATCAGCGCCAGCGTGAAGTGGTTCAACAGCGAGAAGGGCTTCGGCTTCGTCGAGCTGTCGGACGGCTCGGGCGACGTGTTTCTGCACGCCAACGCCCTGTCGCAGTCCGGGCACGACTCCGTCAGCCCCGGCGCCACGCTGAGCGTCAAGATCGGCCAGGGCCCCAAGGGCAGGCAGGTCGCGGAGGTCGTCTCCGTCGACGAAAGCACGGCCCAGCCGGAGCGCCCGCGTTCCGGCGGCGGCGGCTTCGGCGCGCCGCGTCCCGGTGGCGCCGGAGGCGGCTTCCGCAGCGGCCGCGCCACCCCGGACCTGTCCATGGCCGAGGAAGTGCGTGGCATCGTCAAGTGGTACAACGCCACCAAGGGCTTCGGCTTCATCACCCCGGACACCGGCGGCAAGGACATCTTCATCCACGCGTCCGCGCTGGAGCGGTCCGGCCTGTCGAGCCTGAACGAGGGTCAGGCGACCCGCGTGCAGGTGGTGCAGGGCCAGAAGGGCCCCGAAGCCGCCGGCATCAGCCTGGCCTGATCTCCAGCCCCTGCCGGCATGGGCCGGCAGGGGAACACGAAAACGCCCGCCCCATCACCTGGGGCGGGCGTTTTTGCGTTCGAGATCGTGCCTGGCGTCAGCGCGCGGACGCGAGCTGGACTTCGTCGATCACCCGCTCGTGGCTGTCTCGCAGGCTCTTGACCCGATACTGGAAGCCCTGGTTGGTCACCGGCATGGCACGCACCACGGTATAGACGCCACGCGTGACGTTGTTGTCGTATTTTCCTGGAACGAAGGACACGCGGTCCCCGATCCCGAACTTCGGCATGGTCATGGCGGATCCTTTCGACGGCCCCACCGGGGCAGGGCCGTCCGGTCAGGCGATCAGCTGGCCTGGAGGTTTCCGGCGGACACCTTGCCCTGCTGGCCACGCTCGAGCTCGTAGCTGACCTTCTGGCCCTCGTTCAAACCGTTCAGGCCGGCCCGCTCCACCGCGGAGATGTGCACGAACACATCCTTGGAACCGTCGTCGGGCTGGATGAAACCGTAGCCCTTCTGGCCATTGAACCACTTCACGGTACCTGTCGACATCTTCAAGTCTCCTTGTAGGCCTGCCTTCCGCGAGGATGCGGAACACTTCACTTTTCGTTTGGGAGACTTTGGAGTCGACGTGCGTCACTACGAAGATCGGTTCTTCCCGGCCGAAAAGACAGCCGATCGCGTCAATATAGGCCAGGGTCACGGAAATACAACCATTGTCGTCTCGCCGCGGCGCCGACCGTTTGCCGCGACGCGGTTCCGTGCCTGAATCATCGCCTGGTCCGGAGTCGGGGGGTCCTGTCGTGCTGCACCATCTTCGCCATCGCCCGTCGCTGCTGGTCGGGTTCGCCGTCGCCGTGGCGGCGTTCGCGTGCGCCCTGCCCTTGACCCGCCCGATCACCGCCGGGCTGATCGGCTGGAACCTCGGGGTGATCGCCTATGGCCTCGCCTTTCTGATCCTGATCCGGGGCGCCACGCCCGAGCGGCTGCGCCGGGACGGGATGCTGCTCGACGAGGGCCGCTGGGCCATGCTGGCGATCACGATGCTCGCCGCGGTCGCCTCGCTCGGCGCCATCGTGCTGGAACTGGCGCAGATCCACGGCAAGCACCACGCCGGCTGGCTGATGGCGCTGGCCGGGGCCACCGTGGTGCTGTCCTGGTTCTTCGTGCACACCATCTTCACCACCCATTATGCGCACGACTACTGGCGCGACGGCGGCCTGCTGTTCCCCGGCAACGACCGTCCGGGGATCAGCGAGTTCTTCTACTTCTCGTTCTGCATGGCGGTGGCGAGCCAGGTGAGCGACGTGTCCACCCAGTCGGCCGGGATGCGCCGGCTGGTGCTGGCGCACTCGCTGGTGTCCTACCTGTTCAACACCGCCATCATCGCCCTCGGCGTGAACATCGCCGCCTCCCTGGCCAGCTGAACGCTGTTCACGTGAACGCTGTTCAAGGCGGCACCATCGCGCCGCTCCAATCCAGCACGCAGCCGTTCTGCGACGGCTGCAGGCCGTCGATCACGGACAACAGCCGCGACGCCGACCAGGCGGGCGTGAATAGCCGGCCCTCCGCCACCCCGCGCTGGTACGGCCTGCTGAGGGCGGTGTCGACGGTGCCGGGATGCAGCCCGACGCACAGGGCGTCCGGGCTGCGGCGCGCGAGCTCGATCGCCAGGTTGCGCAGGATCATGTTCAGGGCGGCCTTGGAGGCCCGATACGCGTGCCAGCCGCCGGAGCGGTTGTCGCCGATGCTGCCGACCCGTGCCGACAAGGCGGCGAACACGCTTCGCCCCGGCGTCGCCAGCAGCGGCAGCATGTGCTTGGCCACCAGCGCCGGGCCCACCGCGTTGATCCGGTAGCTTTGCAGCAGTGCTTCCGGGTCCAGCGCTCGGAAGGTCTTTTCCGGCTGCAGGCCGGAAGCGTGCAGCAGCCCGGTCGCGACCAGCACCAGGCGCAACGGGTGCGGCACCAGGGCGGCGGCGGCGGCGACGCTGGCCTCGTCCAGCAGGTCGATCGGCCCCTGCCAGATCCGGCGGTCGGGATCGAGCGCCGGTGTCGTCCCGCGCGACAAGGCGAGCACCCGCCCGAACTCCGGCACTGCCGCCAGGGCCGACACCAGGGCGGCGCCGATCCCGCCCGACGCGCCGATCACCACGGCGGTGCCGCCCGGCTCCAGGCTCCGCATCGCTTGTTCCCCCTCGCGGCCGGCGGCGTCCACCGTCAATGCCCGCCGAAACCGCCGCTCACGTACGGGCCCCGGCTGGCGTCGCGGTTCTGCCCGGGATCCTGCCCGCAACCCGCCGCGAACAGCGGGACCAGCAGAACCAGGATCAACGAGAACGCCCTGGCCATGACCCATTCCTCCGTGTTGGCCGCGACGCTCCGGTCCGGCCGGCCGTCGCGGCGGGTTCCTGCGCTCAGGCCGAGTCCGGGCCCGACGCCTGCTCGTCCCGCCCGCTTGCCCGTTCAACCGGGTCGAGCAGGCCGGGCCGGTTGTGGCGCGGCGCGTTCACCTCCGCGCTGACCGCCCACCGGCGCAGCACGTCGTCGCCGGCCGGCCGGAGCAGGGCCGGCGAACCGTGGTCGAGCCAGGCCTCGGAGGCGTCGCGTTCCAGCACCACCGGCATGCGGTCGTGCACCGGCGCCAGAACGGCGTTGGCCGCCGTGGTGACGATCGCGAACGACCGCACCAGCTCCCCGGCCGGATCGGTCCACGACTCCCACAATCCCGCCAGCATCAGCGGGTCGCGGTCCTGCCTGCCGAACGCATAGGGCTGCTTCGGCTTCGCGTGCTGGTCCCACTCGTAGAAGGCGGTCATCGGCACGACGCAGCGGCGCGACGCCAGCGCGGCGCGGAACATGCCGGACGATCCCACCGTTTCCGCCCGGGCGTTGATCGGCTGCCTGCCCTTGTCCTTGGACCAGTGCGGGATCAGCCCCCAGCGCAGCAGGTCGATCCGCCGCTCGCCGGTTTCAGGATGGCGGCGCACCACCGGCACGCTCTGCGTCGGCGCCACGTTGTAGCTCGGCGCGTCGTTCGGCAACGGGCCGACGGCGTGGTACCAGTCCCGGATCAGATGAAGCGGGATGTCGGTGGCGAAGCGTCCGCACATGCGGCCGATGTTTCCTTCTGCATGACAACGGGGAGTCCGGGTCGTGACCGGCTGCGGATCGGTCACTCTGTCAGGGAACGAACCAGCCGGACCAGCTCGCTCGGCCGATACGGCTTCTTCATCAACGTGTAGCCGAGCGTGTGCTGCCAGGAGGACTGGAACACCTCGGGGCGCCCGGACACGATCACCACGGGCAGTCCGGGATACGCCGCCCGCACCTGTGCCGCGACCTGCGAGCCGTCCAGGTCGCCCGGCATGTGGAAGTCGGTGACCAGGATCGACAGCGCCGTCGGCGGGTTGAGCACCACGTCCCGTGCACGATCGCCGTTCTCGACGTCGATCACTTGGTAGCCGGCATCGCGCAGCGTCTCGCTCATGAGCTCGCGGATCAACGGCTCATCTTCAACCAGAAGAACACACACACCAGTTCCCTTCGCGGCAACTCTTGGCCGGTCATGGAGGGTGAACCCCACAGCGCCCCGCCGGTTTGCCCGGAACGCGGTTGTGCTTGTCGATTGGCTGCACGCCGTGCTTGGCTTAGGAACGGGGGATGCGGATGGCTTGCGTGCATGTTGATGGCTGACCGGAGCGATCGGGGCGTGACCGCCAACGAGCCGGGACATCACGTTTCGGATGGACGCAACGTCATTCCCGTGGGCAGTGGGGTCGGCGGGACCGACATCTTCTTCGCCGCGGTGCAGATGAGCCGGATGCCGATGTGCCTGACCGATCCGCACCGGCACGACAACCCGATCGTCTTCTGCAACCAAGCGTTCGAGCAGCTGACCGGCTATGCCCAGGAGGAGATCCTCGGGCGCAACTGCCGGTTCCTGCAGGGCCGGGAAACCGATCCCGAGGCGGTGGCGGAGATCCACCGCGCCGTGGACGCCCGGGAGGACGTCCATATCGAGCTGCTGAACTACCGCAAGGACGGCACCCAGTTCTGGAACGCCCTGTTCATCAGCCCGGTGATCGATACCGCCGGCACGCTGGTCTACCACTTCGCCAGCCAGCTGGACGTGACGCGCCGGCGCGAGGCGGAAGCCGTGCTGCAGCAGTCGCAGCGCATGGAAACGCTCGGCTCCATGGCCTCCAGCCTGGCGCACGAGTTCAACAACCTGATGACGATCGTGCTCGGCAACCTCGAGCGGCTGGACGGCGAGGTGAGCAGCGAGCGCGGGCTGCGCAGCATCGAGCGGGCGGCCTGGGGGGCGAGGCGTGCCGCCAAGCTGACCGACCAGATGCTGTCCTTCGCGCGGCGTCAGTTCCACGACAACCAGGCGCTCGACGTCAACGCCACGCTGGCGAACTGCGACAGCATCCTCGACCAGATGGCGGGCTCCGGCGTCACGGTGAAGCTCGCCCTGGCCGACGAGGCCATGGTGGCGTCGGTGGATCCGAGCCAGCTGGAGATGGCGCTGCTGAACCTGGTGCGCAACGCGGCCGACGCGGCGCCGCGCGGCAGCGACATCGTCATCGCCACGCGGGCACGCCAGCAGGACGGCCCGGACAGCGAGGCGGCGGTGGAGATCTCGGTGGCCGACCAGGGCAGCGGCATGACCCCCGAGGTGGCGCAGCGCGCGCTGGAGCCGTTGTTCACCACGAAGCCGGGGGGGAAGGGCCCCG
>CAXTMS010000226.1:0-5548 GCA_964245345.1 uncultured Acetobacteraceae bacterium | reverse complement strand
GGAGAACTACTGCGAGGGGCCGAACAGCTGGCTCGCCACCTATAACGGCCCGATGATGCCGGCGGCGATGTCGCCGGAGAAGACCAACACCTATGGCCGCGACAACACCTATGGCGGGTACTCGAACGTCATCGTGGTGGCCGAGGACTTCGTGCTGCGCATCCCGCCGGCCCTGAAGCCGGAGGTCGCGGCGCCGATCCTGTGCGCGGGCGTGACCACCTACTCGCCGATGAAGCACTGGGGCGTGAAGCCCGGCCACGCCGTCGGCATCGTCGGCTTCGGCGGGCTGGGCGACATGGCCGCCAAGCTGGCGCGGGCGATGGGCGCCGAGGTGACGCTGTTCACCCGGTCGGAGGAGAAGCTCGCCGAGGCGGCGCGGCTGGGCGCCAAGGCGGTGCTGAGCACCGACAAGGCGGCGATGGCGGCGTGCAAGAACAGCTTCGACTTCATGCTCGACACCATTCCCGAGAAGCACGACGTCGATCCCTATGTCGCCATGCTCAAGCGGAACTGCACCCTGGCCGTGGTTGGCGCGCTGGAGCCGCTGGCGCCGGTGAACAACCAGGAGCGGGCGATGCACCGCAAGAGCGTGGCCGGATCGATCATCGGCAGCATCGCCGAAACCCAGGAGGTGCTCGACTTCTGCGCCGAGCACGGCATCGGCCCGGACATCCAGGTGATCCCGATCCAGCAGATCAACCAGGCCTACAAGGACGTCGAGAAGGGTGACGTGCGGTTCCGCTACGTGATCGACATCGCCTCGCTCAAGGAGGAGCTTGCGGCCTGATCCCTGGCCTCCTGCCGTTGCAGGAAGGCCTGGGGACAACCAGATTTGCAAGCGGTGCCGCTTCCGGATCGACTGGTCGAGAGCGGCGGCCCTAGCGGAACCAGCCATGGGCCTGTAGCGCGCTGCGGGCAGCAGGACGCGGCAGCGCGTCCTGGACGGTTGGTTGCGCCCGGACATCCGCGGTCACGCCGGACGACCGCGCACGAGGAGAGACCCATGGTCAGACGTCACAAAGAGGAAGAGATCGCCGGCATCCTCGAGTTCGAGGGGCGCGGCAGCCAGGACCCGGTGCTGCTGGAATGGCTGGCCGACCACCGCGCCCGCAACGGCGGCAAGATCCGGGTGAGCCAGGGCGGCAAGGGCACCAGGGTGATGTTCAGCAAGGCTGCAGACATGGCGTTCTGGCAGCAGCGCTCGGACCAGCTGGCCAAGGCGGTGAAGAAGTCCGCTTGAGCCGCGTCCGGATTGTTCCGGATCAGCGCTTGTCATCGAACTGTCATCGGACTGAAACAACGGCGCCACCGCCGCCGACTAGAAGGCGCTCGACTGCGGGCGCCGACCGGATGCGCCTCGTCCCCTTGCCCAAGGAACACGAGATGCGTTCGACCAGCCGGCCTGTTCCCCGCATCCCCTGCGGCGCGATCCTCGCGCTCGGATTGTTGTCGGCCGCGTCCCCGGCGCTGGCCGTCGACATCACCGGCGCCGGTTCCTCGTTTGCCGCGCCGATCTACGGCGCCTGGGGGGCGGCCGCGAAGGCACCGCTTGGCGTGGTGCTGAACTACCAGGCGCTCGGCTCCAGCGCCGGGCAGAACCAGGTGATCGCCCGCACGGTGGATTTCGGCGCTTCCGACGCGCCGATGGCCGGTCCCAAGCTCGCCGCGAACATGCTGCTGCAGTTTCCCACCGTGATGGGAGGCGTGGTGCCGATCGTGAACCTGCCCGGGATCAGCTCGAACCAGCTGCGCCTGACCGGCGCCGTGCTGGCCGACCTGTTTTCCGGCGCGATCTCCACCTGGAACGATCCCAAGATCGCCGCCCTGAACCCGGGCCTGAAGCTGCCCGACACCGCGGTGGCGGCGGTGCACCGCGCCGACGGCTCCGGCACCACCTTCGTGTTCACCTCCTACCTGGCCAAGCAAAGCCCGGACTGGAAGACCAAGATCGGCGCCGCCTCCTCCATCGCCTGGCCCACCGGCGCCGGCGCCAAGGGCAATGACGGCGTCGCCGCCACCGTGCGCAACACCGAGGGCGGCATCGGCTATGTCGAGTATGCCTATGCCAACAAGAACGGCCTGACCACCACGCTGCTCAAGGACAAGGCCGGCGCGTTCGTGGCGCCCAGCCTCGACAGCTTCACCAAGGCGGCGGCCGGCGCCGACTGGGCGGGGGCGCAGTTCTTCGCGGTCGACCTGCTCGACACCCCGGCGGAAGGCGCCTGGCCGATCGTGTCGGCGACCTTCGTGCTGCTGCCGACCAACCCGAAGGACCCCGCGCGCAGCGCCGCCGTGCTGCGGATGTTCGACTGGGCGTTCCGCAACGGCGCCGGCACCGCCCGCTCGCTGCAGTACGTGCCGCTGCCGGCTTCGGTGCAGACCACGGTTCGTCACGCCTGGACCAACGTCGCCGGAGCTCCCACCCTGGCGCAGTGACCACCGGTCGCGGCCTGCCGGCTGATCGACCGGGTTCGGAGCCGGAACGCGCATGACCACGGACGCCAGCCTCGCCGGAGCAACCGGGCCACGGGCCAGTGAAGGGGACAGGGGCTGGGGCGATCCCGCCTTTTCGGGCATCGTGCGCGCCTGCGGGCTGGTGGTGCTGCTGCTGATCGGCGGCATCATCGCGGTGATGCTGGCGGGCGGACGGCAGGCGTTCTCCGCGTTTGGCTGGGGTTTCCTGTCCTCCTCGGCCTGGAACCCGGTGCTGGACCATTACGGCGCGCTGACCGCGGTGTTCGGCACGCTCGTCACCTCGGCGATCGGCTTGGTGGTGGCGGTGCCGCTGGCGTTCGGCGTCGCCTTTTGCCTGACCGAGATGGCGCCCGCCTGGCTGTCCGGCCCGCTCGGCACCGCGGTGGAGCTGCTGGCGGCGGTGCCGTCGATCATCTTCGGCATGTGGGGCTTCTTCGTGATCGTGCCGATCATGGCGCACGACGTCCAGCCGCCGCTGATCCACACCCTGGGCCATGTCCGCCTGCTGCACCCGTTCTTTTCCGGCGCGCCCTTCGGCACCGGCCTGCTCACCGCCGGCCTGATCCTGGCGGTGATGGTCACGCCGTTCATCGCCGCGGTGATGCGCGACGTGTTCAACTCCATGCCGCCGGTGCTCAAGGAAAGCGCCTACGGCCTGGGCTCGACCCGATGGGACGTGATGCGCCAGGTGGTGCTGCCCTGGTCGCGCACCGCGGTGATCGGCGGCATCATGCTGGGCCTCGGCCGCGCGCTGGGCGAGACCATGGCGGTCACCTTCGTGATCGGCAACACCAACCGCATCAGCGCGAGCCTGTTCTCGCCCGGCAACACCATCGCCTCGCTGATCGCGCTCGAGTTTCCCGAAAGCTCGGCCGGAAGCCTGAAGCTGTCGGCGCTGCTGGCGCTGGGCTTCATCCTGATGGTGATCTCCTTCATCACCCTGGCCTGCTCGCGCCTGCTGCTGCGCACCGGCTGGCCCGCACGGCGCTGAGGGGAGCGGGATGTCATCAGCCACCGCCATGGGCTCCATCGCCGACGCGCCCGCACGCGACCTCGGCCTGCTCCGCCGCCGACGCGCCGCCGACGCGGTGGCGACGGGGCTGTGCTTCGCCGCCACGCTGGTGGTGCTGGCGGCCCTCGTGTCGATCCTGTGGACCCTGGTGTCCTACGGCATCGGCGGCCTGACGCCCCACACCCTGTTCCACGTCACCGCTCCCGCGGGCGGCCATGGCGGCCTGCTCAATCCCATCGTCGGCAGCGTGATCCAGGTGGTGCTGGCCACCCTGATCGGCACCCCGATCGGGCTGCTCGCCGGCATCTACCTGGCCGAGTATGGCACCGGCTCGGTGGTGGCGAACGCGGTGCGCTTCGTGTCCGACATGCTGCTGTCCGCGCCTTCCATCCTGGTCGGGCTGTTCGTCTACCTCGTGCTGGTGGCGCCGTTCCACCATTTCTCCGGCTGGGCCGGCGTGGCGGCGCTGGCGATCCTGGTGATCCCGATCGTGGTGCGCACCAGCGAGGACATGCTCCGCCTGGTGCCGTTGTCCATGCGCGAAGCGGCCGCCGCCCTGGGTGCGCCGCGCTGGAAGGTGGTGCTGCTGGTGTGCGTGCGCGCGGCGCGTCGCGGCATGATGACCGGGGTGCTGCTGGCGGTCGCACGCATCTCCGGCGAAACCGCGCCGCTGCTGTTCACCTCGCTCGGCAACCTCAACTGGTCGCTGTCCTTGAACCACGAGATGGCGAGCCTGCCGGTGACCATCTACCAGTACGCCGGCTCGCCCGCCGAGGACTGGGTGCAGCTGGCCTGGACCGCCGCCCTGCTGATCACGGCGGGCGTGCTGCTGATCAACATCGCGGCCCGGCTGGGCCTGCGCGGACAGGACAGGTGATGGACGACCGGACCCCCCGCCCGCTGCCCGGCCTGGCACGGGAAGCCGCGTCGAGCCCCGCGTCCGGCGTCGCCGCCGGTGGGCGGCCGATGATCTCCATACGCAACCTCGACTTCCACTACGGCGCGTCGCAGGCGCTGAAGGGGATCAGCCTGGACTTCCCCGCGCGCCAGGTCACCGGGCTGATCGGACCGTCGGGATGCGGCAAGTCGACGCTGCTTCGCGTGCTCAACCGGATGTACGACCTGTATCCCGGGCAGCGGGCCAGCGGCGAGGTGCTGCTGGACGGCGAGAACATCGTCGGCCCGCACGTCGACGCCAACCGTTTGCGCTCGCGCGTCGGCATGGTGTTCCAGAAGCCGACCCCGTTCCCGATGTCCATAGAGGGCAACATCGCCTTCGGCATCCGGCTGCACGAGCGGCTCGGGCGCGCCGACATGGCCGGGCGCATCGAGGACGCGCTACGCCGGGTGGCGCTGTGGAACGAGGTCAAGGACCGGCTGCGCTCCAGCGCCACGTCGCTGTCCGGCGGACAGCAGCAGCGCCTGTGCATCGCGCGCACCATCGCCACGCGGCCCGAGGTGATCCTGCTCGACGAGCCGACCTCGGCGCTGGACCCGATCTCGACCGCGCGCATCGAGGAGCTGCTCGACGAGCTCAAGCAGGACTTCACCATCGCCATCGTCACCCACAACCTGCAGCAGGCGGCGCGCTGCGCCGACCGGGTGGCGTTCTTCTACATGGGCGAGCTGGTGGAGGTGGACGAGGCGTCGCGCATGTTCACCACGCCGCGGCAGAAGCGCACGCAAGACTACATCACCGGCCGCTTCGGCTGAGCAACGGAACCGTCATGAACAGCAGCCCGGGCCACATCGTATCCAGCTACGAGCAGGAGCTGAACCAGCTGCGCGGCCTGATGGCGCGCATGGGCGGCCTGGTGGAAAGCCAGACCGCGCACGCGATCCAGGCGATCCTGGAGCACAACCCGGAAGCCGCGCAGATGGCGATGGAGCAGGACCCGGAGGTCGACGCGCTGGAACGCGAGGTCGAGGCGCGGGCGATCAAGATGCTGGCCCTGCGCGCGCCGATGGCGCAGGACCTGCGCGAGATCGTGTCCGCGCTGAAGGTGACCTCCGACCTGGAGCGGATCGGCGACTACGCCGCCAACGTCGCCAAGCGCTCGC
>CAXTMS010000225.1:0-5569 GCA_964245345.1 uncultured Acetobacteraceae bacterium | reverse complement strand
CGCCCAGCCCGGCCGCACCCGGCCAGCCGGGCCGAAGCGCCGGCTGCACGTCGTGGCCCAGCAGCACCGGCAGGCCGGCCAGCACCGCGCCCGCCACCGGAAGCGCGCACAGAAGCGACACCAGCCGCACGGTCAGGCTGCCCAGGCCGCCGCGCGAAGCGATGCGCCACGCCCAGGCCAGCAGCGCCAGCACCGGCAAGGCGCCGGCCAGGCCGAAATACTGCAGCATCAGGTCGGCATAGGCGGCGCCGACCGGCCCGGCCAGGTTGCTGGCCTGCACGGTGGTGGCGGTGTCGGGCGACGGGTCGCGCGGGTTGTAGGTGGCGAGCGCCACCAGCATGGCCACCGCGAGCCCGGCCAGAAGCAGGCCGCCGAGCTCGGCCAGCCGACGACGCATCAGCGCCTGCAGCTGCGGCGAGGCGAACCGCTCCGGGATCAGGCGGCTGCGTAGGGCGACGTGCATGGGCGCGGTTCCAGCCTTCCTTCGCGGATCGGATGAAGCATAACCCGGAAGCGCCTGGCGGAAGAAGCGCCGAGACGAGCCGGCCGGAACCGCGTTGCTCCTCCGGGCGCTCCAGGACAAGAACGGTGGATTTGTGGAACAATCTCCCCTCACGAGCAGCGAGGAGGTCGTCGTGTCGCTCCATGGTGGTTCGTCGCCGGCCGGGACCACCGGCTCCGGATCGGCACGTCCCGGGTCGGGCCCGACGATCGTCAGGTCGGTCGGAAGCGCCTGCCTGGTGATGTCCCCGCTCCGCGCGATCGACGGCGAGCTTTTCCTGTCCCTGGGCGGCGACAGGTTCTGCGCGCTCCGCCAGCCCGACGGCACGACGCTGCCGTCGCTGCTGCCGGACTGGAGCGTGGACGCCCTCTACCTCGGCTGTTCCCGCGTGCCGTGGCTGAAGCTCAGGCACCAGGACGGCCACCTCGCCGACTGGTTCCTGGACCGCAACGGCAGGCTGGTGGCGAACGTGTTCGACGGTCTCAAGGCGATCGAGCGCGGCTGGCTCGCCGCCCATGTCAGGGACCTGTTCGCGCTTCCGCCCGGATCCGAGCGGGACGAAGCGTTCGCCGCCTACGAGACCATGAACCCGGTGATCCGGGGCGTCCTCGAACGGATGATCCCGCCGCCCTGCCACGTGGTCGACGGCGAGCAGGTTCGCCTGCTGCTGCTCGCGACGCAGGCGCTGGCGGGACACGCCGCGCCGCCGGTTCCGGTGAAGCAGGTCGAGCTCGTCCCGCCCGGCGGCGAGCCCGGCCCGTGCCTGGGACCGGGCTGGATCCTGGAGAACGGCCAAGCGTGGTCGACCGGCATGTGCAGCAGCGTCGTCCTGGCCGGGCTGGTGCCGATGGGCCGCCACCAGGTCCGGTTGTCGCTGCGCGACTGCCAGGACAGCATGCTGCTCTGGGTGTGGGCCAACAACAGGCTGGTCGCTTCGGCGCAGATCGACCTGCGCTGGCGGCAGGACGTGACCAGCCTGTGCGTCTGGATCCCTCCCGAATGCGTGCCCGAAGGCAGGCTGGAGCTTTGCCTGCGCCTCGACCGCGCGCTGCCGGTCCCGCGCAACTACGCGCTGCAGGCGCTGAGCCTGTCGGTCTTCGACGACGAGCTGCCCGCCCTGCCGGACAACCGGGACCTGCTCGCGCGGTTCGAAGGGATCGGCGACAACTGCCAGTTCGGCAACGTTCAGCGCCATTGGGGCATCGAGCCGCTCGGCCTGCTCCGCTTCGCCGGCGTGCGGGACCTCCACCGGCTGTTCGTGTCCCGGTTCGCGGGCCTCGGCGAGCCGGGCAGCCTGGTCGCCTATCTCGCGGGATCGGAGTACCAGATCCGCGACCACGATTACGGGCTGTTTTACCACACGTTCCGTTACGAGAACGAGGCCACGGCAGGCGAGGTGGTGGCGGAAAACGAGGCGAAGCTGCGCTACCTGATCCGCAAGCTGGTCGAGGACCTCGAGGACGGGGAAAAGGTGTTCGTGTACCGCCGGTTCGTGGAGGACGACCTTCCGACCGTGGCCGAGCTGCACCGCGTCCTGCGCGGCTACGGCCCGGTGAAGATGCTTTGGGTGACGACGGGCGCCCCCGGCCGCGCGCCGGGCGACGTGGAATGGGCCGGCCCGAACCTCCTGCGCGGCTACCTCGCCGAGGACGCCAGCAACGACCCGTCCGTTTTCGACCCGGACCACTGGATCAGCCTGCTCCGCAACGCTTATGCCGCGTTCCAGCGGCCCGGCCAGACGCGCCCGAACCGTTGACTGCGCTCAGCCGGCCGAAGCCGTCCTGTGCCGGATGCCGTCGAGGAACCGTCCGATCGCGGGAAGCACGCCGTCGAGGTCCAGCCGGAAGCTGCCGTCGACAACGACGATCGGGCCGTTGACCAGGAACGGCTCGACCGCCACCGCAACCGCGGTCGTCATCGACGGAACTCCATGGCCGTCATCATGCCCGGTCCTGGGGGTGGCGCAAACGAGGCACCGCAGGCCGGAACGTCGACGCCGGGCGCCCCAAAAGGCCGCGTGCCCGGCGGCCAGGCCTCAGCCGGCGCCTGCTTCCAGCCGCCAAACGCACAGCCGCGCCGCCCCGTGCGAACGCTCCGCCAGCAACGGCAGAAGCGTCGGCGCCGGCTCCCCGGCCGCGACCTCCGCGACCGCCAGCGCGCCCGGCGCCACCCAGCCGGAAGCCACCAGCGCCGACAGGGCGGGCGCCACCAGGCCGGCGCCATAGGGCGGATCGAGGAACACCAGCCCGGCGCCGTTCCAGCCGGGACGCGTCGCCGGCGGCCGCAACGCGTCGCCGGCCAGCGCCAGCGCCCGCTGCGCCATGCGGCAGCCGGCGATATTGGCGCGAACGCAGGCGAGGGCGGCCGGGTCGCGCTCCAGGAACACCGCGCGCGCGGCGCCCCGGGACAGCGCTTCCAACCCAAGCGCGCCGGTGCCGGCGAACGCGTCCACCACCCCGCCCTCCAGCGCGTTGCCACGCCAGGGCGCGTGGCCGAGCATGTCGAACAGCGCCTGCCGCACCCGGTCCGCGGTGGGGCGGGTCGCCGCGTTCCCGGGCACGGACAGGACGCGGCCGCGCAGGGTGCCGGCGATGATGCGCATGCGGCGCTAGGCCGGCGTCACGCCTTGGGCAGCTGCTCGCGCAGCACCTTGCCGGTGACCTCCTCCAGCTCGGAGCGGCGCAGCTCGCTGAGCTGGAACGGGCCGTAGGAGGTGCGGATCAGCCGGCTGACGTGGAACCCGAGGCTGGTCATCACCCGCCTGATCTCCCGGTTCCTGCCTTCGCGCAGCGCCACGGTGATCCACGCGTTGTCGCCCCGGGCGCTGTCGAACTCGGCCTCGATCGAGCCGTAGCGTATCCCGTCCACCACCGGGCCGCGCGCCAGCTCGCGCAGCTGCCCCTCGTCCACCCGGCCGAACACCCGCACCCGGTAGCGTCGGATCCAGCCGTTGGACGGCAGCTCCAGCTGCCGGGCCAGCGCGCCGTCGTTGGTCAGCAGCAGCAGCCCCTCGCTGTTGAGGTCGAGCCGGCCCACCGACACCACGCGCGGCAGGCCGGGCGGCAGGGCGGCAAACACGGTGGGCCGGCCTTCCGGGTCCTTGTGCGTGGTCACCAGCCCGTCCGGCTTGTGGTAGCGCCACAGCCGGGTGCGGTCGGGCGCGTCCACCACCCGGCCCGACACCTGCACGGTGTCGCCCGGCTGCACGAAGGTGGCCGGATGGGTCACCGCCTGGTTGTTCAGCCTGATCCTGCCCTCGGCGAGCAGCTTTTCCGCGTCGCGCCGGCTGGCGACCCCGGCGCGCGACAGCCACTTGGCGATGCGCTCGCCGCGACCGGCTTCCGGCGCCTCCTCGCTCACCGAGCTTCCGCCGCCGCCGACACCAGGGCCGCGAACACCAGCCGGTCGCCGGGGTCGATGGTGAACTCCGGGTGCCATTGCAGCCCGAGGCAGAAGCGCCGGCCCGGCTGCTCGATGCCCTCGATCACCCCGTCCGGCGCCCAGGCATTGATCCGCGCCTGGCCGGCATCGCGCACCGCCTGGTGGTGCGACGAGTTCACCCGCATCTCGTCCCGGCCCACGATGCGCGACAACAGCGTGCCGGGCTCGATCCGCACCGTGTGGCCGGCCTCGTGTCGCGGGTTCGGCTGCTCGTGCGGCAGCGGATCCGCGACCCCGTCCGGGATGTGCTGGATCAGCGTGCCGCCCAGCGCCACCGCCAGCAGCTGCTGTCCGCCGCAGATGCCCAGCACCGGCATGTCCCGTTCCAGCGCGCCGCGAAGCAGCGCCAGCTCGGCCGCGGTCCGCTCCCCCTTCAGCACCACCGTGTCGTGCGTCTCGCCGGCGCCGTAGAGCGCGGGGTCGACGTCGAACGCCCCGCCGGTCACCACCAGCGCGTCGATCGCGTCCAGCATCTCGCCGGCCAGCGCGGCATGGTGCGGCAGCGCCACCGGCAGCCCGCCCGCGTCCGCCAGGCTGGCGGTGTAGTTCGCCCGCAGCGCGTACCACGGATAGGCCGAATACGACGCGGATCCCGTTCTGCCTCCGGCCTCGCTGTCGAGGGTGACGCCGATCACGGGACGGGTGCGCTTCATCGATCCTGGTTAGAGCAATATCGTGCGCCATGGAATTGCGCGCCGACCCTTCGAACCGGACCGTATCCCCGATGCGGGCGGCCCTGCGCGCGGCGCGCGGCGCCGGGGCACGGGGCGAGGTGCCGGTCGGCGCGGTGGTGCTGGCGCCGGACGGGCGGCTGCTGGCGTCCGCCGGCAACGAGGTGGAGCAACGCCGCGACGCGTCCGCCCATGCCGAGCTGCTGTGTTTGCGCGCGGCGGCGGCCTTGCTCGGCCGGACCCGGCTCGACGGGTGCAGCCTGGTGGCGACGCTGGAGCCGTGCCCGATGTGTGCGGCCGCGGCGTCGCATTTCCGGGTCGCCCGCCTCGTGTTCGGCGCCTATGATCCCAAGGGCGGCGGGGTGGAGCACGGCCCGCAGCTGTATCGCCAGCCCGGCTGCCTGCATCGTCCGGAGGTGGTGGGCGGCGTGTGCGAGCGCGAGGCCGCAACCCTGCTGCGCGATTTCTTCCGGTCCCTGCGCGACTAACGCAGGTTTCATCGCTGCGTAGGGGTGGAGCAGGGCGGCAAGGCACATCTTCCGCTTCATCGTCGACCGACCGTCTCCGGTTGGTCCCCTTAGGCAACAGGAACACCATGTCGGACGTTTCGCAGAACTCCCGGTCCCGCTCCCGCTGGGTCGCCACCGCCTGCGCCGCGCTGCTCGCCGGCACCGCGCTCGGCGGCGTTTCCGTTCCGGCGCGGGCGCAGAACGCGCTGCAGCCGAGCGGCATGAGCCAGAAGTTGCCGGACTTCGTCGACCTGGCCAAGCAGGTACGGCCGGCGGTGGTGTCCATCACCTCCATGCTCAAGGATGACGGCTCCGACGACGAGATGGGCGGCGGCGAGGGCGGCGGCGGCCAGCAGATGCCGTTTCCGTTCCCGTTCCCGTTCCCCATGACGCCGCAGAACCACGGCGGGCGCACGGTCGAGGCGCGCGGCTCGGGCTTCATCATC
>CAXTMS010000224.1:0-5569 GCA_964245345.1 uncultured Acetobacteraceae bacterium | reverse complement strand
CCCGCGCCACCTCGCCGGCGAGCCGGCCGCGCGACAGCACCAGGATGCGGTCGCACAGGTGCATCAGCTCCGGCAGCTCGGACGACACCACCAGGATGGCGCGCCCGTCGGCGGCGAGCCGGCCGAGCAGGGCGTAGATTTCCGCCTTGGCGCCGACGTCGATGCCGCGCGTCGGCTCGTCCAGCATCAGTACCGGCGCCTCGTCGCCCCACAGCCACTTGGCCAGCACCACCTTCTGCTGGTTGCCGCCCGACAGCTGCACCACCGGCTGTTCCGGCCCGCTGAGCCGGATCGCCAGCTCCGCGGTCATGCGCACGGTGGCGTCCCGCTCGGCGCCGCGGCGGACGAAGCCGGCGCGCGTGACGCGTTTCAGCCGGGCCAGGGTGGTGTTCACCCGCGCCGCCATAGGCAGCACCAGCCCTTCCTCCTTGCGGTTCTCCGTCACCAGGCAGATGCCGGCGCGCACCGCGTCGCGCGGCGAGCGGATCGCCACCGGTTCGCCTTCGCGCAGGATGCGGCCGCTTTCGATCGGGTCGGCGCCGAAGATCGCCCGCACCAGCTCGGTCCGCCCGGCGCCGACCAGGCCTGCCAGGCCCAGGATCTCACCGTGGCGCACGCCGAAGCTGATGCCCGGACCGGGCGGCGCACCGGCCGGGCGCAGGTTCTCCACCCGCAGCGCTTCCCGTCCCGGCGGGGCGCCCGCCAGCGGCGCCTGCGCCGCCAGGGTGCGGCCGATCATCTGCCGCACCAGCGCGTCCGCATCCGTGTCGGCGGTGCGGAAGGTGTCCACCTTTCGCCCATTGCGCAGCACCGTCACCCGGTCGCACAGCGCGAAGATCTCGCGGAGGTGGTGCGACACAAAGATCATGGTCAGGCCCTGCCGCTTCAGCAGGTTGATCTGCTCGAACAGCCGCCCGGCCTCGCGCGGGGTGAGGGTGGCGGTGGGCTCGTCCAGCACCAGCACCCGCCCCTGGCTCGACAGGGCGCGCGCGATCTCCACCAGCTGCATCTGGGCGATGCCGAGCCGCTCCACCGGCGTGCGCGGCGACACCTCGCTGAGGCCCACCCGGGCCAGCAGCGCTTCGGCGTCCCGGTCCATCGCCCGCCGGTTGACGAAGCCGAGCCGCCGTCGCGGCAGCCGCTCGAACAGGAGGTTCTCCGCCACGCTCAGCGCCGGCAGCAGGTTGAACTCCTGGTGCACCACGCGGATGCCGGCGCGGATCGCGTCCAGCGGCGATCCCGGCGCGTAGGATGCGCCCGCCAGGGTCATGCGGCCGGCATCCGGACGGTGGATGCCGGCCAGCAGCCGGATCAGGCTGGACTTGCCGGCGCCGTTCTCGCCGGCAAGGGCGTGCATCTCGCCGTCGGCGATGTCGAGGTCCACCCCGTCCAGCGCCACCACGCCGGGAAAGCGCTTGGTCAGTCCCTGGAGGCGAAGGATCGGCGCCGCCGCCATCCGCGGTGCTCCTCCAGCGCTCCCGGTGGCTAAGCGGTGACCAGCTTCAGCGGCGTCCTGATCCAGCCGGTCAGGGTTTGTCCGGCGATCTCCTTCATCGCGTTGTCGATGCCGTCGGCGGCCAGCTGCGCGCCGAACTGGTCCACCGTCGCCAGCACCTCGCCATCCTTGAGCAGCGGCTGGATCGCCGGGATGTTGTCGAAGCTGACCACCTTGATCTTGCCCCTGCGCCCGGCGGCGTCGATCGCCTTGACCACGCCCAGCGTCATGGAGTCGTTGGCCGACATCACGCCCTGGATGTCCTGGTGCGCGGTCAGCATGTTGGAGAACACCGTGTTGGCTTCCTCGGTTTCCCAATGCGCGGTGCGGCTGTCCAGGAGGGTGAGCCCGCCGGCCGAGATCGCGTCGGTGTAGCCCAGCTTGCGCTGCACCCCGTTCTCCGCCCCCGGGTTGCCCTCGATGATCACCACCTTGCCGCCGCGTCCGAGCGCGCGGGCCAGCACGTCGCCCGACATGCGGGCGCCGGCGCGGTTGTCCGGGCCCACGAACACGATGTCGACGTGATGCTTCTTCATCGACGCCGGGTCGAACGCCACGTCGATGTTGACCACCTTGATGCCGGCGCGGATCGCGCGCACCACCGGCGACAGCAGCGCCCGGCTGTCCGCCGGGGCGATGACGATCGCGTCCACCTTGCGGGTGATCAGGTTCTCCACCGCGGCGATCTGGCCGTCGATGTCGGTTTCGGACTGGATGCCGAGCGGGATCAGCGTCAGGTCGCCGCGTTCCTGCACGTGGCGCACCGCTCCTTCCTGCATGTCCTTGAAGAACTCGTTGGCCAGCGACTTCATCACCAGCCCGACGACCGGCTTGCGGCCGGTCTGGGCTCGGGCGAGGCCTGGTGCGGCTGCGAGCGTGCCGGCGGCGGCGCATGCCGCCAGGAATGAGCGACGATCCATGTCTGGTTTCCTCCGCGTGATCCCGGTCGTTGCCGGACGCGGGAGGAGACTATCGATCCCGGGCGCTGCGCGATAGGCGGCGGAACGACTTGACCGCCTACTGCGATCGTCTACCGATCACGCAGACAGGTCACTCCTCCGGGCGCGGGAGGAAGGGGGCCTGCCTGAAGCCTGTCGTGAACCGGCCACTGATTGAGCATCGTCAAGCTGGCCGCAAAACCCTTGCTGAATGATCCGATTCAACAGGAAGATGAAGCGATCCTGAAAATCACCCTATCTTTATGAAACGACCCAAGGTGCTGTTTCGTGCGCAACGCGTTTTCGCAGGTGTCACGCAGACTGGAACAAGGTGGACCTACCGGGTTGACGTCAAGCATGGTCTACCCGTCGATGTTGGTCCCGGACCGGACGCCGACCGGGATCAGGGTGAGGTCGCCACGTTCGCGCGCGCGGCGCAGGGCTCCCGTCCTGCATGTCCTTGAAGAACTCGGCGGCCGGTGACTCCATCACCAGTCCGACCGTGGGCTTGCGGCCGCCTGGGCTTGGGCACATCCGGGTGCGGCGGCGAGCATGCCGGCGGCAGCGTAGGCCGCCAGGAATGGACGACGATCCATATGTGATTCCTCCTTGCAATCCCGCTCGTCGCCGGACGTGGGGAGGAAGCTACCAATACTGCTCCCGCCGCGATCGGCGGCGGAACGGTCCGATCGTTTCATTCAGAGCAGCGAGGCCGTTGCGATGATGTGGCGCCAGCGATCGCCCTGTGGCGACCTGCTTCGACCATACGGCCGAAGGTCCGCCGACATCACTGAGGACCTTCGATGCCGTTGCGGTCACGGCGTGCGATGACGCCGAGTCATGGCTGCTCCCGTATGGTCTGTTCCAGGCGGTTCAGACGCTCATCGTGGTCCATGATCGTTGCCAACGCCGTCTCGGCATCGCCGGCGTTCTCGCGGCGGATCCGCGTGATGTTGAACTCGATGGCCAACACGCGCCGGTCGAGCCGGGCCAACACGGAGGTATGCTCGGCCTGGGTGGCGCGGATGCTTCGAAGCAGCTCCAGGATCAAGTTGTCAGGATGGTCGCTCATATGCTCCTCCTGGAGCGCCCCGGATGGTGCAGGTTAGCCTGGAACCGATCGGCTCAGGCGGCAAAACGCGTCGCGCGGTCGGTAGGCTCGTCCAACGTCAGGATCGGGCCCATCGGCACGATCCGGTTCGGGTTGATGGTCGGATGGCTCATGTAGTAGTGCCGCTTGATGTGGCCGAGATCCACCGTGTCGGCCACGCCGGGGTGCTGGAACAGGTCGCGGGTGAAGCCCCACAGCGCCGGATAATCCGCGATCCGGCGCAGGTTGCACTTGAAGTGCCCGTGATAGACCGGGTCGAAGCGCACCAGGGTTGTGAACAGCCGGATGTCGGCCTCGGTCAGCGCGTCGCCCAGCAGGTAGCGCTGCGTCGCGAGCCGTGCCTCCAGCCAGTCCAGCGTGCCGAACAGCGCCGTCACCGCTTCCTCGTAGGCCTCCTGCGTGGTGGCGAAGCCCGCGCGATACACCCCGTTGTTGACCGTCGCGTAGACGCGGGCGTTGACCGCGTCGATCTCCGCAAGGAGGCCCGCAGGCGAGAAGTCCCCCGGCGCGGCGCCGATCCCGTCAAAGGCGGCGTTGAACATGCGCACGATGTCGGCGCTCTCGTTGGACACGATCGTGCGCCGCTCGCGGTCCCACAGCACCGGCACGGTGACGCGCCCGGTGTAGCGCGGCACCGCCGCGACATAGAGCTGGTGCAGGTGGTCGGCGCCGAGGATCGGGTCCGGGATCACGCCCGCGCCCGGCTCGAAGCTCCAGCCCTGCTCGCCCATCAGCCAGTGCGTCACCGACAGGCCGATCAGGGGCTGCAACCGCTTCAGGCTGCGCATGATCAGCGTGCGGTGCGCCCACGGGCAGGCCAGCGACACGAACAGGTGGTAGCGGCCCGGTTCCGCCTTGAACCCGGCTTCTCCGGTGGGACCGGCCGCGCCGTCCGCCGTCACCCAGTTGCGGAACAGGCTGTCCTGGCGCTCGAACCGGCCGTCCCGGTTCTCGTACCACTGGTCCTGCCAGTGCCCGTCCACGAGCAGCCCCATCGTGCTCTATCCCACCGCGATCATGACGTCGGAGGACTTGATCACCGCGCTCGCCTCGGTGCCGACGGCCAGGCCGAGCTCGTCAACCGCCTCGTTGGTGATCGAGGCCGTCACCACGGCGCCGCCGGGAAGCTCCAGCCGCACATGCGCGGTGGTGGCGCCCTTGGTCAGGGCCACGATCCGGCCGTGCAGGATGTTGCGTGCGCTGATTTTCATGTCATCTCCTTCGCATGAGCCGAACGGTCCACTTCATCTCCGGTTTGCCGCGCTCCGGCTCGACCCTGCTCGCGGCGCTGCTGCGGCAGAACCCGCTTCTGCGGGCGGAGATGAGCAGCCCGGTCGCCGTGCTGTGCGAGCGGGTGCTGCCGGTGATGGGGCAGGGGGAATATGCCACGGCGTTCGACGACCGGCGCCGCCGCGCCGTGCTGAACGGGCTGATCGACAGCTGCTACGCCGACCTGCCGGAGCAGGCGGTGCTGTTCGACACCAACCGCGCCTGGTGCGCGCACATGCGCATTCTGGCCGAGCTGCGTCCGGACTCGCTGGTGATCGCCTGCGTGCGCGACCCGGTGTGGATCCTGGACAGCTTCGAGCGCCTGTTCCGCCGCAACACCTTTCTCGTGTCCCGGCTGCACGGCCTGTCCCATCCCGCCACGGTGTTCGACCGGGTGGAGCAGCTCATGGCGGTGACCGGCGCGTTTGGCGCGGCGTGGCAGGCGCTGCAGGACGCGTACTACGGCGAATGGGCGCACCGGCTGATCCTCCTGGAGTACGACGTGCTGGTCGACGAGCCGATCCGCGTGCTGGCCCAGCTCTATGACCGGCTCGGGCTGCCGTTCTTCGCGCGGCACGACCCGGCGCGGGTCGCGTACGACGGCGGCACCGCGTTCGACGCCGCCCTTAACACGCCAGGGCTTCACGCCGTCAGGCCGAAGGTCGAGCGGGTGCACCGGCGCACGATCCTGCCGCCGCAGCTGGTGCAGCGCCTGGCCGGCAGCGTGTTCTGGCGCGACACCGCGCACGGCCCGGC
>CAXTMS010000223.1:0-5626 GCA_964245345.1 uncultured Acetobacteraceae bacterium | reverse complement strand
GCGCCGAACGCGGCGACCCAGCCGATCGGGCTCCACACCCAGTGCGCGATCGGCGCGTACACCACGATCGCCCACAGCACCATGAAGATGCACATGGCGGAGAACTTCATGCGGTCGGCGAAGGCGCCGGCGATCAGCGCCGGGGTGATGATCGCGAACGTCATCTGGAACATCATGTACACGGTCTCGGGGATGGTCGTGACCGTGGGGTTCGACGAGCCGGCGCCGAGCGTGAAGGCGATGTCGCTGCCCTTGGAGATGTTGGCGCCGATGCCGCTCAGCATGAAGCGCGACAGGTCGCCGATATAGGGCGAGCCGGTGGTGAAGGTCAGGCTGTAGCTGATCACCGTCCAGGTGATGCTGACCAGGCAGCAGATCGCGAAGGCCTGCATCAGGGTGGCGAGCACGTTCTTCTTGCGCACCATGCCGGCATAGAACAGCGCCAGGCCCGGCACCGTCATCAGCAGCACGAGCGCGGTGCTGGTGAGCATCCAGGCGGTGTCGCCGGTGTCGATCTTGGGCGGTGGCGGGGGTGCCGCGGCCAGGGCCGGATGCGCCGCCAGCACGGAGGCCGCCAGCAGGACGGGAGCCGCCAACGCCGCGGCACGGGTGCGCGGTGATGCGGACATGGGCATGGTCCTCACAGCGCGTCCTCTCCGGTTTCTCTGGTGCGTATGCGCACCGTGCGCAGGATCTCGCTCACGAAGATCTTGCCGTCGCCGATCTTGCCGGTGTGGGCGGATTGCAGGATGGCTTCCACCACCTGGTCCACCATGTCGTCCGACACCGCGACCTCGATCTTCACCTTGGGCAGGAAGCTGACGTGGTACTCGGCTCCCCGGTAGATCTCGGTTTGTCCCTTCTGCCGACCGAACCCCTTCACCTCGGAGACCGTCAGACCCTGAACACCCAACGGCGTCAGTGCTTCCCTTACGTCATCGAGCTTGAAGGGCTTGATGATGGCCGTGACGAGCTTCATCGCACCTTCCTTTGTCCAACATGGCCTCCGGCTGCCGATCGGCGGGATCCTGTTGGACGCCATGCCGGAGTTCGTTCGATTTGACACGGCATCGTTCCAAGATCCATGCCACCGCCCCGCCTCGGGCGAGAACGTCTCTTTTTGCGTCCTGAATGCCACAATCGGTTGCGGGCCGAAGCCCAGCAAACAGGCAATAGGCCGTTTTGACCCAGCCAAAGGCGCGTTCATGAGCATATCCGAGCCGGCCCCGATCGACGTGGCGGTGTGCGTGGTGGGCGCAGGCCCGGTCGGCGCCACCCTGGCCTGCCTGCTGGGCAGCGCCGGGATCCCGGTCGCGGTGGTCGACCGCGCCGCGCTGCCGCCGATGGAGCATCCGGACTTCGACGGCCGCGCCTACGCGATCGCGTCCGGCAGCCGGCGCCTGCTGGAGCGGGCCGGGGTGTGGGCCCGGCTGCCGCTGCCGTCCGGCCCGATCGAGGACATACGCGTGTCCGACGGACGGCTCGGTCGTCCGGCCTCGCCGTTGTTCCTGCATTTCGACCACCGGGAGGTCGGCGAGCCGTTCGGCTGGATGACGGAAGCGCGCAGCCTGCGGGTGGCGCTGAACGCGGCGCTTCATGCCGACCCGGCGATCCTGGTCGCGGCCCCGGCACAGGCGACGGTGGTCCGGCGCGACGAGGCGGGCGTGGTGGTCCGGACCGACGATGGCAGCCTCGTGCGCGCCCGGCTGCTGGTCGCCGCCGAAGGACGCGACAGCCCGCTTCGCACGCAGGCCGGCATCGCGGTGACGCGGCTGCGCTACAACCAGACCGGGCTGGTTTGCGCGGTGGCGCACGCCCTGCCCCACCGCAACCAAGCGCTGGAGCACTTCCTGCCCGGCGGCCCGTTCGCGCAGCTGCCGATGGCCGGCACCGACGGCGCGCCCCACCTGTCGGCGATCGTGTGGACCGAGCGGGACGCGCTGGCGGACCGGCTGCTCGCCTTGCCGGAGGACGCGTTCGGGCGCGAGGTGCAGCGGCGGTTGGGCCGCCACCTCGGCGGCGTGCGCCCGGTGGGCCGGCGCTGGAGCTACCGGCTGAACGCCCTGCATGCGCACAGCTACGTGTCCACACGCCTTGCCCTGATCGGCGACGCGGCGCATGGCATCCACCCGATCGCGGGCCAGGGGCTCAACCTCGGCTTCCGCGACGTCCTGGCGCTGGGCGGGCTGCTGATCGCGGCGCACACCCGCGGCGACGACCTGGGCGACCCGGCGCTGCTGCGCGCCTACCAGGCGGCGCGGCGGCCGGCCAATCTCGCCATGCTGGCGGCGACCGACCTGCTCGACCGGCTGTTCTCCAACGACAACCCGGCGCTGCGGCTGGCACGAGACCTGGGCATCGCCGGGGTGAACCGGATCCCGCCGCTGCGCCGGGCGTTCATGCGGGCGGCGATGGGCGGGCAGGCGGCGCCGCTTCCCGTGACGCCCGGACTCGCAGAAGCCGCGGACGCATCCCATCTGCCATCGCCTGGAAGCTGAAGCCGGTGTCGACGATGATGGACGACATGACCGATCTCGCCCGCATGGCGCCGGAGGCGGCGCGGCCGCTCCCGGGCGTCACCCTGGGTACCGTGGACCTTGCTGCGCTGTGGCGGCAGATGGTGGAGGAGGCAGGCTGCTGCGGCGACCCGATCATGGTCCGGCTGATGTGCGGCAGCATCCACGCGCATGCGGACTTCACCGCCGCCCTGGCAGCCCTGGTCGGGCGCAAGCTGGCAGACCTCGCGGTGCCGGCGGAAGCGCTGACGGAGATGGCGGCGGCGGTGCACGCGGCCGACCCGGACCTGGTCGCGGCCGGGGCGTCGGACCTGGTGGCGATCAAGGAGCGCGACCCGGCCTGCCCGGACCTGGTGACCCCGTTCCTGTACTTCAAAGGCTTCCAGGCGCTGCAGATCTACCGGGTCGCGCACCATCTGTGGCGGGACGGACGGCGGCACCTGGCGCAGCACCTGCAGAGCCGCTGCTCGGAACTGTTCGGGCTCGACATCCATCCGGCAGCGGTGATCGGGCGGCGGGTGCTGATCGACCACGGCACCGGGATCGTGATCGGCGAGACGGCGGTGCTGGAGGACGACGTGTCGCTGCTGCAGGGGGTGACGCTGGGCGGCACCGGCAAGAACGTCGGCGACCGGCACCCGAAGATCCGTCGCGGCGTGCTGATCGGCGCCGGGGCCAAGATCCTGGGCAACATCGAGGTCGGCGAAGGGGCCAAGATCGGCGCCGGCTCCATCGTGCTGGAAGCCGTCCGCCCCTACACCACCGTGGTCGGCAACCCTGCTCGCCTGGTCGGCACGCGCCACTCCAACATGCCCGCCCTGACCATGGACCAGAGCCTCCCCGTCCTGGACTACATCATCTAGGAACCGGTTTCCAAAGGCGCGCCTTTGGCGGGGCCTGGGGCAGCGCCCCAGATCTTCCCGAGGTACGGCCTCACCGTCAGGAACCGGAGGTAGGCCCGCTCCAACCCTGCCAGCACCACACGGTTGCGCGCCAGGAGGCCGAGCGGCCGGAGCAGCGGGATCGCCCGCCACATCGCCGCGAACGCCGCCGCGCCGGACAGCATCCGTCCGCCCTCGCTGGCATGGAAGCGGGCCATCAGCGTCGCGCGGTCGATCGGACAGCTTTGGTCGCCGGTCGACACGTCGATGAAGCGGATTGCCTGTCTGCGGTCGAGCCGGCGCATCAGCGCGATCTCGCGCCGGCACAGGGGACAGCCGCCATCGAACCAGACCAGAACCTGAGCCATGGTGCCGAGATGGCGTCGCCAGGCCGTTGCCGCAACCGGAGGAGGGTTTCATGCAGATCGCCGTGATCGGCGCAGGCGTGTCCGGCCTGGCCTGTGCCGCAGCGCTTCAGGAGGCGGGACACCGGGTGGTGCTGTTCGAGAAGTCGGCCGGCGTTGGCGGCCGGATGTCGACGCGGCGGATGGATACCGTGCTGGGCGAGGCCAGCTTCGATCACGGCGCACCGTACTTCACCGCAGACGATCCCGGCTTCCGCATCCTGGTCGAGGGCTGGCAGGCGGCGGGCCTGGCGGCACCCTGGCCGCCGGCGGGCCCCGGCGCCTTTGTCGGCGTGCCCGGCATGAACGCGCCGGCCCGCCGGATGGCGGACGGACTGGACGTGCGCCGGTGGCAGCGGATCGAGCTGCTCGGCCGCGGACCGGAGGGCTGGCGGCTGGACGGCGCGGCGGACCGGTCGAACGGCCACGATGCGGTGGTGGTCGCCGTGCCGGCGGAGCAGGCGGCGGCACTGCTCCGTCCGGTGTCGCCGTCGTTCGCGGCGCGCGCCGTCGCCGTGGCAGGCGAGCCGTGCTGGACGGTGATGGCGAGCTTCGCGGAGCGTCTGCCGGTCGCGGCGGACGTGGTGCGAAACGCAGGCGGGCTCGCCTGGGCGGCGCGCAACTCGGCCAAGCCCGGCCGCACCGGTCCGGAAGCCTGGGTGCTGCAGGCGTCGCCCGACTGGTCGCGCGCGCATCTCGAGGACGCGCCGGGCTCGGTGGTGGCGGCGTTGCTGGCGCTGTTCGCCGCCGCGGGCATCGTTCTGCCGGAACCGGCGTCGGCATCGGCGCATCGCTGGCGCTATGCCCGCTTTGGCGACGCCGGCGCCGGCTACCTGTGGGACAAGGCGAACCAGCTCGGCGTGTGCGGCGACTGGCTGCTGGGGGCCGGGGTGGAGGGCGCCTGGCGGTCCGGCACCGCGCTTGCCGCGGCGATCGGGGCGGCCGGCTGATGCCGCGCGGGATCGCCAAGCGGGACCTGCCGGTCAAGACCTGCGCCTGCTGCGGGCGCCCGTTCAGCTGGCGCAGGAAGTGGGCCCGCGACTGGCCGCAGGTGCGCTACTGCTCCGAAGCGTGCCGGCGCAAGGGTGCTGCGGCCGAGACCGGTCAGGGGCCGCGGGCAAGCTCGTAGAGCGCCACGGCGGCGGCGTTGGACACGTTGAGGCTTTCCATCGCGCCCGGCATCACCAGGCCCGCGATCTCGTCGCAGGTGTCGCGGGTCAGGCGACGCAGCCCCTCGCCCTCGGCGCCGAGCACCAGCGCCACGCGGCGCGCCCGGAACGCGCCGCCGTCGAACCGGCCGCCGCTCGAGTCCAGGCCCACGGTCCAGAGCCCGGCCGCCTTCAGGGCGGCCAGGGTGCGCGACAGGTTGACCGCACGAAGCAGCGGCACGGTTTCCAGCGCGCCGGACGCGGCCTTGGCCAACGCGCCGGTTTCCTCCGGGGCGTTGCGGTCCTGCACGATCACCGCGGCGACGCCGAACGCGGCGGCCGAGCGCAGGATGGCGCCGACGTTGCGCGGATCGGTCACCTGGTCGAGCACCAGCACCGGTCCTGGCCGCTGCAGCACCTGGTCGAGCGGCGGGGTTGGGAGCGGGTCGGCCAGCAGCGCCAGCCCGCCATGCACCGCGTCGCGGCCGAGCAGGGCGTCGAGGCGTGCCCGGTCGGTGCGCTCGGCCGCCAGCGGCAGCGGGCCGTTCAGGCGGGCTGGCAAGGCGGCCTCGGCCTCCTCGGTCAGCAGCAGGCGCCGCAGGCGGCGATGCGGGTTCTGCAGCGCCGCCACCACCGGGTGGGTGCCGTAAAGCCAGTTCGCGGTGCCGGCGGGACCA
>CAXTMS010000222.1:0-5627 GCA_964245345.1 uncultured Acetobacteraceae bacterium | reverse complement strand
ACGCTGCCGACGCAAATCACACAGAAGAACAAGAACGACAACGTAAAAAAAAAAAAAAATTCTCTGCTGGCGACGCTGGAAAAGTTCCGCGCCGACCAGCCGCAGACCCATCCGCCGCGCCACCGCGCCAATCCCGACCAGGGCGGCTCGCCGTCGCGCGCCCGCGACGTCACCGGACAGCTCAGCGCCGGCGCGCAGCGGGCGATCGGCGGCTCGGTGCGGCGCTGCTACGCCGAGGACACCGAGGCGCGGAACTACGCCTCCTTCACCGCCCACCTGCTGGTGACGGTGGACGCCACCGGCGAAGCGCGGCTGGTCGACTTCAAGCCCGAAACCGCCGCCCGCATGGCCGCCGATCCCGAGTACCGGGCGCTGGCCGAGCGCGCCCGCGACGCGGTGCTGAACCCGACCTGCGCCAAGCTGCCGATCCCGGCCAACCTGCTGGGCCGCACCCAGCAGCTCAGCTTCGTTTTCCGCCCATGATCACCTGGCCGTGACGGTGTGGCCGTGACGGGCGAGCCCAAGGAGAACGCCATGTCCATCATCAGCGCGAGCGGCGACGGCCTGACGCGTCGGCGCCTCGTCGGCGGCGCCCTCGCCGGCGGCATCCTCGCCACCCCGCTCGCCGCCTTCGGCCAGGACGCGCCCGCCCCTGCCGCCCCGGGCGGGGCCGAGATCACCGTGGACCAGGCGCGCACCGCGCCGATCCCGATCGCGATCCCCTCGTTCGGTCCCGGCATCGGCGACCAGATGACGCAGGTCATCAGCAACGACCTGGCGGGGTCCGGCCTGTTCCGCCCGCTCGGCGCCGCCGCGTCCGCAGGCGGCCCCGGCGTGCCGGACTTCGCCAGCTACAAGAGCCTGGGCGCGCAGGCCCTGGCCCAGGGCACCACCTCCGGCTCCGGCGCCGGGGTGCGGGTCGAGTTCCGGTTGTGGAACGTGCTGACCGGGCAGCAGCTGCAGGGCACCGCCTACACCACCAGCGGCGCCAACTGGCGACGCATCGCCCACATCATCGCCGACGTGATCTACGAGCGCATGCTGGGCGACAAGGGCTACTTCGACACACGCATCTGCTACGTCGCTACCTCCGGCCCGCGCTCGCACCAGACCACGCGCCTGGCGATCATGGACCAGGACGGCGCCAACAACCGGGTGCTGACCAGCGGCGAGTGGCTGGTGAAGACGCCGCGCTTCCACCCCACCCGCGACGAGATCGCGTTCATGAGCTACGCCAACGACCGGCCGCGGGTGTACCTGTTCGACCTCGGCAGCGGCCGGCAGCAGCTGCTGGGCGAGTTCGCCGGCATCTCCTTCGCCCCGCGCTTCTCGCCCGACGGCAGCTCGGTGGTGATGTCCGCCACCCATGGCGGCGGCTCCGACATCTATACCGTGGGACTCGGCGGCGGCACGCCGCGCCGCCTGACCGACTCCGGCGCGATCGACACCAGCCCGTGCTACAGCCCGGACGGCAGCCAGATCGTGTTCAACTCCGATCGCGGCGGCTCGCCGCAGCTCTACGTCATGGGAGCCGGCGGCGGCGGCGCGCGTCGCATCTCCTACGGCTCGGGCACCTACGGCTCGCCGGTGTGGAGCCCGCGCGGCGACCTGATCGCCTTTGTCCGCATCGGCTCCGGCGGCTTCACTCTCGGCGTGATGGCGCCGGACGGCACCGGCGAGCGCATCCTGACCCGCGGCTTCACCGTGGACAGCCCCACCTTCTGCCCCAACGGCCGCGTGCTGGCCTTCTCCAGGCGGCCCGCCGGCGGCACCTCCTCGCTCGGACAGATCGACATCGCCGGCTTCAACGAGCGTGCGGTGCCGACGCCGGGAGGCGCCGAGGCACCCGCCTGGTCGCCGTTGAAGGGTTGAACACGACCGGAGTGACACACTGCCGAACAAAGTGACGTGGGAACGCGCATCAAACGCCCTGGCTGCGGCGTTGCCGTCTTGACCGGATACGAAACGAGACAGTAATCGGCAGATGCTGACGCCGTCCTGCTTCTCGGCCGCCCCGCGCACGTCAAACCGTTTCCCAGGAACCTCGATCATGAAACTGAAGCTTCTCGGTGCGCTCGCCCTTGTCGCGGCGCTGGCGGCCTGTTCGGACAACAAGGCGGCCAACAGCGGCTCCGCCTCGGGCCTCGGCGCCACCTCCGCCCCGACCGGCGCCGCCGCTCCGGGCAGCGAGGCCGACCTGGTCGCCAATGTCGGCGACCGCGTGTACTTCGAGCTGGCGCAGAACACCCTGTCCAGCGAGGCGCAGGCCACCCTCGACCGCCAGGCCGCCTGGCTGGCCCGCTATCCGCAGGTCACGGTGCAGATCGCCGGCAACTGCGACGACCGCGGCACCGACGAGTACAACATCGCGCTCGGCAACCGCCGCGCCAACGCCGCGCGCGACTACCTGGTGGCCAAGGGCGTGTCGGCCGACCGCATCTCCACCATCTCCTATGGCAAGGACCGTCCCACCGCCACCGGCGACGACGAGCAGTCCTGGGCGCAGAACCGCAACGCCATCACCGCGGTCCGCTAGCCGCTTTCGGGCTCCCCTTGAGCTGAAGCCGCACGCGCCCCGGGGGTCCTCCCCGGGGCGTTCGCGTTTGCACGGCGTGCCTGCCCGCACGGCAACTTCATGCGGCCGCCGATCTGTCCTAGCCTCCGTGGCGCCGGCCGCGCCGCCGGCCCGACCAGCTCGAGGGTTGTCCATGCGTCCTGTGTTTCCGCTTCCGCGACCCGCCGTCGCGCTGCTCGGCCTCGTGGTCGCGGCCGCGAGCGGCGGAACCGCCCGGGCCCAGATCGAGAGCCGGGAAGGGATCTCGCTGCAGAACCAGATCCTGGAGCTTCGCCACGAGCTGGAGCAGGTGGAGAACGGCGGCGGCGGCGGACCGGTGGCGCCGCCGATCGGCGCCCAGTCCGGCGCAACCGGCGCCGTTGATCCCGGGCTGGCGCCGCAGCTGCTCGACCGGGTGCAGACGCTGGAACAACAGGTGCGCGACATGCGCGGCGAGCTCGACCAGCTCGCCAACCAGGTGCAGCAGCAGAACGCCACCCTGTCCAAGCAGATCAGCGACATGAACTTCGCCCTGCAGCAGGGCCGTGGCGGCGCCCCGAACTCCGGCGGGGAGTCGGCGGAACCGGGCGCGCCGCCCGTTGCCCCGCCCCAGGACGCATCGTCGACGGCACCAACGCCGCCGCCACCCCCGGTGCGGCACACGCCGGAGTCCGGGTTGGCGGCCGGCAACGCCGCCCTGGCGCGTCGCGACTATGCGGCGGCGCAGGCCAGCGCGCAGGAGGTGCTGTCCGGCCCGCGCAGCCCGCGTCAGGTCGACGCCCAGTTCCTGCTGGGCCAGTCGCTCGCCGGCCAGCACCAGTACCAGCAGGCAGCGGTGGCGTACTACGACGCCTATAACCGCGCGCCGCGCTCCGGGCGGGCGCCGGACGCGCTGCTCGGCGTCAGCGCGTCCCTGATCGCGCTGGGCGACAAGGGCTCGGCCTGCCAGGCGCTGGCAAAGCTCCATGCCGAGTTCCCGTCCCCGGCGCCCCGCGTGCGCAGTGCTTCCGCCGCGCTGCGCGGCCGTGCCGGCTGCCGCTGACCAACGCGTTTCTGCCGCCGGAGCCGGTTGGCGACGGCGAGTTCGCCCGTCTGATGGAGCCGCTCGGTCCCTGGCCGGGGTCGGGGGCACGATGTCCGGTGGCGGTCGCCGTGTCCGGCGGCGCCGACAGCACCGCCCTGGCCGCGTTGTCTTGGCGCTGGGCCGCCGCGCGCGGCCTGCTCCTGCTGGCGCTCGTGGTCGACCACCGGCTGCGTCCGGAGTCGACCGCGGAAGCGATGCGCACGGTCGCCGGGCTCCGCACGCGCGGCGTCGAGGCCCGGCTGCTGACGGTGCGCGACCTTTATCCCGGTCCGGCCCTTGCCAGGCGGGCGCGGGACGCGCGCTACCGGCTGCTGGCCGAAGCGTGCCGCGACGTCGGTGCGATCGACCTGCTGCTCGGCCACCACGCCGGCGACCAGGAGGAAACCGTGCTGATGCGCGCCCGTGCCGGGAGCGGCCCGGACGGCCTGGCCGGCATGGCGAGCCTGACCGAGACCGACGCGCTGCGCCTGCTTCGCCCGCTGCTGCCGGTTTCGCCGGCCCGCCTGCGGGCCACGCTGCTCCAGCACCGGATCGACTGGATCGAGGACCCGTCCAATCGGGACGAGGCGGCGCAGCGGGTCCGTCTCAGGCGGGAGCTGTCCCGACCGGGCGAGCACACCGCGCAGCTGTTGCGGGACGCCGGCACGGCGGGCGCCGTGCGGATGCGGCGCAAGCAAGACAATGCCGCCGCGCTGGCGGCCGGGGTCGTGCTTCGTCCGGAAGGATTCGCCCTGCTGCCGCCGGCGCTGCTGCCGGCCGGTGCGCTCGCCGCCCTGGTGCGAAGCGTCGGCGGCAACCGCTACCCGCCGTCGCGCACGGCGGTCGACCGGCTGTTGCGCTGCCCACGACCGGCCACCCTGGCCGGCACCCGGCTGATGCCGGCGGGCCGCCTCGGTCCGGGCTGGCTGCTGCTTCGGGAAGCGGATGCGATCGGCGATCCGGTCGACGCCGTTGACGGCGCGCGCTGGGATGGGCGTTTCGTTCTCGACGCGGCCGGCGCCTGCGTGCCGCCGGACACGCGGATCGAGGCCCTCGGCGCAGAGGCGGCCTTGTTCCGTCGCCGCAGCACGCTTCCCGCCTCCGTCCTGTCCACCCTGCCGGTGCTGCGGCAACGCGGCATCCTCCAGGCGGTGCCGCACCTTGGGTGGGCGGCCGGACCCGGATGGACCGGGCCGCGGTTCGCCTGTTGCCCCGCCGCGCCCGCGTCCGACGGCGCGCTGTTCACCGTTCGTCAAGGCTGAGTTGGACATCATGCCGATGCGGCACTTCCCACGGTGCGCGGTCGTCCCAATCTGTTGTCCCGAACCGAGTGGCTTCGGCGCACCGGTCGTTTATGATCATCCGACCCGCCCACGCGGCGGGCGGCTCCGGCTGCAGGTCGAGCGGGGAAGTAGAAGACGAAGATGAGCAATTTCGGGCGGAACCTGGCCCTCTGGGTCATCATCGCGCTGCTGCTGGTGCTGTTGTTCAGCGTGTTCCAGCCCGGCAGCGGGCAGCGGGCGGCGCAGCAGCTGGCTTATTCCGATTTCGTCGGCGACGTGAACGCCGGCCACGTGCGTTCGGTGGTGATCCAGGACCACAACGTCTCCGGGGTGCTGACCGACGGCACCTCGTTCGAGACCTACACCCCCGAGGACCCGACCCTGGTGTCGCGCCTGACTGGCAAGGGCGTCGAGGTGGTGGCCAAGGCCGAGGACAGCGACGTCAACCCCTTGTTCCGCTACCTGCTGCAATGGGCGCCGCTGCTGCTGATCATCGGCGCGTGGTTCTTCGTCATGCGCCAGATGCAGTCCGGCGGCGGCCGGGCGATGGGCTTCGGCAAGTCGCGCGCCAAGCTGCTCACCGAGAAGCAGGGCCGCATCACCTTCGAGGACGTGGCCGGCATCGACGAGGCCAAGGCCGAGCTCGAGGAGATCGTGCACTTCCTCAAGGACCCGCAGAAGTTCCAGCGCCTGGGCGGCAAGATCCCCAAGGGCGTTCTGCTGGTGG
>CAXTMS010000221.1:0-5674 GCA_964245345.1 uncultured Acetobacteraceae bacterium | reverse complement strand
CAGGGCGAGATGCAGGGCGTGCTGGCGGCGGTGGAAGGGCTGACCGCGGTGGTGGCGCCGCTGCTGACCGCCGGGTTGTTCTACGCCTTCACCGCCCACCTTTTCCCGGTGGTGTTCCCTGGGGCGCCGTTCGTGCTTGCGGTCGGGGCCGGGATCATCGCGGTGACGCTGCTGCGCCATCTTTGATACGCAGCCGGCCGCCGGCTCACGAGGGAAGGGCGCGCGGCCGCAGCGCCGGCAGGCAGTCTCCTGCGGCGTCGAACAGGTAGCACAGCTCGCCGCGCACCCCGATGGCGATGGCGGTCGCGCGCTGCACCTCGCCGTGGCCGTGCGTCTTGACGTCGAGACGGGTGGCGTCGTCCAGCACCACGTGGGCCAGGATCTCGCCGCCGAGATGCTCCACCAGCTGGGCTTGGCCGGTCATGGTCGCGTCCGCCGGGCCGCCCGGCGCCTCGTTGATGCCCAGGTGCTCCGGGCGCAGGCCGAGCGTCAGCGCCTGGCCTTCCGCGATCCCCTCGGCCGATACCGGGACCAGGATCGCGGCACCGCCGGGGATGCGCACGGTGACGCCGTCCGGACCGGCGGCGACCACGGTTGTCTCGAACAGGTTCATGCGCGGGGAGCCGATGAAGCCGGCGACGAACAGGTTGCGCGGCTGACGGTACAGCTCCAGCGGCGCGCCGATCTGCTCGACCTGCCCACGGTTCAGCACCGCGATCCGGTCGGCCATGGTCATCGCCTCGACCTGGTCGTGGGTGACGTAGATCATGGTGGCGCCCAGCCGCTCGTGCAGCCCGACCAGCTCGACGCGCATCTGCACCCGCAGCTCGGCATCCAGGTTGGACAGCGGCTCGTCGAACAGGAACGCCCTGGGCTGGCGCACGATGGAGCGGCCGATCGCCACCCGCTGCCGCTGCCCGCCGGACAGCGCGCGCGGGCGGCGGTCGAGCAGGTGGTCGATCTGCAGCACCGAAGCCGCCTCGCGCACCCGCCCGTCGATCTCGGCCGACGGCATCTTGGCCACCTTCAGGCCGAAGGCGATGTTCTCGCGCACCGTCATGTGCGGGTAGAGCGCGTAGGATTGGAACACCATCGACACGCCGCGGCGCGCCGGAGCCCAGCGGGTGACGTCCTCGCCGCCGATGGAGATGCGTCCGGAGGTGGGGCGCTCCAGCCCGGCGACCGTGCGCAGCAGCGTGCTCTTGCCGCATCCGGAGGGTCCGACGAACACCATGAACTCGCCGTGACGCACCTGCATCGAGATGTCGTTCAGCACGCCAAGATCGCCGAACGACTTGTGCAGCCGCTCGATCTCGACTTCCGCCATCGCGCCCTCCCCGGCGTGCCGTCACGGTTCTCGTTGACACGGTGTTTCCGTCCCCATACACGCTTGGAAGAAGAAGAACAATTCAGCCTCAAACTGGAATGCTCGTTCCGGCGTCGTCCGGACCAGCCATCCGGCGCAGCAGGCTCGCGGCGCGCACGAGACGCGCCGGGTCACAAGGGAGGACCGGAACATGGTACGCTGGAGCCTGGGTGTCGCCGCGGTCGCGGCGGCCTGCATCGGAAGCGCACGCGCGGAAGCCTGGTCGCTCAAGGACGCGGCCGCCCCCTACAAGGGAACCACCATCACCGTGGTCGGGCTGGACCGGCCCAGCTACAAGATCGCGCA
Source organism: uncultured Acetobacteraceae bacterium (assembly GCA_964245345.1). Taxonomy (GTDB): domain Bacteria; phylum Pseudomonadota; class Alphaproteobacteria; order Acetobacterales; family Acetobacteraceae; genus Lichenicola. Next base: position 4,002 of record CAXTMS010000221.1, on the reverse strand, counting down.
GCAGCTGACGCCGCAGTTCGAGAAGGAAACCGGCATCCACGTCAACTGGAACATCTTCCCCTACGAGGACACCCTCAAGGAGGAAACGCTCAACTTCGTGTCGAACAGCCAGCAGTTCGACGCCATCCTGTCCGACGTGGTGTGGCCGGTGAACTTCGCCGATCCGGGCTGGGTGCTGCCGCTCAGCCACTTCACCGGCGACGCGTCCCTGGCCGACCCGGCGCTGGACATGAAGGACTTCTTCCCCGTCTGGCTCGCCAGCTTCACCGTGAACGGCAAGCTGTACGGGTTGCCGTTCGATTCCTATGCGGGCCTGCTCTACTACAACAAGTCGATGCTCAAGGCCGCAGGCTTCGACGGGCCGCCCAAGACCTGGGACGAGCTGGCGCAGACCTATGCGCCCAAGCTTACCGACAAGAGCAAGGGCGTTTACGGTTACGCGCTGCAGTCGGCGCGCGGCGAGACGCAGACCGCGGACGCTTTCGCCCGCTTCCTGTGGCCGTGGGGCGGCTCGTTCATCGACATCAGCACCAAGACGGTCAAGGTGAACGACCCGCAGTCGGTGGCCGGCATCACCTTCCGGCAAAGCCTGCTCGCCAACATGCCCGACGGCATCGTCGCCGACGACCACAGCCAGGTGGTCGAGATGCTGTCGCAGAAGCGCGTGGCGATGATCACCGAATGGTCGGCGTTCTACCCCACGCTGAGCACCTCGGCGCTCGGGCCCGACCTCGGCATCGCGCCGGAACCGAAGGGCCCGAACGGCGCCTATGCCGCGTTCGGCGGGTTCTCGTACATGGTCAGCGCGCAGGTGAACACGAAGCACCAGAACGCGGCCTACCTGTTCATCCAGTGGCTGACGTCGAAGGAGATGGCCAAGCCGCTGATCGAGGGTGGCGCCGTGGTGGCGCGCGTCGCCGCCGACACCGACCCGTCTGTGCAGGGCAGCCATCCCAACTTGGCGCCGATGGTGGAAACCTGGCGCAACTCGGTGGTGCCGGACTGGCGCCCGCAGCTCGAATGCTATCCGCGCTTTTCCGACATCGTGTCCGACTGGGGCTCGCGCATCGAGCTGAAGCAGGTGGCGGTGCAGTCCGGCCTGGACAGCATGGCCAAGGACCTGACCGGCTACATGCAGACCTCGAACTGCTGGGGCAAGAGCAACGATCCGCAGAAGGCGATGGCGCTCTACAAGTAGTCCATGGAGGAAGCGGCGTGGCGAGCGAGGCGGCGGTGGGCGAACCCGTGATCGATCGCGCGCCGCCCTTGGCGGCAGCGCCGCCGTCCTGGCGCGAGCGGCTGGAGCCCTGGTTCTTCATCGCCCCCTCGGTGGTGGTGCTGCTGCTGATCGGGCTGTACCCGACGATCTACACGCTGGTCGCTTCGCTGCAGACCTGGGTGATGGGCATGGCGCCGCCTTCGTTCGGCGGCCTCAGCAACTACGTGCACGCGTTCACGTCCAGCGACTTCCTGGGCTCGGTGCTGCGCACGCTGCTGCTGATCGTGGTGACGCTTCCGGTCGAGCTCGCGTTCGGCATGATGATCGCGCTGGCGCTGGATTCGGAAAGCTTCCCGCTGCTGCGCCGGCTGCTGCAGATCTGCCTGGTGATCCCGATCGCGGTGACGCCGTCGGTGGTGGGGCTGCTGACCCAGCTGATGTTCAACGACCAGCTGGGGGTCATCAACTACTTCCTCCGCGCCCTCGGGCTGCCGGGCCTGGACTGGCTCGGGCGGCCGACCGCGGCGTTCGGCACCGTGATGGTGGTGCAGGTGTGGGAATGGACGCCGTTCGTGGCGCTGGTGCTGTCGGCGGCGCTGTCCACTGTCCCTAAGGACATCGACGAGGCGGCGATGCTGGAAACGGAGCGCTGGTGGCCGCGCTTCCGCGACATCCAGCTGCCGTTCATGTGGCCCGGGATCACCGCGGCGCTGGTGTTCCAGACCGCGTTCACGATCAAGGAGTTCGACATGATCTACTCGATCGAGCGCGGCGGCCCCGGCACCGCGACCGAGACGGCGGTCATGCAGATCGAGCGCATGGCGTTCCGCGGCTTCGACGTCGGGCTCGCCTCGGCGGAGTCGATCCTGATGCTGGTCGTGTCGATCCTGCTGGCGCGCATCTACATACGCGCCTTCTACCGGGAGATGGACTGAACATGGCCGGCTTCCGTCCGGCGCTGCTGCGCGCGCTGCACGGGCTGGCGATGGTCGCCGTGCTGGTGGTGATCCTGTTCCCGATCTACTGGATGGTGGCGGGCTCGCTGAAGACCGAGCAGCAGCTGTTCTCGATGCCGCCGCGCTGGATCTGGACGCCGACGCTCGCCGCGTACATCGACGCGATCAACGACTCCAACGTGATGGCGACGCTGCTCAACTCGTTGATCGTGGTGTCGTCGGCGGTGCTGCTCGGCCTGGTGGTGGGCGCGCCGGCCGCGTACGGGATCGCGCGCTACCGGTTCCGCGGCCGCAAGGACGTGTGGTTCTGGTACGTCACCAACTGGATGCTGGTGCCGGTGGTGGTGCTGATCCCGTTCTATCTCACCGCGTCGAAGCTGCACCTGATCAACAACCTGCTGGTGCTGATCCTGGTGTACCAGGTGTTCATCGTGCCGCTGGTGGTGTGGCTGATGGTGGACCAGTTCTCGGCGGTGCCGGTGGCGCTGGAGGAGGCGGCGCAGCTGGACGGGCTGAACCGGTTCGGCATCTTCCTGCGCATCGCGCTGCCGCTGGTGAAGCCGGGTCTCGCGGTGTCTGCGATCCTGTCCGGCATCTTTGCCTGGAACGACCTGCTGTACGCCTTTATCCTGACGCCGTCGCCGGACAGCCGCACCGCGTCCACCATCGTGCTGTCCTATCTCGGCGGCTACGTGATTCCCTGGCCCAAGGTGATGGCGAGCGCCACCCTGGTTTGCGCGCCGGTGATCATCGGCGGCATCGTGGTGCACAAGTACATCGCCCGCGGCCTGACCATGGGCGCGGTGAAGTAGGTCCCTCCCGGGCCGCGGCCGTAGGTCGGCAGGGCCATCCCCACGCGCCGCTTGCATCGCGGCGGCCCTGGCCCTAGGTTCCGGATCTTGCCGACATCTTCCGCTTCTTCGGGGGGTGGCCTTCACGGGCCGCCTTTTTTGCATTGGACACCGACCTTCTCCAACTCACCGGCCTGGATGCGCGCATCGCCGCCATGGTCGCGCCGACCCTGCTGGACATGGGCTACGAGCTCGTGCGCGTGTCCGTGACCGGCAGCACCACGCCCACCGTGCAGATCATGGCCGACCGCGCAGACGGCTCCCTGATCGGCGTCGCGGATTGCGAGGCGATCAGCCACGCGGTGGGCGCGGTGCTGGACGTGGACGATCCGATCCGCGGCGCCTGGAACCTGGAGGTCAGCTCCGCCGGGATCGACCGGCCACTGACCCGGGAAAAGGACTGGAACCGGTTCTCCGGCCACCTCGTCCGCGCCGAGACCAACATCCCGGTGGACGGGCGCAAGCGCTTTGCCGGCATCGTGCTCGGCGCGGAGAACGGGGTCGGGCGCATCCGGGTCGAGGACGGCTCGGAGGCGGCGCTGCCGCTGGCGGAGATACGCAAGGCGCGGCTGGTGCTGACCGACGCGCTGATCGAGGCCTCGGCGCAGATGGCCGGCGTCAGCCACGACGTCGACGATCCGGACGCGCCGCAGGTGCCGAAGCTCAACCCGGAAAAGCCGGTCATGCGCCAGGCCGACGGCCGCCAGACCGGTGCGCGCATCGGCGGCGCCAGGGTCGGCGGCGACCGGACAGCCAAGGCGTCTTCTGCCAAGGCGCCGACCGGCGGGAAGCCGGGCCGCAAGCCGCACTAGCCATTATCGTATCTGGACGAGCATCAAGAGGTCACCCATGGACACCGCCGTCTCACGTCCCGAGCTGCTCCTGGTCGCCGATGCGGTCGCACGCGAGAAGTCGATCGACCGCGAGGAAGTGCTGGAAGCGATGGAGCAGGCCATCCAGAAGGCCGGCCGCGCCA
>CAXTMS010000220.1:0-5753 GCA_964245345.1 uncultured Acetobacteraceae bacterium | reverse complement strand
GGACGCGTTCGAGCAGGTGTTCGACATCGTCGACGTGTGGTTCGAAAGCGGCTCCACCCACGCCTTCGTGCTGGACCAGGACGGGGTGCCGTTCCCGGCCGACCTGTATCTCGAAGGCTCCGACCAGCATCGCGGCTGGTTCCAGTCCAGCCTGCTGGAAGCGGTCGGCACCCGCGGCACCGCGCCGTTCCGGGCGCTGGTCACCAACGGCTTCGTGCTCGACGAGCACGGCCGCAAGATGAGCAAGTCGCTCGGCAACGTGGTGGCGCCGCAAACGATCAGCGACACCCTGGGCGCCGACATCCTGCGGCTGTGGGTGATGAACTCCGACACCGACGACGACCTGCGCATCGGCCCGGAGATCCTGAAGCAGCAGGGCGAGCTGTACCGGCGCCTGCGCAACACCCTGCGCTGGCTGCTGGGCGCGCTGGACGGCTTCACCGAGGCCGAGCGGGTGCCCTACGCCGCCATGCCGGAGCTGGAGCGCTGGGTGCTGCACCGGCTGTCGGAGTTCGGCCAGGCGATCGGCCGCGCGGTCGAGACGCACCAGTGGGTCGGGCTGTATCCGGCGCTGCACGGCTTCTGCGCCGCCGACCTGTCTGCGTTCTATTTCGACGTGCGCAAGGACGCGCTGTACTGCGACGCGCCGGACAGCCTGCGCCGCCGCGCCGCCCGCACGGTGCTGGACCAGCTGCATCGCTGCCTGTGCAGCTGGCTGGCGCCGGTGCTGGTGTTCACCGCCGAGGAAGCCTGGACCGCGCGCTTCGGCGAGGCGGGCAGCGTGCATCTCGAAGCGTTCCCGACCGTGCCGGCCGAATGGCACGACCCCGGGCTCGGCGAGCGATGGGTGCGGCTGCGCGCGGTGCGACGGCTGGTGACCGCCGCGATCGAGGCGGCGCGACGCGACGGGGTGGTGGGCTCGTCGCTGCAGGCCTCGGTGCTGCTGCCGTTGTCGAACGCGGACGCGGGCGAGTTCGCCGCGGTCGACTGGGAGGAGCTGGCGATCGTGTCCCGCGTCACGGTGGCGGTGGATCCGGATTCGCGAACACTGTTCACGGATGCGCCCGGCGAGGCCGGTCCGGTCACCCACGCCGCGCCGACGGTGACCGCGGCGCCGGGGCAGAAATGCCTGCGCTGCTGGCGCGTGCTGGAGGAGGTGGGGCAGGCGCACGCCCGGTCCGCCTTGTGCCTGCGCTGCACCGACGTGGTCGAGCGGGCCGCCGCGGCATGAGCGCGGCGACCCTGCCGGCCCTCCCGCGTCCGGGCCGGTTCCTGCCGCTCGGCCTCCTGCTGGCGCTGCTGGTGCTGGCGGCCGACCAGGGCAGCAAGTGGTGGATCCTCGACCGGCTCGACCTTCCGGCCCGGCGCTTCGTGACGGTGCTGCCGGTGCTCGACTTCGAGATGGTGTGGAACCACGCGGTCACGTTCGGGCTGCTGGGCGGCATCGGCGGCGCCGGACGGTTCGTGTTCAGCGCCGTGGCGGTGGTGGTGGTGGCGCTGCTGCTCGGATGGATGCGCCGCACCCCGAGGCCCTGGGTGGCGGCGGCGCTCGGCGCCATCACCGGCGGGGCGATCGGCAACGTGATCGACCGGCTGCGCTTCGGCGCGGTGGTGGACTTCATCCACGCCCATCTCGGGCGGTTGTCCTGGGACTACATCTTCAACGTGGGCGACGCCGCGATCGTGTGCGGCGTGATCGTGCTGCTGGGCGACAGCCTGCTGGACCGCAGGACCGCGCGGCGCGCCTGATCGCCTTTGTTCAGGACCGGCCGGTTCAGGGGCCGGCGCGGAAGCGCCGCATCTTGTTGCGGCTGCCGCAGGTCCGCATCGCGCACCAGGTCCTCGTCGCCGCCTTGGACGCGTCAAAGAACGACGCCCGGCAGTCCGGGTCCCGGCACAGCTTGAACCGCCGCCACGCATCCGCCTGCATCGCTTCCAGCGCCTGGACCAGCAGCGGCGCCACCGCGTCCGCCACCGCATCGGCCGGCGCCAGCCGGAGCGCGTGGCGCCGGTCCAGGCAGGGCCGGATGCCGTGTTCTTCCACCAGCTGGTTCAGCGTGAGGCGAGCCGCGTCCGCGTCATCGGCGATCTCGCTGTTCACCACCTGCAGCGCGCGCAGCGCCGCGTGCAGCCGCATCGCGTCGGCAAAGCCCGCGCCCACCGCGCGGCCGCTTGTTCCTGGCGACAGGCGGCGGCCGGTCCAGCCGGTCCAGTCGTCGCGATCGGCGAAGTCGTGCCACAGGAACGACTCCAGCATCCGCCAGCGCATCGGCGTCGCCGCACCGTGTTCCGGCATGAGAAGGCCGCCTTGCCAACGTCGATGTTACCGTTGAAACTGTTTAGCTGGTTGCAGGATGGACGACAACCGCTTGCCTTGGCGCGACAGGACCAGAGCTGGGAGCACCACCATGCCGGACGTTCCCTTCAGCATCGCGTTCGACGCCTCCCTGCGCGACGACCTCCTGCGCCGCCTGGACGCCATCCGCTGGAGCGACAGCGTGTCCGCCGACTGGCGCGACGGCACCGACGCCGCGTTCCTGCACGACCTGATGCGGCACTGGCGCACGGCCTACGACGTCGACGCGGCGGAGGCGCGGATGAACGCGCTGCCGCAGTTCCGTGCCACGGTCGACGGCTTCGGCATCCACTACCTCCGGCTGAAGGGCGTCGGGCCGAACCCCCGGCCGCTGCTGCTGATGAATGGCTGGCCGTCGAGCTTCGTCGAGTATCGCAGGCTGGCGCCGATGCTGGCCGACCCGGCCGCGTTCGGCGGCTCGGCCGCGGACGCGTTCGAGGTGGTGATGCCGGCCCTGCCCGGGTTCGGGTATTCCGACCGCCCGACGCGGCCGGGGCAGGTATCGGCGGAGGATCTGTTCCACCGCCTGATGACCCGGCATCTCGGCCACGCGCGCTACCTCGCCTCGGGCACCGACATCGGCGCTGGGGTGGCCACCCGCCTGGCGCTGGATCATCCCGACGCGCTGCACGGCATCCACCTGTCCATGATCGCCGAGCCGGTGCTCGCGCCCACCTCGCCGCCGCTGGCCCCGGTTGAAGCCGAGCACGTGGCTCGGGTGGCGCGCTGGGAGGCCGAGGAAGGCGCCTATGGGCATCTGCACCGCACCCGGCCGCAGACCCCGGCCTTCGCCCTGGCCGACTCGCCGGTCGGGCTCGCCAGCTGGATCGTGGAAAAGTTCCACGCCTGGAGCGACCATGACGGCGACCTGCTTCGGGTGTTTCCCGTTGAGATGCTGCTCGACACCCTGATGGTGTACTGGGCCACCAACACCATCGGCTCGTCGATGCGCAGCTACCGCGACCGCAGCCGGTTCCGCACGCCGCTGCGTCCGGACCACCGGGTTTCGGTGCCGACCGCGCTGTGCCTTTGGCCCAGGGACCTGGTGCTGCCGCCCCGGCAATGGGCGGACCGGTTGTACGACGTGCGCCGCTACGTGGTGCAGGCGCAGGGCGGCCATTTCCCGGCCTGGGAAGCGCCCGACGCTTATGCCGCCGACCTCAGGGCGTTCGCGCGGTCGCTGGACCGGTGACCGTTCGGACGCCGGGTGCCGGACGCCGGGCGATTTCGCGGCCCGGTCGAACGACCGCGCCGTTGCGGGGTTGAAGCAGTTCCGGCCGCAGGAGCTTCCCCATGGCGCATGTTCCCACGATCAGCCTGAACCAGGGCGGCGCGATCCCGCAGCTCGGCTACGGCGTGTTCAAGGTGGACCCGGCACAGGCCGAGCGCGCGGTGGGGATGGCGATCGAGGCCGGCTACCGCTCCATCGACACCGCGCGCATCTACAAGAACGAGGAAGGGGTGGGCGCCGCCATCGCCCGCTCGGCCGTGGAGCGCGACTCCCTGTTCGTCACCACCAAGCTGTGGAACGACGACCAGGGCTACGACGAGGCGCTACGGGCGTTCGACGGGAGCCTGGGGCGGCTCGGGCTCGACACGGTGGATCTCTACCTGATCCACTGGCCGAAGCCGTCGCAGGACAGGTTCGTCGACAGCTGGCGCGCGCTGGAGCGGCTGCAGCAGGAAGGGCGCGCCCGGGCGATCGGGGTGTCGAACTTCACCATCCCGCACCTGGAGCGGCTGCTGGGCGAGACCGGGATCGTGCCGGCGGTGAACCAGGTCGAGCTGCACCCGGCGTTCCCGCAGCACGCGCTGCACGCCTTCCACCAGGCGCACAACATCGTCACCGAGGCCTGGAGCCCGCTGGCGCAGGGCGCGCTCGACGCGCCGGTGATCAAGGCCCTGGCGGAGAAGCACGACCGCACGGCGGCGCAGGTGGTGCTGCGCTGGCACATGCAGCGCGGCATCGTCGCGATCCCGAAATCGGTGACGCCGTCGCGCATCGCCGAGAACATCGCCGTGTTCGACTTCGCGCTGGACGACGACGACATGGAACAAATGCGCAGCCTCGACACCGGCACCCGGATCGGGCCGGATCCGGAGCGGTTCTGAGCCGGATCGTTGCGCCGGTGCCGGAATGCTTGCCGCGAACCGGGTTCGGTTCTATGCAGCGGGTCATGTCCGCCCCCCGGCTCCGCCCCGCCCGTACGGCCGCCCTGCTGCTGCTTCCGCTGGCAGGCCTGCTGTTGTCCGCCTGCAGCGGCGAGGAGATCGAGCGCGATTTCGGCCTGACCCGTACGGCACCCGACGAGTTCACCGTGACCACCCGCGCGCCGCTGTCCATGCCGCCCAGCGCCAGCCTGGCCACGCCGACGCCCGGCGCCGACCGGCCGCAGGAGCAAAGCACCCAGACCCAGGCGCTGGAAACCCTGGCGCCGAACGTGGCGCTGCAGGGCGCCGGCGGCAGCACCAGCGCCGGACAGCAGGCGCTGGTCGCCGACGCGGGACAGGCGGCGGCGCAGGCGCCGACCGGCGGCGCGCTCGACCATCCGAGCCAGGGCTTCGTCAACGAGCTGATGTTCTGGCAGGGCGGCAAGGCCGGCGAGGTGGTCGACGCCGAGGCCGAGCGCAAGCGCCTGCAGGAGAACGCGGCGCTGGGCCGCAGCCCGACCGTGGGCGCCACGCCCACCATCAAGGTGAGCAAGCCAGGCTTCTTCGAGTCGCTGTTCTGATCCTCCTCCGGGCCGGCTGATCCCGGTCCGATCCCGTTCCTCCCCCCGGACCGGCCGATGCCGGTCCGCCTCCAGTCGGAGGCGTCATGTCGCTGCCCTTGTCCGTGGTTCCCGTGCCGGCTCCTCCCGTCATCCGGCGGCTGTCCGAGCGGGTGATCAACCGGATCGCGGCCGGCGAGGTGATCGAGCGCCCGGCGGCGGCGGTCAAGGAGCTGGTCGAGAACGCCCTGGACGCCGGGGCGCGACGGATCGCGGTGTCCTTGTGGGGCGGCGGCATCACCCGGATCGAGGTGACCGACGACGGCGTCGGCATGAGCCCGGACGCCCTCCTGCTCGCGGTGCAGCGGCACTGCACCTCCAAGCTGTCCGACGAAACGCTGGTGCGCGTCGACACGCTGGGCTTCCGCGGCGAGGCGCTGCCCAGCATCGGCGCTGCCGCCCGGTTGTGCCTGTGCTCGCGGCCGAACGGCGTCGTGCCCGGCGAGGCGTGGCGGCTGCGCGTCGAGGGCGGGCGGCTGCATCCGGCCGAGCCCTGCGCCGGCCCGCCCGGCACCCAGGTCCTGGTCGAGGACCTGTTCTTCGCCACCCCCGCGCGTCGCAAGTTCCTCAAGAGCCCGCGGGTCGAGGCGGCCCACGCCGAGATCGCGGTGCGCCGCCTGGCGCTG
>CAXTMS010000219.1:0-5764 GCA_964245345.1 uncultured Acetobacteraceae bacterium | reverse complement strand
ATCTCGCCCAGGAACAACCATGAACCGTGTTCACGGGACACCAGGTTGGTGTGCTTGCCCTGCCAGCCCAGCTGGGCACGCGCGGCGAGCGGCTTCTCCATCACAGGGGCGGTGTCGACGAACACCTTGACCTCCGGGCTCTCGGCGGAAGCCTGCTTCACCACGAACTGCGCCAGGTGCTTGAGCATGCCCTTCACGACGTCGTGGTAGTCGCGGTGCCGGGCATACACCGAGATGCCGCCGCGATCCGGGCGGCCCTGGATGTGTCGCGGGTCCTCGCCCGGGGCGTAGCTCAGGCCGAGGGCCAGCACGCTGCGCGCCTCGGGCCACAGCGCCTGCGGATGGCTGCGCTCCTCCGTGCGCACGGCGAGCCAGCCCATCTCGCCGTGCTGGCCGCTGGACAGGAAGTCGAGCAGGCGGGTGCGTGCGTCCGGCCCTAGCGACGCGTCGCACACCCCGAACGCGTCGAAGCCAAGGGAAAAGGCGCGGTCGCGTATGCGGTCGCGCAGGGCCGTGCCGGTCACGGCGGATCCCCCGCCGCCCAGCCGGCGCGCAGGGCGGCGGCGTGCGCGAACAGCCGGCCGGCCGTGATCGCCGCGCGCAGGCTCCGCATCAGGTCCTGGTAGTACTGGAGGTTGTGGGAGGTCAGCAGCATCGGACCCAGGATCTCGCCGGCACGGAACAGGTGATGCAGGTAGGCGCGGCTGTGCCGGGCGCAGCCGACACAGCAACAGCCGGGCTGCACCGGTCGAGGGTCGGCGGCATGCCGGGCGTTGCGCAGGTTCAGGACGCCCGAGGCGGTATAGGCACGCGCGGTGCGCCCGGCGCGTGTCGGCAGGACGCAGTCGAACATGTCGATGCCGCGCCCCACCGCGCCCACCAGGTCGTCCGGGGTGCCGACGCCCATCAGGTAGCGCGGCCGGTCGTCGGGCAGCAGCGGCACGGTGGCGTCCAGGGTCGAGAACATCAGCGCCTGGCCCTCCCCCACGGCGAGCCCGCCGACCGCGTAGCCTTCGAAGCCGATCTCCAGCAGCGCGCGCACGCTTTCCGCCCGCAGCTCCGGCTCCACCCCGCCCTGGACGATGCCGAACTGGGCATAGCCCTGGCGGGGCACGAACGCGTCCCGCGAGCGGGCGGCCCAGCGCATCGACAAGCGCATGGAGGCGGCGATGGCCTCGGTGCTGGCGGGCAGGGCCGGACACTCGTCGAAGCACATGCTGATCGTGGCATCCAGCGCGTGCTGGATCGCGGTGGAGCGTTCCGGGGTGAGGCGGTGCGCGGAACCGTCCAGGTGCGAGCGGAAGGTGACGCCGTCCGCGTCGAGGCTGCGCAGGCTGCCCAGCGACATCACCTGGAACCCGCCGGAATCGGTCAGGATCGGGCCGGGCCAGTCCATGAACCGGTGCAGCCCGCCCAGCGCCTCGACCCGCTCCGCGCCGGGGCGGAGCATCAGGTGGTAGGTGTTGCCGAGCACGATGCCGGCCCCGGTGGCGCGCACCGCGTCGGCGGTCATCGCCTTGACCGTGCCGGCGGTGCCGACCGGCATAAAGGTCGGCGTTGGCACCACGCCGTGCGCGGTGTGGAGGTGGCCGGCGCGGGCGGCGCCGTTTCTCGCCTCGGGGACCCAGGAGAACCCCGTCACGCCGCGCGCTCCAGCAGGCAGGCGTCGCCATAGGAGTAGAAGCGGTAGCCGGTCGCGATCGCCCGCGCATACGCGTCCAGCATCCGCTCCCGCCCGGCGAACGCGCACACCAGCATGAACAGGGTCGAGCGCGGCAGGTGGAAGTTGGTCAGAAGCAGGTCGGCGCTGCGGAAGCGGTGGCCGGGCCGGATGAACAGGCTGGTTTCGCCGTCGAACGGGTGCAGCGTGCCGTCGGGAGCGGCGGCGGTTTCCAGCAGGCGCAGGGTGGTGGTGCCGACCGCGACGATCCGGCCGCCGGCGGCGCGGGCCGCGTTGATCGCGTCGGCCGCCGCCCGGTCCACGGTTCCGCGCTCGGGATGCATCTGGTGCGCGTCCACCGCCTCCTCGCGCATCGGCAGAAAGGTGCCGGCGCCGACATGCAGCGTCACCGTCGCGTGGCCGACGCCGCGCCTGCGGGCGGCGTCGAGCAGGGCCGGGGTGAAGTGCAGCCCGGCGGTGGGCGCGGCGACGGCGCCGTCCCGGACCGCGAACACGGTCTGGTAGTCGGCCTGGTCGGCCGCCGTGGGTCCGTCCGGCCGCTCGATGTAGGGCGGCAGCGCCAGGGTGCCGGCCGCGCGCAGGAAGCCGTCGAAGGCTCTTCCTTCGACGTCGAAGCGCAGCACCGCGCCGCCGCCCGGTTCGCGCCGCAGCACGCGCGCCGACACCATTGTGCCGGGAAAGCGCAGCACGTCGTCGTCACGGAGGCGGCGGGCGTTGCGGACCAGCACGTGCCAGGCACCGTCCGGCAGCACGCGGTCCAGGGTGACGCCGATCCGGGCGGTCCCGCGCAGCGCCCGGAGCTGCGCCGGGATCACGCGGGTGTCGTTGGCCACCACCAGGTCGCCCGCGCGCAGCAGGGCGGGCAGCTCCGCCACCGTGCGGTCGCTCGTCCCGTCCCGGCGCAGCTCCAGCAGCCGGGCCCGCTCGCGCGGACGCGCCGGCTGCTGCGCGATCCGCTCCGCCGGCAGGGCGAAATCGTAGTCGGTGGCGAGCAGGGTCATGGTCGGCACGATCTAGGTGGTCCCCGACGCGCGGGCCAGCCCCGTCGCATCGCCCTTCAACCTATCCGGGTAGCTGGCGGAAACCGGCATCTTGTGGTTTGAACCGGTTCCATGGACGCAGCGCTCCGCCCGAGCCCGCCGCTTTGGCGCAGCTTCCTGGCCTTTCTCGGGCCGATGATGCTGAGCAACGTCCTCCAGGCGGCGTCGGGAACCGTCAGCAACATTTATCTCGGCCAGATGATCGGCATCGATGCCATGGCCGCGGCCAGCGTGTTCTTTCCGGTGATCTTCTTCCTGGTGTCGCTGGTGATCGGCATGGGGGTCGGCGCCTCGGTGCTGATCGGCCAGGCCTGGGGTGCCGGCGATGTCGACCAGGTGCGCCGGGTGGCGGCCTCGACCACCGTGGCGGTGCTGGCCTGCGGCGTGCTGGTGTCGCTGCTGCTGACGCCGCTGGCCCGGCCGCTGCTGGAAGCGATCGGCACGCCGGCCCGCGTGCTGCCGGGTGCGATTGCCTATGCCACGGTGATGCTGGGCTTCATGCCGGTGTTCTTCGCGTTCCTGCTTCTGACCGTGCTGCTGCGCGGCGTCGGCGACACCGTGACCCCGCTTCGGGCGCTGGCGATCGCGCTCGGGGTGTCGATGACCGTGACGCCGGCGCTGATCCGCGGCTGGCTCGGCCTGCCGCGCCTGGGCGTGGCCGCCGCCGCCTGGGGTGCGGTGATCGCCTGGACGGCGGGCGGTGCCTGGCTCTGCTGGTTCCTGCGACGGCAGGACAGCCCCCTGGCGCCCGACCGGCGCTTCGGGCGCGCGATGCGCCCGGACTGGCGGATCCTGGACCGGGTGCTCCGGCTCGGCGTGCCGTCGGCGGTGCAGATGGTGGCGATGGCGCTGGCGGAGATGGTGCTGCTGGGGCTGGTCAACCGCTACGGGCCGGACGCCACCGCGGCCTATGGGGCGGTCAACCAAGTCATGGCGTACGTGCAGTTCCCCGCCATGTCGGTCGGGATCACGGTGAGCATCCTGAGCGCGCAGTCGATCGGCGCCGGCCGTGTCGCGCGGCTGCCGGCGATCCTGCGCACCGGGATGGCGCTGAACCTCCTGATCACCGGAACCCTGGTGGCGGTCGCCACCCTGTTCTCGCGCCGCCTGGTGCAACTGTTCATCGCCAGCGCTCCGGTGGTCGGCACCACGGAGTCGCTGCTGCACATCGTGCTGTGGAGCGTGGTGGTGAGCGGGATCAGCGGCATCCTGTCCGGGCAGATGCGCGCCAGCGGGGTGGTGCTGGTGCCCACCCTGATCCTGGTGCTGTCGATCGCGCTGGTGGAGGTGCCGGTGGCCTGGACCCTGAGCCGCCTCGTCGGCCTGGACGGGGTATGGGTCGCCTATCCAACCGCCACGGTGGTCATGGCGCTGGCGAATCTCCTCTACTTCCGGCTGGTGTGGCGTCGCAAGCCGATCCTCCGGCTCGCCTGAGCGTCCATCGCCCGACGGGTCCCGGGCCTCTGGTCAGGCGGCGCGCGATGGGGGAGAACCGGGATCGTGTCGGGGTTTCCGGGAATGAAGGCTGCGTCGGCGGGACCGGTTCCGGTCCAGGCCAGGGGAGGCGGGCGCCGGGCGCGGTTCTGCACCGGCTCGATCATGCGCCACACCGCGGTGATGGCCGGTACCGGCGCGGTCGGGCTGATCGCGGTGTTCGCGGTCGACCTGCTCAACCTGTTCTACATTTCCCGCCTCGGCGACCGCGGCCTGACCGCCGCGATCGGCTTCACCGGTGCCGTCGGCATGCTGCAGCTGTCGGTGTCCATCGGCATGTCGATCGGGCTGGGTGCGGCCGTGTCGCGGCTGATCGGCGCCAACCGGTTCGAGGAGGCAGGCCGGGTGGCGTCCTCCGCCCTGGTGGTGATGTCGGCGGTGATGCTGGTGATCGGCCTCCTCACCGTGCTGCTGCTCGGTCCGATCCTCCGCGGGCTCGGCGCCACCGGCGCCACCTTCCACGCGGTGGCGCACTACGTGCGGATCGTGTCGCCGTGCCTGCCGCTGATCACGCTGGGCATGGGCTTCTCCTCCCTGCTGCGGGCGCTGGGCGACGCGCGCCGCTCCATGACCGTGACGCTGTGGGGGGCGGCGATCACCGCCTGCCTCGACCCGCTGCTGATCCTGGGCTTCGTCACCGGTCTGCACCTGGGGCTGACCGGGGCGGCGATCTCCACCGTCGCGTCGCGCGGCACCACGGCGCTGCTCGGCCTTCTCGGCGTGCAGCGGCATGAGCTGCTGCACCGGCCGATCCTGTCCCGGCTGCTGCCGGACGCCAGGCGGGTCGGCGCCGTGGCGATGCCGGCGATCCTGACCAACCTCGCCACCCCGGTGGGAGCGGCCTACACCACCCACGCCCTGGCCGGGTTCGGCCTGCAGGCGGTGGCCGGCCAGGCGACGATCGACCGCATCACCCCGGTCGCGTTCGCCTTTATCTACGCCCTGACCGGCTCGGTCGGGCCGATCATGGCGCAGAACCTGGGGGCCGGCTTGTGCAACCGGGTGCGCGACACCCTGCGCGCTTCCCTGCTGCTGGTGCTGGGCTGCGTGCTGGGGATGTGGGCGCTGCTGGCCGCCTTGCAGGACCAGGTGGTGATCCTGTTCTCGGCCACCGGCACGGCGGCCGCGTTGATCCACCTGTTCTGCTCGCTGACGGTGGCGGGCTTCCTGTGGGTGGGCGCCCTGTTCGTGGCCAATGCCGCGTTCAACAACCTCGGCCACCCGCTGTTGTCCACCCTGTTCAACTGGGGACGGGCGACGCTTGGCACGATCCCGTTCGTGACGCTGGGCGCCCGCTTCGGCCCGGTGGGCGTGCTGCTGGGCCAGGCGGCGGGCGGGATGGTGTTCGGCACGCTGGCGGTGCTCGCCGCCTTTGCCGTCACCCGCCGGCTGCCCGAGCAGGCCGCCGGGCCCGGGGTGGCGATGGACGTGCCGGGCACCACGGGCAAGGCGGCTATGGTCGAGCTGTCGGAACTGGAAGCCGGGCCCGGCCGGGCCAAGCGGCCATAGGCGGCTCAGGCGTCGCCGGGCAGGTCGAACGGTTGGGCAT
>CAXTMS010000218.1:0-5777 GCA_964245345.1 uncultured Acetobacteraceae bacterium | reverse complement strand
ATGCTCCGAAGGATCGGGACAACTCCCGATCGGGGTCGGTCGCCACCACCGGACAGCATGTCGCCGCCAAAGTCGTGGCGGGCTAACCGCCACTCGGCCAACGAGGCCCTACCAGTCGGGGTCGACAGGCTGGAGCAAAGCCTTTGATCCGAAGGCTGAGATGATGCGACATGCCGCCTCCATCCAACCGCCACATTCGGAGTGCCTTCCTGCACGGCGGCATCGGCCCGCAGGAGAGAAACGTCATGACGAAGCGGCACACGAACAGGATCCTGGGCATGCTTGCCCTTATGCTCGCGGCAACGACCTTGGCTGGATGCGGCTGTGGTCCGTTCGGCCTGAGCTGGTGCCACAGGCATGGCGGCTACTACGACCGGGGCCCGGGTGGCTGGCGCTGAAAGGCACCCGCTTCATCGATGCGTCCGGCGCCAGGAGAACTGGCTGAACCACGGAACGAGGCTGGCAACGGGAACCACCAGCCGATCTGCTCCGCTTCAACCTGTTGATCGCATCATCGCGAAGGAGAACCGGCATGGACGTGCAAACGATCGACCAGCAATACCAGCAGCTCCAGGGACAGTCCCAGCAGACGGCCCAGGCGCTGCAACTGCTCGGCGGCAAGCTTCAGGCGGCTGCCCAAAACGGTGACCAGCAGGCGCGGGAATGGCTTCTCGACCTGAGGGAACTGGCGCTCGCCTTCCGCGCCGAGCAGGACCAGGTGTCCAACCTGTTGCAGGCCCTGCACGGCTTTGTCGCCAACCAGGCCCAGATGCAAGGGCAGATGCCGCAGCAGCAGCCAGGCTGGGGACAAGCCGCTTATCCGCAGTCGCAGCCCGGCTATGCGCCGCCGCAGCAGCAAGGCGGCATGCTGGGCGGCTTCCTCAACTCCGGGTTCGGCCGCGCAATCGAGATGGGTGCCGGCTTTGGCATCGGCAACGACCTGATCAACAAGATCTTCTAGATCCGAGACCGGATAGTGGCCAGGATCCGCCGCCTTCCCCTCCGGGCTCACTCAGGCCGCGGTCGCATCAGCATCCGTACATGCGCCGCCGCCGACAGGGCCAGGGCGTCAAGATCATAGCCGCCTTCCAGCACCGAAACGAGACGGCCGCGGCAGTGCCGGTCGGCGATCCCAAGCAGCGCCTCGGTGATCCAGCCGAAGTCGTCGGCTTCGAGCTCCAGCTGGGCCAACGGGTCGGCACGATGGGCGTCGAACCCAGCGGAAACGAGCAGAAGCTCCGGGCCGAACCGGTCCAGCGCCGGCAGGATCACGTCACGCCAGCCCTGCCGGAACCCGGCCGATCCGGTGCCGGGCGACAGCGGCAGGTTGACCACGTTGCGGTCGATCCCGGTTTCGGACGCAGCACCTGTTCCGGGGTAGCACGGAGACTGGTGGCTGCTGGCGAAGAACATCTCCGGATCATCCTGGAGCATCGCCTGGGTGCCGTTGCCGTGGTGCACGTCGAAATCGACGATCGCGATCCGGCGAAGGTTCCAGCGCATGCGGGCGTGCAGTGCCGCGATGACAACGCCGCCGAACAGGCAGAACCCCATCGCCTGCGAAGGCTCCGCATGGTGTCCCGGCGGCCGCACCGCCACGAAGGCGCTTTCGGCGTGTCCGGCCATGACCAGATCGACGGC
Organism: uncultured Acetobacteraceae bacterium; assembly: GCA_964245345.1. Taxonomy (GTDB): domain Bacteria; phylum Pseudomonadota; class Alphaproteobacteria; order Acetobacterales; family Acetobacteraceae; genus Lichenicola. The sequence goes on along the minus strand of CAXTMS010000218.1, from coordinate 4,136 downwards.
CGCACAGGCACCGCCGGCAGCGCGGCGTGCAGCCTCAACACTGCCGCCGCTCATGACGGTGTCGGCGTCCATGCGCACGGCGGCGCCCGGTGGCGGCCGGATCGCCAGCACCTCCGCGACGTAGTCGGCAGGATGTGCCAGCGTCAGCTGGTCCAGGCTCGCCTGTGGCGCCTCCTCGCGACGCAGGGCGGCAAACTCCGGATGGTCCAGCGCGGCCAGCACCGCACGCAGGCGGTCGGGGGACTCAGGGTGTCCGGCTCCCGGTTCGTGAGCCAGACAGGCAGGATGGGTGAAAAGGGCGACCGTCATGCAGGCAAGGATGGAACGATGACCGGCGGCCAGCAAGGCGACAGCGCAGCCGCCTCGTTCTCAGGGACCGGAGCGTCGGCCGGCGTTTCCACCCGGAAGCCATCTCGCGGTCAGCCGATGCGTCATCAGCAGGGAGGCCGCCAGGTTCAGCAGCAAGGCCAGGAACCAGTGCGCGCCCTGCAGCGAGCGGTCCCACCCGCGCGGGCTCCCCACCAGGAACAGGAACACGAGCGTCACCGCGATTGCCGTCACCATTGCCGGCAGGCGCCGACGTCGGGCCACAACGCACAAGGCGATGAACACCCCGTAGGCGGCGATGGCAAAGCCGCGGATCATCTCCCGCAACGGATCGCCCACCTGCGCCAGCGCAAGCGTGGCGCTGTCCACCAGCCGCTCCATCGCCAGGCCCAGCTCCGTTCCGAGCGCGCCGGGACCGACCACCGTCAGCAGCACCGCCGCCAGCAAGCCGCCCACCCAGATCAGGCCGATCGTGTTCCTGTCCATGCCATGTCCCTCGGGTCAGCCGATCAGGAACCATAGCCGGAACAGCAGAGTTTCAAGCCTGGTCCGGCGAATCAGGCTGCGTACACGGCGCATCGCACGCAACCGAGCCAGCAGGCCGCCGGACAACGCTTCCTCCAGGATAAGGAGGTCACGCGCCGCCTCGGGCGACAGCGCAGCGCCGCTGGCGAGCAGCCCCGCAACATGACGGCGGAACAGCTGCATGAAGGCATCCGGACCTCGCCGCAGCGCCATCACCCCACGACGAAGCAGCGAATGCGGCGCCCCGACCGCATTGCCGGCATGCTGGCGATACAGCACCACCGGCACCGGATCGGCCATCAGGTGGCCGCCCGCGGCGCTGACAAGCAGATAGGACCACCAATCGTGCAGGGTGCCGTCCGGCGGCTCGCTCGCCGCCACCAGCGCGACTGCAGCCTGGTTCAGCATCACGGTGCAACCGGTGGCGACGTTCTGCGTGAGCGCCGCCGGGAAACCGGCCGATTGTCGGGGCTGCGGCGACAAGCCGAGCGGCGACAGGTCTTCGTCGACCAGGCGCTGACGGGCGTAGTACAGCGCCGGCCGGTCGGCCGGAACCGCCTGCAATGCCGAGACACCCCTGGCCAGCTTTTCCGGCAGCCAGACGTCGTCCTGATCGGCGAACGCCGCGACATGACCGGCCGGCACCTGTCGCAGCAACGCCAGGAACGAGCCGGTGATGCCAAGATGGCCGACAGGCACCGTCGCCGCGATACAGCGCGCCTCCCCCAACTCGCCCTTGAAAGCGTCAACCAGGGCGGTCGTCTCGTCGCTCGATCCGTCGTCGCGCCAGAGCAGGCACCAGCGGCGATAGGTTTGTTCCGCAAGCGACTGCAGCTGCGGTCGCAGATGACGGGCCCCGTCGAAGGTCGAAAGCAGCACCGCGACCGGCAGGGCCTCGGCCACCTCGCGTCCAGTTTGATGTGTGCCGCCGCGGCCGGAGGCCACCGGGGAGTCCGCTACCGCGTCGCGGCCGGCCGCCATGCGCCAGGCAGGCGTGTCGAGGCGGACGGTCAGGATGTGGGTGGCGCCAGAAGCTCGTCCACCGTGCGGATCAGGCTCCCGCGCCAGGGCGGCAGGCGAACGCCGAACACGTGCTCCAGCTTGCCGCAGTCGAGCCGAGAATCCGAGGGGCGGCGCGCTGGGGTCGGCCAGTCTGCGGTGCGGATCGCGATCACCTCAGGCATGGCACGACCATGCGTCCGCGCAGCCTCAAGCGCTGCGACCGCGAGCCCGTGCCAAGTGGTCTCGCCAGTGCCGGCGGCATGGAAGATCCCGGCTTGAGAGTCTTGCCAGCCGTCCCGCTCGATCCGGGCCAGGATCGACAAGATCGCCGCCGCCAGGTCGTCAGCCGCGGTGGGCGCGCCACGCTGGTCGCCCACCACCCTGAGGGTGGCGTTCTTCTCGCCCGCATTGATCATGGTGCGGACGAAGTTCTTGCCGGTCGCGGAATAGACCCAGGATGTGCGCAGCACGATCGTGCGCGGGTTGGCCGCTAGCGCCGCCTGTTCGCCCTCGGCCTTGGTGCGTCCATAGACACCGGTGGGCGAGACGGGGTCGGTTTCGACGTAAGGTGCGCCCTTGTCTCCGTCGAACACGTAGTCGGTGGATACGTGCAGCAACGGGATGCCGGCTTCCGCGCACAGGCTTGCCAACAGTTCCGGTCCGTCCCGATTGGCACGTGTGGCAGCCTCGACCGCGGTTTCGGCTGCATCCACTGCAGTCCAGGCGGCAGCATTCACCACCGCAACCGGAGACACGGCGGCGAACACCGTCCCGATCGTGTCCGGCTGGTCGAAGTCGAACGCCGGACGGCCGACGCGGTGGATACGCGAGCCACCCAGGCGCACCAAGGAGGTGGCGAGCTGGCCGCCGCCGCCGGTGACCAGGATCGGGCTGCCGGGGGAAAGCTCCGCCATCAGTACTGGAACCAGCCATGTGCTGCGGAGAAATGCGGCGCCTGGGCATCCTTCTCCGACAGCAATGCCTCGTCCGCCTTGATCGGCCACTCGATGCCGATCTCCGGACAGTTCCAGATCACGGCGCGCTCGCTCGCCTTGTCCCACACGTCGGTGCACTTGTAGAGCACCTCGACATCGTCGGTGAGGGTGCAGAAGCCGTGCAGGAAGCCCGGCGGTATCCAGAGCTGCGACCAGTTGTCGCCGGTCAGCTCGGCGCCTACCCACCTGCCATAGGTCGGCGACCCGGTACGGGCATCCACGGCGACGTCGAAGATCGCGCCCTTGGCGCAGCGCAGCAGCTTGCCCTGCTGATGGGGATCGAGCTGGCAGTGCAGGCCGCGTACCACGCCGCGTTCCCGCGAGAAGGAATGGTTGTCCTGGAGGAACGGCAGATGGATCCCGGCCTCTGCGGCCAGGCGCGGGTGGTTGTAGGTTTCGGAAAAGAAGCCACGGCTGTCGCCGAAACGCGGCGGGGTGATCAGGATCACCTCGGGGATGGCAAGGCGTTCGACCTTCATGAGGCTCCTCGTTCTATCATCGGTCGAGCGACCGATCGGCTCAGGCGTGCACGCCGTCGGCGAGCTCGAGCAGCAGACGGCCGAGCTCCGTCTTGGCGAGCTTGCGGGCCTGGCTGCGCAACGAATGGGAGTCGATGAAGCCCATGCGGAACGCGACCTCCTCCGGACAACCGACCAGCATGCCCTGGCGGGACTGGATGGTCTGCACGAAGGTTCCCGCCTGCATCAGGCTGTCCGGCATGCCGGCATCGAGCCAGGCGCAGCCGCGCCCGAGGCGATCGACGTGCAAGGTGCCTTCCTCGAGGTAGAGCCGATTCAGGTCGGTGATCTCGAGTTCGCCGCGTGAACTGGGCTTGATCCGCCTGGCCATCTCCAGCACGCGGCTGTCGTAGAAGTACAGCCCGGTGACGGCCCAGTTCGACTGCGGGTTGGCCGGCTTCTCGACCACCTCCAGGGCACGCCCGCTGTCATCGAACGAGACGACGCCGTAGCGTTCCGGATCGCGCACCTGATAAGCGAACACGGTAGCTCCCTCCGGACGGGCGGACGCCGCGCGCAGGAGCACGCCGAGGTGGTCGGCAAAGATCAGGTTGTCGCCCAGCGCCAGGGCACAAGGATTGCGGCCGAGCCAGTCGTCGGCGATCAGGAAGGCCTGGACAATGCCGTCCGGGCTCGGCTGCACGCGGTAGGTGAAGCGCACGCCGAGCCGCGAGCCGTCGCCCAGCAGGCGCTCGAACTGCGGCAAGTCGGCCGGCGTCGAGATGATCATGATGTCGCGAATGCCGGCCAGCATCAGCGTGCTGAGCGG
>CAXTMS010000217.1:0-5790 GCA_964245345.1 uncultured Acetobacteraceae bacterium | reverse complement strand
GCCCGGCTGAACCGGCTCGGCCTGCACGTCGGACGCCAGGCCCTGGCCCACCGCCTGGCCGCGCTGCGCCGCCGCCGCCTGTCGCGGCTGGTCAGCGCGGAGCAGGCGGCCGCCTTCGAGCGCGACGGCTTCGTCACGGTGCGCGACTTCCTGCCGGCCGCCGAGTTCGCCGAGCTGCTGCACCAGGCGCGATCGTTCCGCGGGCCTGCGCGCGAAACCGTGCAAGGCGACACCGTCACCCGCCGCCTCGCTCTGGATCCCGCAGCATTGCGCCACATGCCGGCGCTTCGCCTGCTGCTGCGGCATCCGACCTGGCGCGGCCTGCTGCGCTATGTCGGCAGCCACGACTCCGAGCCGGTCTGCTACCTGCAGTCGATCCTGTCCGGCGCCGTGCCGGGCGAGCCCGATCCGCAGACGGCGCTGCACGCCGACACGTTCCAGCCCACGGTCAAGGCCTGGCTCACCCTGACCGACGTAGCGGCGGATGGCGGCCCGTTCGTGTTCGTGCCCGGCTCGCATCGCATCACCCCGGCGCGCCGGGACTGGGAATGGCGCATGAGCATCGCCGCCCGGACCGCACCGAACCGGCTCAGCGGACGCGGCTCGTTCCGGATCGCCTCGGAGGAGCTGGCCGAACTCGGCTACCGGGCACCACACGCCTTCGCCACCCCCGCCAACACCCTGATCGTCGCCGACACCTCCGGCTTCCATGCGCGCGGGCCGAGTGCCGGACCCGGGCTGCGCGTGGAGGTGTGGGCGTATGGCCGGCGCAACCCGTTCTTCCCGCTTCCCGCCGACCCCTGGCGGCTGCCGGCCCTCGGCGACCGGCGCGCGACCACGTTCTGGCGGCTCGGCGACCTGCTCGACCGGCTTGGCGTCAAGACCCAGGGCTGGCGCCGCCGCGACGACGTGTCGGCGTTCGATCCAGCGGACTGACGCCGCGCGCGGATCGGTTCAGGCGGATACCGTCACGCCCTTCCAGAACGCGATCCGGTCCTTGATCTCGGCCGCTGCCGGCTTCGGGTCGGGATAGAACCAGGCCGCGTTCTGGTTGATCGCGTCGGCAACCGACACCGAATGGTAGTGCGCGGTGCCCTTCCAGGGGCATTGGCTGGTGTGGCTGCTCGGCACGAGCATGCCGGGCCGGACCGACGCCGCCGGGAAGTAGGCATTGCCCTCCACCGTGACGATGTCGTCGCTTTCGGCCACCACCTGGTTGTTCCACATCGCCTTCATGAGCTGCTCCCGGGTTCAGGGTCGAACGTCCGGGCGAGGCCCGGCGTGGCGAAGACGGCGGGAACGCGTCGCACTGCGTCCACGCTGTCGAGGATCAATCGGTGTCCGGCGGTCAGCGCATCACCAGCCACATGCCGCCGGCGAAGAACACCGACACCGCGAACGCGGCGCAACTGGAAACGATCGAACCGACACCGCGGGTGCGCAGGATCGGGGTCTTGGTCTGAGGCGACATGAAAAAGTCCAGGAACAACGCCGAACGGCCATACCGTTCCGCTGGGACAGTGCAAGCTGGTGTCGCCACGACACCTGGTCGACGGCCGCGTTTGCATATCTTCTGTGCATTCACTGCTTAACCAGCAGGCAACGGTGTCCGGGATGCAGCCGAACGGCATCACGCAACCTCGCCTGCCGCCGAACGTAGGACCGGCGCCGCACAGCAGGGCCATCCTCCGCCATCTGCCGGCAGAACAGGAAGCCGAGCATGAAATCCGTTCCCCTCGCCACCAGCCTGCTCCTCGCGCTCACCGCCGGCAGCGCGCTGGCCCAGGTGCCGCCGCGCACCCGCGGCGTGATCACCGCGGTCAGCGACAACAACGTCACCCTGCGCAGCCATGCCGGCACCGTCACGCTGAAGATCGCCGCCGATACCGGCTATGTCGGCGCCACCAAGGCCAGCCTGTCCGCGGTGCAGAGCGGCCGCTTCATCGGCACCGCCGCGATCCCGCAGCCGGACGGCACGCTGAAGGCGCTGGAGGTCACCGTGTTCCCCGAAAGCATGCGCGGCGCCGGCGAGGGCAACTACGGCTGGGACCTGGGCCGGAACTCGTCCATGACCAACGGCACCATCGGTTCGGTGGTCGGCACCAGCGGCCGCACCATGACGGTGGACTACAAGGGCGGCCAGAAGAAGTTGTCCGTGCCGGACGACGTCCCGGTGGTGGACCTGGAGCCCGGCTCCAAGGCGCTGCTCAAGCCCGGCGCCCACGTGGTCGCGTTCGGCCCCAAGAACAGCGACGGCACGGTGGACGCCAAACGCATCATCATCGGCGAAGACGGCACGGTGCCGCCGATGTAGTCTCCCCATATGACGGTGGGTCGGCGCGCAGCGGGGCGCGCGGCCCGACCTTGGGAGACTGCACGATGTCCGACATGACGGCTGGTCCGGCGCGGACCAGACAGGTCGTCATCATCCACCCGCTGGTGGTCCGGCTCACCCACTGGGTGAACGCGGTCGCCCTTGTCGTCATGGTGTCCAGCGGCTGGCAGATCTACAACGCGTCCCCCCTGCTGCCGTTCGAGTTCCCGGCCTGGGCCACCCTGGGCGGCTGGCTCGGCGGCGGCATCGCCTGGCACCTGGCGGCGATGTGGCTGCTGGTCGGCAACGCCCTGATCTACTTCGCCTACGGGCTGGGCGGCCGGCACTTCATGCGCTCCTTCCTGCCGTTGACGCCGCACGCGGTGCTGCGCGACCTCGGCGAGGCGCTGACGTTCCGCTTGAAGCACAAGCTCGGCAGCTACAACGCGGTGCAGCGCCTGCTCTACGTCGTCGTGCTGCTGCTCGGCATTGCCGCAGTGGTGTCGGGCCTCGGCCTGTGGAAGCCGGTGCAGCTGCAGCTGGTGGATGACCTGCTCGGCGGCTATCCGACCGTGCGCTGGATCCACTTCTTCGCCATGAGCGGCATCGTGCTGTTCGTGCTGGTGCACCTCCTTCTGGTGGCGGTGGTGCCGAAGACCCTGCCGGCGATGATCACCGGCCGCGCCACCACCGAGGCCGAGCCGCAGGAGTTCCAGCCGTGACCGACCGCACGCCCGAAGCGCGCGCCGAGCGGCGCGCCCTGCTGCAGGCGCTGCAGCCGCGCCTGGACCGCATCGGCCGGCGCACCCTGCTGCGCGGGGGCCTGTCGCTGGGCGCGCTCACCATGCTGTCCGGCTGCAACCTGGCCGACGGCGACGCGGTGGACCGGGTGCTGCTGGCGATGTCGCGCTTCAACGACCGGGTGCAGGCCGCCTTGTTCAGCCGCACCCGCCTGGCGCCGACCTATGCCGCCAGCCGCATCACCCGCCCGTTCCCGTTCAACGCCTTTTACCCGATCGACAACGCCCCGGACACCGACGGCGACGACTGGAAGCTCGAGGTGTCCGGGCTGGTGTCGGACAAGTCGCCCTGGACCGTGGACCGTCTGCGCGCGCTGCCGCAGCAAAGCCAGATCACCCGGCTGATCTGCGTGGAAGGCTGGAGCGCGATCGGGCAGTGGAGCGGCGTGCCGTTCAGCCGCTTCCTCCATGCGGTCGGCGCCGACACCACCGCGCGCTATGTCGGCTTCAAGTGCGCCGACCGCTACTACTCGTCGATCGACATGCCGACCGCGCTGCATCCGCAGACCATCATGGCGCTCGACTTCGAGAACAAGCCGCTGCCCACCGAGTTCGGCTATCCCATGCGCCTGCGCATCCCGACCAAGCTCGGCTTCAAGAACCCCAAGTTCATCGCCGCGGTGTTCGTCACCAACACTTATCCGGGCGGCTACTGGGAAGACCAGGGCTACAACTGGTTCAGCGGCAGCTGAGCTCACGGCCCCAGGCGGATCTCGGCCACGGCGCGTCCGGCGGCGAGGTCCCACACCAGCACCCGGTCCGGGCCGCCGCCGGTCAGCGCGATCGCCAGCACCGTGTCGGACTGCCGGACCAGCGACATGATGCGGGTGCCGGCCGGCTCCGGCCGCAACGCCGCCTGCGGCAGCGGACCCTGGCCGGCTCCCGACGCCCGCGTCGCCGGATGCGCCAGCCGGTGCACCACCACGGCGACCAGCCCCGCCGTGCCGGCGAGGATCAGCACCCCCATGACGATCACCAGCGCCAGCAGCGCCCGGGTCGCCCCTGTCCGGCTCGCCTGCATTTCCCGCCCTTCCCGTTTGCGGCTACACCGTCGCCATGACCGAGCCGGTTCCCCTTGCGCAGGCGGACGCGCCGCTGCTGCTGGTCGCCGGGCTGGCGCACGAGGGCATGCGGACCGACCGGTTCCTCGCCGAGGCTTCCCCTAGCCTGTCCCGCTCGCGGGTCAAGGGGCTGATGGAGGCGGGCCATGTGCGCCGGGACGGCCAGCCGGCGCGTTCGCCGGCCGAGCCGGTGCGGCCGGGGATGCGCTTCGAGCTGATCCCGCCTGCAGCGGTGGCGGCCCGCCCGGCCGCGCAGGCGATCCCGTTCGCGATCCTGCACGAGGACGAAAGCCTGCTGGTGCTCGACAAGCCGGCCGGCCTGGTGGTGCATCCGGCCCCGGGCAACGAGGACGGAACCCTGGTCAACGCCCTGCTCGCCCATTGCGGCGACGACCTGCCCGGGATCGGCGGGGAACGGCGCCCGGGGATCGTGCACCGGCTCGACAAGGACACGTCGGGCGTGATGGTGGTGGCGAAGACGGAGCACGCCCTCGCCGTCTTGTCGGACGCGTTCGCCGCCCGGACGATCGAGCGCAGCTATCTCCTGCTGTGCTGGGGCCTGCTCAGCCCGTCGCAGGGGTCGATCGAGGGCGCGATTGGCCGCGATCCCCGCGACCGCAAGCGCATGGCCGTGGTCGCACGCGGCGGCAAGGCGGCCCTTACCCACTACCGGACCCTGGACACGAGCGACGGGGCGGTCAGCCTGGTGGAATGCCGGCTGGCCACCGGCCGCACCCACCAGATCAGGGTGCACTTCGCGCAGGTCGGGCACCCTCTGGTCGGCGACCCGGTGTACCTGCGACGCATCCCGGCCGCCGCGCGCCTGCTGCCCGAGCCCTCCCGGAGGCTGGCCCTGGACTTCCCGAGGCAGGCGCTGCACGCCGCCGTGCTCGGCTTCCAGCACCCGGTATCCGGCCGGGCAATGCGCTTCGAAACTCCGCCGCCACGGGATTTCGACAGCCTGCGGACCAGCCTTCTCGACAGGTAGACCGCCGCGAACATGAAGGAAAGTTCAGCCGCCGGGCATCACCGTTTCCTTGACAGGACCTGTCCGGTCCTGTTAATCCAGCGTCCATTCCGACGAGCGGGCGCGCCCGCCGGTCTGCGCGTCCCGCATCGCTCCGCCTGCTGACAAGGGGAGGGTCTCAGGGACGTGAAGTCCTCACCCGCGCCCATGCTGACGGCTTGCGAAACCGTGTTCCGGCTGTGCCGTAAGGATAGCCGAGATCCCGCAGCCGATCAGGCGAAAGGAGCCGTTCGATGGTTTCCGCTGTTATCAACGTCAGTCCCGAAGGCAACCTTTCGCGCTACCTTCAGGACATCCGCAAGTTCCCGATGCTGGCGCCGGAGGAAGAACTCGCCCTGTCGCGTCGCTGGCGCGACACCGAGGACTCCGCGGCCGCCCACAAGCTCGTCACCTCGCACCTGCGCCTCGTCGCCAAGATCGCCATGGGCTACCGCGGCTACGGCCTGCCGATCAGCGAGCTGATCAGCGAGGGCAACGTCGGCATGATGCAGGCGGTGAAGCGGTTCGATCCGGATCGCGGCTTCCGTCTCGCCACCTACGCGATGTGGTGGATCCGCGCCGCGATCCAGGAGTACATCCTGCACAGCT
>CAXTMS010000216.1:5566-5799 GCA_964245345.1 uncultured Acetobacteraceae bacterium | reverse complement strand
TCGATCGACAACGGCCCGTCTGCGCTGCCTGGTACGCCTGTCTTGCCGACGATCCTCCACCATGGTCTGCCCTTCATAGGCAGCTTCGGACCGCGTATGCGGAGCGGGTTTGCCCGAGTTTTGCACGCCGGACGGTGTGCGGGTGACATCACGGAACTGCCGGGGTTATGCTTGGCGCCGCGCTTGAGGTGAGGCTTCCGGTTGCGAAGGCGAGGGCGGCGGCATTGACCAGG
>CAXTMS010000216.1:2681-5556 GCA_964245345.1 uncultured Acetobacteraceae bacterium | reverse complement strand
GATTGGGAGTGCGCCCGGGCGACGCTGGCCCGGGACGCCGCCAGTGCCGTTTGCGCGTTGGTCGCATCGGTGATTGAGCCTACGCCGTGCGCGTAGGCGTCCGAAGCGGCGTCAAACGCTGTTTGTGATGCTGCCTGCAGTGCGACGGCGCTGTCGTACTGCGTCAGCTCGGTTTGCACCTGGTCGTAGGCCATTGCGACCTCGCCCAGAGCTTGGGTGCTGTTCTGCTGCAAGGTGTCCTCGGCCTGCGCCTTCTGCGACTCCGCGAGGCGAAGCCTGTTCTGCTGCAGGCCGCCCTGGTAGAGCGGCCAATCTAAACGCAGGAACACCCCGGCCTGCGGCTGCGCGATGCGCTGGTAAGGCTGCCGTTGACCTCGATCTGCCCGATGTTGGCTTGCACGTTGGCAGAAAGCCTCCTTGTTGCCACCTTGGCCTGCGAAGGCTGCGCGAGCAGCAGCCCCGAGGAGCAACGCAACGCGGAGGCAACGGCGGTCGTTGGCGTCCTGGCCGCCACAGTCATTGTCCTTGCCCCAGTGGCTGCGGCGGCGAACATCACTGCACTTCCATTCCGGCAGTTCGGCGGCGGCCCCACCGCGTATCTGAGATCCTGGTTCTGTTGCAAACGGCAGCGGTGGCGGTGAGGGTGTAGGCTGGAGGGCGATCGGGGCGTGGGACGCGATGACGTTGGGGCAGGACGGCACGTTCAAGGGGCGGCACTTTTCCTCGGAGGTGATCCTATGGGCCCTACGCTGGTATCTGGCTTTCCCAATCAGCTATCGTGATCTCTCGGCGATGCTGTCGGACCGAGGGGTCCTGGTCGATCACACCACCTAGTTTCGCTGGGTTCAGGCCTACGCCGCCAAGCTGGAACAGCGGGTCCGGCGCCATCTGCGCCCCTGCACAGGATCGTGGCGGGTGGACGAGACCTACATCAAGGTCAAAGGCGTCTGGACATATCTGTATCGTGCCGTCGACAGCCTGGGCCAGACGATCGACTTCCTGCTGTCCGCGCGGCGGGACGCAGCAGCGGCCAAACGCTTCTTCCGCAAGGCACTGGCCCAGCCGCACACGGTCAACCCGCGCACGATCACGGTCGACAAGAACCCGGCCTACCCGCGTGCGGCGGCCGACCTGAAGCGCTCGGGCGAACTATGGCGCTTTTCGCGGCTACGACAGTGCAAGTATCTCAACAACATCGTCGAGCAGGATCACCGCCGGATCAAACGCCTGCTCCGGCCCGGGCTCGGGTTCGGCAGCTTGCGAACGGCAAGGCGGACGCTGGCTGGATACGAGGCGATGGCGATGATCTGGAAAGGGCAGGTTCAAAATATTGGCGGTCGAGACATGCAGGCCCAGGCAGCTTTCGTTGCAGACCTATTTCAGGTCGCTGCCTGAGACCCTCGCCTCCAGGGGGCGGCACAGCCCACTTAAGAATTTGCAACAGAACCGGCTGGACAGTCCTGCCAACGCCCACCGTCGCGCAGCATGTTCACGACGCCGCTGACCACCCGCCGATCATCCGTGCGCCGCGCGCCAGGCTGGTTGCTCGGCAGCAGCGGCTCGATCACCGCCCACTGCCGATCCGAAAGCCAGAACTCGCCGCCATCTCACTTCCCCGCGCAAACGCAGACCTTGAATCACACCAAAGCCGAGCCGCACAAGAATTGATTGGGTTTGGAGCCTAGAGTATGTCCGCACCGGATTGAATCAAGGGTTCCGGCGCGGCGTGCAACCTGATTCAAGTTGCTGGCTGGATTGGAGGCCAGCAGCGATGACCCGCCGTATAGTCCTGACTCTGCGTAGTCGCGCCGTTTTGCTGGTTGAGGCGGGGCAGTCCCGCCGGGCCGTGGCCCGTCTCCTGAGCCTTGGAGAGTCAACCGTGATCCGCTGGATGCAGCGCCATAGCTCCACCGGGAGCTGCTCGGCCAAGCCGATGGGCGGGGCACGGCGGGCGGTCCTGCTTGAGGAGCGGGACTAGCTATTGGCACGTGTGTCGGCAGTGCCGGACCTGACCGTGCGTGCCCTGCATGCCGAGTTGGCGGTCCGCGGCACCCGCGTCAGCAAGGATGCTGTCTGGCGCTTCCTGTCCAGCGAACGGCTCACCTTCAAAAAAAAGCATGAGCGCCGACGAGCAGAACCGTCCAGACGTCGCCCGTAAGCGCGAGCGCTGGAAGCGCCATCAGCGCAGCATTGATGCGTCGCGGCTGGTGTTTGTCGATGAGACCTGGGCCAAGACCAACATGACGCGCACCCATGGCCGCGCGCTACGCGGGCAACGCCTGGTCGCCGCCGTGCCGCACGGTCGTTGGACCACGATGACGTTCCTGGCCGGCCTGCGCTCGGACGGCATCACCGCCCCGTGCGTGTTCGACGACCCGATCAACGGTGCCTCGTTCCTGGCCTGGACGGTCCATTGTCTGCTGCCCACCCTGCGCGCTGGCGACGTCGTCGTGCTCGACAACCTCGGCAGCCACAAGGGCTTGGCGGTCCGACGTGCCATCCGCAATGCCGGGGCCCATCTCCTCTTCTTGCCGCCGTATAGCCCCGATCTCAACCCGATCGAGATGAGGTTCGCCAAGCTCAAGACAATGCTGCGCAAAGCCGACGAACGCTCAACCGCAGCCGTTTGGCACAGGATCGGCGAACTGCTCGACCAGTTCACCCCATCAGAATGCGCCAACTATCTCCGTCATGCCGGCTACGCCCCAACTTGAGGCGGACATGCTCTAGGATGATGCCCGGCGTGAGCAGGACCTGGTTCTTGCCGCCGCGCTGCTTGCCGTCCACCCAATAGTTGTCGTTTACCTCGAACTCCGGCCAGAAGTATGTCAGCACGTGATACTAGAAGGTGACGTTGGTCAGCACCGAGTCGCCC
>CAXTMS010000216.1:2295-2671 GCA_964245345.1 uncultured Acetobacteraceae bacterium | reverse complement strand
GTTCTGGTGCTTGAACGGCATAGCGATGCCGGACGTCGCCTGGATGTCGAAGTCGCCCCAGCCCTTGACGCCGGCGATGGTGGGCGTGACGACCCAGTTCTTATTGGTGAACGCACGGTTGCCGGAAGCCGCCGTTAGGCCGAGGAAGGCGCTGACGATGTAATCGCCGTTCTGTTCGTTGCCGCTGAACAGGCGCTGCTTGATTACCAGGAACTGATAGTCCAGCCAGCCATTGGCAGGCGTCGCCCTCCTACCCTTATACTGGTAGGCGGGCGGGTTGATCAGCACCTCGTTGGTCTCGGTGGGGATCAGCTCGAGGCCCTTGCCGCCGTCGAAAACGTCCAGCTTGGAGCCGTTGCCGCGGGCTTCCTAGAAC
>CAXTMS010000216.1:627-2285 GCA_964245345.1 uncultured Acetobacteraceae bacterium | reverse complement strand
GGTCGTAGCGCACCTCCTTCTCAAGGCGGGGCGTGACCGTGACGAGCGGGGTGATCCAGTGGGGCTGGCTGGCCTGCGCCGCCGCCACGCGGCCGAACCAGTTGGTGAAGTAGTTCGACACCGCGCCTACGACGCTTGAGGCTTGCGGGGTCGTACTTGCCGGCGATGGGCCCGCGCCCGGATCGGTTTGCGTGCCCAGACCTGCTTGCACTCCGCATCTGCTTGGGCGTAGGCGAGGTCGAGCGGCCGGATCTGCGGCGGCGCGGGCGTTTGCGCGTGAGCACCGCCGGGAAGCAGTCCGGCCGCAACGGAGACGCAGGCGATTACGAATTTCATGGCGGCCCATCGAGCGTTATGCCCAATGGGATAAAACCGATGGCCTGGTCGTCACCAGTGCAGCTTTGCCACAGCTGATGCTATTACTATCGGGTCGCGGGGTGGCGATCTGATGTGCGATCCCCGTGTCGGCCGGGCAGGAGATACAGTCTCCGGGGCCAGTCTTCGTGCACGCGATCGCCGTAGCGGAACAGACCTTCCCATTCGAGTACGACGAATATCTCGTCGGACATTAGGTGCGTGTGCGCCGGCACGCGCCGTGGCCCGGAGGAACCCGCCTAGCGTTCACGCCGAGACGGCCCATCCCGGAACGTTCCGGCCCCGCTTCCTTCATTGCGGGCGTCAGCGCGCGCTGAGAATTCATGCAGGCGGCAGGCACGTCGGCCGCGATCTCCGGCGCTGTGTGCTGACCGAAGCTCACATGGCCGAGCTGCGCGAACTGGTGGTCGCCGGCCCGGACCCCGACAAGAACGGCGTCGTTCGCTGGCGTTGCCGTGACCTACGCGCAGAGGTGAGCCGGCGATTTCCCGTCACGGTGGACGAGCGCACGATCGGCAAATGGCTGCGCGCACTTGGGCTGAGGCTGCAACCCCGCCCGTTTCATCCGAAGCGCGACGTGGCGGCCCAGGAGACTTTAAGAAAATTTGCCAGCCTGCTGAAGCAGGCGCTCGTCGGCACAGAAGCTGGCACAGCCTTCGAAGTCTGGTTTCAGGACGAAGCCCGTGTCGGCAGAAGGGCGGCCACGCTTATGTATGGGCGCCGGTCGGCTCGCGGCTGCCGATGGTGCGCGACAAACGTCACAACACGGCCTACCTGTTTGGCGCCATCTGTCCCGCGCGTGGCGTCGGGAGCGCCATGATCACGCCCGCCGCCAACACCGCGTGCATGAACCTGCATCTGGCCGAAATCAGCACCCAGATCGCCGCAGGCGCCCGCGCCGTGCTGGTGTGCGACGGCGCCGGCTGGCATCGAACCGGTGGCGGACTCTGCGTGCCGCACAACATCGTGCTGCTGCAACTGCCGCCCTACTCACCAGAGCTGAACCCGATGGAAAATGTCTGGGCCTATCTGCGGGCCAACAAACTCTGCGCCCTCGTCCGGGACAGCTGTGAGGACATCCTGGAAGCCTGCAGCAAGGCCTGGCTGTTTCTCACCGATGACCCAGACCGCATTCGCTCAATCGGCACACGCGCTTGGACAACGGCCAGTGTCAAGGGCAGTTGGTATAATTATCGCGTCCGCATCATTGGGTGGCAACGACACGGCCCCTGTCAGCATTATGGCAATCCTATCGTGCATGTCCTGGCGCGCCGCATCGACTT
>CAXTMS010000216.1:0-617 GCA_964245345.1 uncultured Acetobacteraceae bacterium | reverse complement strand
TGCTTGGCGGTGTCCGGGAGGCGCAGATGCGCGATCAGGTAAGGACTGCCGAAATACGGCGACGCCAGGTCGAAGTAGCCGCCGACGACAAAGACGCGCATGTCAGGCTCCCGCGTCATGGCCGTGACAAGGTCAGGCGCGACGTTTACGTAGGTGTCGGGCCACGCCGCCGGATCGGTCAGATGATGCATGTTCCAGCGCGTGTCCGGCCCATCGGTGTAGGGGCTGAACGGCTGGTCACTGAGCTTAAGCGTGCCGCGCACGTAAGCGTTGAACGCGGTTTCTCGTGCGGCATGCGCCACCTTCAGGGTTGGATCGTCCTCGACGGCGCTCCCCTTCACGCTGGGAGCGGGACCATCGTCCCGTGTATCCTCCCGGCCGACGGGCTTGTGGTCGTCCGCCTCGAGCAGCTCGCGAAACCGAATTCCCTCGATGCGGAAGTCCGATTCCAGCCAGGTCTGCGCCGACAACCCGGTGTAGTAGGCCAATTTGTCAGCGAGCGCCCGCCTTGCGTCGTTCGATAGATTGGTGCCCTGCAGCAGCGCCGGGGCGTAGGTGTCGAGCGTGAAGCTCTCCACCTCGCGCAGCCGATCTTCCAGCTTGCCGACATGTTGTGA
>CAXTMS010000215.1:3600-5807 GCA_964245345.1 uncultured Acetobacteraceae bacterium | reverse complement strand
CACGCCGCCCCCGCCGCCGGGCCCGGGCTGCCGCGCGCGCCGGCCACCGCGACCTGGCCCGACCGGGCGGCGCTGGTGCTGCACGTCAACGCCCCCGAGCTTCCTGCCGCCCTGATCGCGCTCGGCCGGCGCGCGCTGCGTGGACGGCGCGTGGTCGGCTACTGGGCCTGGGAGCTGCCGGCGGTGCCGGACATCTGGCGCCCGGCGCTCTGCCACGTGCACGAGGCCTGGGTGCCGTCGCGCTTCACCGCCGCCGCGCTGGAGCCGCTGCTGCCCGGCCGCGTGCGGGTGGTGCCGCACGCGGTGGCCCTGGCGCCGCCTGTTCCGTCCGCGCTGGACCGGCAGGCGTTCGGGCTGCCGGAGGGCGCGGTGGTGGTGCTGTGCTCCTTCAACCTGGCATCGAGCTTCGTGCGCAAGAACCCGCTGGCCGCGATCAGGGCGTTCCGGCAAGCGTTCGGCGACCGGCCCGACCGTGTGCTGCTGCTGAAGGTGGGCCATGTCGAGCACTACCCAGCCGATCTCGGGCTGCTCCGGGACGCGGTCGCCGGGGCTGCCAACATCCGCCTGGAAACTCGCATGCTGCCGGAAGCCGACATGCACGCCCTGACCCGAGCCTGCGACGTGGTGCTGTCGCTGCACCGGAGCGAAGGGTTCGGCCTGGTGCCGGCGCAGGCGATGCTGCTCGGCCGTCCGGTGGTGGCCACCGACTGGTCCGCCACCACCGAGTTCCTGGACCAGGGCTGCGGGGTGCCGATCGGCTACCGCCTGGTCCCGGCCCGGGACCCGCGCGGCGTGTTCGAGGCCCCCGGCGCCGTGTGGGCCGAGGCGGACGCCGGACAGGCGGCGGACGCGTTGCGCAGCCTGGCGGACTCGCCGGAACGGCGCGCCGCCCTTGGTGCCGCGGCGCGGGCGGCGGCCGCGTCTCGGCTGGACGGCACCGGGCTCCGCGCTGCCCTCGACGGCATCGGGGCGGCTCATCGGTGAGTTCCGGCGCAACGGTCAGGATCCTGGTCTGGCAATGGGGCCGCCGCGGTGCCGGGCCGCGCGTGGCGATCGAGATGGCGGCGGGGCTGGACGCGCTGCCGGACTGCCGGGCGATGCTGTCCTTGTCCACCGGCGCCGAGATCCTGAGCCGGCATCCCGCGCCGGAAGAAACGCTTCTGGTGCCGACCTATCGCAACCTGCTCGGCTTTCTCGTCCGCCTGCTCGGCGCGCCGCTGCGACGGCGCGCGCTGGAGCGCCGCGTCGCCATCCTGCGGCCGGACGTGGCGATCTGCGCCATGCCGGGCCCGCTCGACCTGGAGATGGCGGCGACGCTGCGCCGGCTCGGCATCCCGTTCCTGGTGGTGGTGCACGACGCCGACCGCCATCCGGGCGACGGCTCGCCGGCGCAGACGCTTCTGCAGCGCCGCCTCATCGCCCGCGCCGACGGGCTGGTGGCGCTGTCCCGCCACGTCGCCGACCGGCTGGTGCAGCAGGGCCTGGTGGCCGGGCGCGCGCTGCTGATGGCGAGCCTGCCCCCCTTCGTGTTCGGCCCGCCGCCGCCGCCGCCGTTGTTCCATGGCGGCCGGCTGCGCCTGCTCTGCTTCGGCCGCCTGCTGCCCTACAAGGGCCTCGACCTGCTGGCCGACGCGCTGGCCGCGCCCGGCCTGGAGCACGCGCTCGCGGTGCGCGTGGTGGGGCAGGGGCCGCCCAATGCCGAGCTGTCCCGCCTGGCTGCGACCCCTGGCGTGTCGGTGGAGAACCGCTGGGTGCCGGAACACGAGATCGCGGCCCTGATCGCCTGGGCCGACGCGGTGATCCTGCCCTACCGCGAGGCCAGCCAGAGCGGCGTGGCCGCAGCCGCGATCGCGGCCCGGCGCTGGGTGGTGGCCACCCGCGTCGGCGGCCTGGTCGAGCAGTTCCGTGGCCAGGCCGGCGCGATCCTGTGCGGTGCCGACCCGGGCGAGCTGCGCCGCGCGATCGAGACGCTGCTCGCCGACCCGCCGCCGCTGCCGGACGCCGCCGGCGACCCCCGCCTCGCCTGGTCCGGCGAGGCTGCCCGCCTGCTGCACGACATCAGGCAGCAGGTGGTGCGGCGCGACGAGGCCCCGCGTCCGCTTCTCCGGCCTGCGGAACCCGCACCGCTGGACCCGGCCACCGCGCCTTGATCGGACGCCTCGCCCGGGACGCCGGTCTCGTTCCAGGAGATGTCGCCCTTCGTGCCG
>CAXTMS010000215.1:0-3500 GCA_964245345.1 uncultured Acetobacteraceae bacterium | reverse complement strand
TGCCACGACCACACGACCGGCCGAGCCTGCCGGTCTAGCGGCAGTCCTTTCAGGCATCCGGCTGGCGCTCAGCCTGCCGCCCGGCTGCCCTCGTATACCCTCAGGCGCGCGCCCAGCAGCGTCTCGATCGCCCGCAGCGACGCCCGCTCGGCCGGCGCGCAGAAGGTGATGGCGATGCCGCGGCCGCCGGCCCGCGCGGTGCGTCCGACCCGGTGCACGTAGGCTTCCGCCACCTCCGGCAGCTCGAAGTTGACCACGTGGGTCAGGCCGTCGATGTCGAGCCCGCGCGCCGCCACGTCGGTCGCCACCAGCACCGGGAATGCCCCCGCCCGGAACTCCGCCAGGGTGCGGTCGCGCTGCCCCTGGCTCTTGTCGCCGTGGATGACGCCGGCACGCAGCCCGGCGCCGTCCAGCGCCGCGACCAGCGCGTCCGCTCCCTGCCGGGTGCGCGTGAACACCAGCGTGCGCCCCATGCGTCCGCGGCGCAGCAGCTCGATCAGCAGCGGGCGCTTCTGCCCGGCGTCGAGGAACACCACCCGCTGGTCGATCCGCGGCGCCGGCGTCGCCACCGGCCCCGCCGACACCTGCACCGGGTCGCGCAGCAGCCGTCGCCCCAGCGCCGCGATCGCCGCCGGCATGGTGGCGGAGAACAGCAGGGTTTGCCGTTGCCGCGGCAGCAGGGAGGCGATCCGGCCGACTTCGTCGCTGAAGCCGAGATCCAGCATCTGGTCCGCCTCGTCCAGCACCAGCACTGTGGTGTGGTCGAGCCGCAGCCCGCCGCCGGCCAGGTGGTCGAGCAATCGTCCCGGCGTCGCCACCACCACGTCGACCCCGCCAGCCAGCGCCTTGGCCTGCTTCGCCTTCGGCACGCCTCCCACCACCACCGCCGTGCGCAGCCGAGTTTGCCGCCCGAGGGTGCGCACCATCTCGCCGATCTGCCCCGCCAGCTCCCGCGTCGGCGCCAGCACCAGCGCCCGGCCGCTGTTCGGCTCCGCACGTCCCCCGTCCTGCAGCAGACGGTGCAGGATCGGCAGCACGAAGGCCGCGGTCTTGCCGGTGCCGGTTTGCGCGATGCCCTGTACGTCCCGCCCGTCCAGGATCGCCGGGATCGCCTGCGCCTGGATCGGGGTGGGCACCCTGTGCCCGGCGCCGCGCAGCGCGGCCAGCAGCGGCTCGGCCAGGCCGAGGGAAGGAAAGTCGCTCATGGCGCTGGGTTCATCCGCGGGCAGGGGATTGCGGCGTCGGCGCGGCAGCCGGGGTTTGGACGGCGCCCGGCCATCGCTGTCAAGGCGTCGGGCCGGCTGCCCGATTGACGCCGGCAAGGCGGGCTCGCACAAGCGGGCCATGCAGGACGAGATGGTGCGGCACAGGGAGCCCGTTGCGGCGGCGCAGCACGCGTCCACGCCGGGGATCATCCTGTGCGAGGGCTACGCCGGGCTTCAGGCCCAGGCGATCGGCTTGGCCGAGCGCGCCGGCATCGCTGCCGCCGAACCACGCCTCCTCGCGCCGTTGCGGCCCTGGCGCTGGATCCCCGCCCGAACCTGGCCAGCTCCGCTCGTCGCCGTGGGCGGGCTGGCAGGCCTTCCGGATGGGCTGGTGCTGACCGTTGGCGGCACCGGCGCCGCGGTCGGGGCGGCCTTGCGCCGACGAGGCCGGCGGGTGGTGCAGATCCAGAACCCGCGCCTGCCCCTCGACCGCTTCGACCTGGTGGTGGCCAACCATCACGACGAGATCGACGGCCGCAACGTCCTGCTGTCGCGCACCGCCCTGCACCGCGTCACCCCCGCCGTGCTGGCCGAGGCCCGCCTGCGCTGGACGCCCCGCTTCGCCCACCTGCCGCGTCCCCTGGTGGCGGTGCTGGTGGGCGGCTCCAACGGCCGCTTCCGGCTCGGGGTCGCGGAAGCGGAGGCGCTCGCGCACGGCCTCGCCGTTCTGCACCGCACCGACCGGGTCGGCCTCGCCGTCACGCCGTCGCGACGCACCGGAACTGCGGTGCGGACGGTGCTGGAGCGCAGGCTGTCCCCGCTCGGCGCCTTCGTGTGGGACACCACCGGCGAGAACCCGTATCTCGGCCTGCTCGCCTGCGCCGACAGCATCGTTGTCACCGCCGACAGCGTGTCCATGGTGTCCGAAGCGGCCGCAACCGCGGTTCCGGTCGCGGTGGTGCCGCTGCCTGGCCGCTCACGCCGGATCGGGCTGTTCCTCGACGGCCTGATCGACGCCGGCCGCGTCCGCATCTTCGACGAAACCCTGCGGCACGGCCCGTCGACCCCCCTGGACGACACCGGACCCGTCGCGGCCGAGCTGTGCCGCCGGCTCGGCCTGCCGGACCCCTCACACCCGTAGCGCCCGGAGCCCGACGCGGAATGCTCGACATCCACACCTACGACGCGCGCCAGGGCGGCAACGTGCTGTACAAGGCGCTGGCGCACCCGCTTGCCGCCGAGGCGCTGTCCGCCCTGGGCGACCGGCTGCGCCGACAGGGCCGGCTCGCGGTGTTCGACCCCGACGGCGCCGCCGCCATGCTGTTCGCGCTGCATCCCGACCTTCCCCGTCCGGTGGCGTGCTTCGTCCAGGACGTGTCCCTGGTCGGCCGCCCGATGCTGGGGATCGAGGCGCTGCCGCTCACCGCGCTGCCCTCCTGCGACGCGTCGACGCTTCTGGTGACCGCGTTCGATGCCGAGCGCGTGCTGGCCCGGATCGGCCACCTCCTGCCGCGCGGCCTGCAGGTGGCGACGCTGGACGACGCCCGGCTGCCCCCGGAGATGCTGACCTCCCGGCGCGCCTATCTCGACCGGCTCAACTTCGCCACCAACTACGCCTTCTTCCGCGAGGCGGACGGTCTGTCCACCCGGCTGGTGACCGCGAACTACTGGGCCTCCTACGGCGCCCGGGCGGTCAGGCTGTGGCTGCGGCTGTTCGACGGGAACGGTTATCCGCTCGCGACCTGGGAGGAAACGCTGTCCGCCGGCGCCGGCGGCATCACCATCGACAGCCGCGTGGTACAACAGCGCTTCGACCTGCCCCCGTTCCGCGGCCAGCTGTTCGTGCACGCGATCAACGTGTCCGGCCACGACGTGGTCAAGTACGCGCTCGACACGTTCGACAACGGCGACGGCGGGGGCGGCAACAGCTTGTCCGTCACCCACGACGCCAATGCCTGGCCCTCCGACCGCTATGCCAACCTTCCGGCGCCGCGCCCGGACGAGACGGTGGTGCTTTGGCTGCAGAACAGCCACGCGGCCGCGATCCCGGCGGGCGCCGTGAGCCTCGACCGCATGGGTGCCGAAGCCCCGGTGCCGCTCCCCTTCGCCGTTCCACCCTATGCCAGCGTTGCCGTGGACGTGTCCGCCCACCTGCCCGGGTTGCACTGGCCGGCGCAGGTCGAGCTGCGCGCCGGCCGCCACGTGGTGCGGCCGCGTTACGAGGTGACGCGCAACCACCGCCGCCGCATCGCCCACCTCAACGTCGAGCGCGCCGACCTCCACCCCGACCCTGGC
>CAXTMS010000214.1:0-5865 GCA_964245345.1 uncultured Acetobacteraceae bacterium | reverse complement strand
CCGCGCGACGGCCGCTTCATCGAGAAGGTGGGCAGCTACAACCCGATGCTGCCGGCCGAGCACGACGACCGCGTGCACCTCGCCGGCGAGCGCATCCTGCACTGGATGAGCCAGGGCGCGCTGCCGACCGACCGCGTCGCCCGCTTCCTGGGCCATGCCGGCCTGACCGCGATGCCGGCCTATCGCGAGCAGCCCAAGCAGTCGGCGCCGAAGAAGAAGGCGCAGGAGCGTGCCGCCGCCAACGCCGCTGCGACCGCCTGACCAGCCGGCGAACGAACCTCCACAGCAGGACGATGGGCGACAAGCGCATCCTGATGGGCGTGGTGGGGCGGCCACATGGCGTGCGCGGCCTCGTGCGCGTGCACAGCTACGCCGCCGTGCCGGCCGACCTCGCCGCCTATGGCGCCTTGTCCGACGACCAGGGCGGCGCCTGGACCCTGCGCTGGCGTGGTGACGGCATCGCCGAACTGGCCGACGCGGCCGGCCGGGTGCTGCGCGACCGCGACGAGGCCGCTCGCCTGGTCAACCGGCGCCTGTACGTGGCCCGACACCGCCTGCCGGAGCCGGACCAGGACGAGTTCTACCTGTCCGACCTGGTCGGCCTCCAGGCGGTGGAACGCATCGCGACCGGCGAGCGCTGCCTCGGCGCCGTGCTGGCGGTGCACGACTACGGCGCCGGCCCGATCCTGGAGCTGGGCGAGGCCGGCCGCACCGTGCTGCTGCCGTTCACCCGTGCCTGCGTGCCTGAGGTCGAGATCGAGGCCGGCCGCGTCGTGGTGGCGATGCCCGACGAGGTCGAGGTGCCGGACGCGTCGTTCGAGACCATCCCGATGGAAGCCGCGTCGTGAGCTGGCAGGCCACGGTCCTCACCCTGTTCCCGGACATGTTCCCCGGGCCGCTCGGCCAGTCCCTGGCCGGCCGGGCGCTGGGCAACGAGCTTTGGTCGCTGCGCACCCACGACCTGCGCCGGCACGGCCTGGGCCGCCACCGCGCGGTGGACGACACCCCGTTCGGCGGCGGCGCCGGCATGGTGATGCGTCCGGACGTGGTGGACGCGGCGATCGTCGCCGCTGCCGCCGAGAGCGCCCGGCTGCCTTTGGTCTACCTCACCCCGCGCGGCCGTCCGCTGCGGCAGGCCGACATCCGCCGCTTCGCCGCCGGTCCCGGCCTGACCGTGCTGTGCGGCCGCTTCGAGGGCGTGGACGAGCGCGTGCTCGACGCCCATGCCTTCGAGCAGCTCAGCATCGGCGACTACGTGCTGTCCGGTGGCGAGCCCGCCGCCCTGGTGCTGCTCGACGCCTGCGTCCGGCTGCTGCCGGGGGTGATGGGCTCCGGGCACAGCGGCACCGAGGAAAGCTTCTCCGACGGCCTGCTGGAATACCCGCACTACACCAAGCCGGCCGAATGGCAGGGACGGGCGGTGCCGCCGGTGCTGCTGTCCGGCCACCACGCCGCCATCGCCGCCTGGCGCGACGCGCAGGCCCGGGACGCAACGCGCACGCGCCGCCCCGACCTGTGGGCCGCCCGAACCGACACAGCCGATTGTTCCAAGGAGTTCCACCCATGAACGTCATCCAGCAGTACGAGGCCGAGCAGATCGCCCGCCTCACCGAGGCCCGCGCCGTGCCGCGCTTCGCCCCAGGCGACACCGTGCGCGTGTCGGTCAAGGTGGTGGAAGGCGAGCGCACCCGCGTGCAGGCCTACGAGGGCGTGGTGATCGCCCGCTCCAACAAGGGCCTTGGCTCCAACTTCACCGTGCGCAAGATTTCCTACGGCGAGGGCGTCGAGCGCGTGTTCCCGCTGTATGCGCCGACCATCGCCGAGATCTTCGTGGTGCGCCGGGGCGACGTGCGCCGCGCCAAGCTGTATTACCTGCGCGGACGCCGCGGCAAGTCGGCCCGCATCGCCGAAAAGGCACGCGAGGTCGCGCCCGCCGCCGCGGAGTAGGCCTTCGAGGAGGATCGCCATGCCGACCTTGTTCGACAAGATCTGGGACGCGCACGTCGTGGACCGCCTTTCCGACGGCACCGCGATCCTCTACATCGACCGCCATCTCATCCACGAGGTGACCAGCCCGCAGGCCTTCGAGGGGCTTCGCGCCGCGGGCCGCCGGCTGCGCCGCCCCGACGCCACGATCGCGGTGGTGGACCACAACGTTCCCACCACCGACCGCTCCGTGCCGATCGCCGAGCCGCAAAGCCGGCTCCAGGTCGAGACGCTGGAGCGCAACGTCGCCGAGTTCGGCGTGCCGTACTTCCCGCTCACCTCCCGCGA
Source organism: uncultured Acetobacteraceae bacterium (assembly GCA_964245345.1). Classification (GTDB taxonomy): domain Bacteria; phylum Pseudomonadota; class Alphaproteobacteria; order Acetobacterales; family Acetobacteraceae; genus Lichenicola. The sequence continues at coordinate 3,591 of CAXTMS010000214.1, read as the reverse complement.
GCAGGGCATCGTGCACATCATCGGCCCGGAGCAGGGCTTGTCGCTGCCCGGCCAGACCATCGTCTGCGGCGACAGCCACACCTCCACCCACGGCGCGCTCGGCGCGCTCGCCTTCGGCATCGGCACCTCCGAGGTCGAGCACGTCATGGCGACCCAGACCCTGCTGCAGAAGCCGGCCAGGAACATGAAGGTGTCGGTGGAAGGAGAGCTGGCACCCGGCGTCACCGCCAAGGACGTCATGCTCGCCATCATCGGCCGCGTCGGCACCGCCGGCGGCACCGGCCACGTGATCGAGTTCACCGGCTCGGCGATCCGCGCGCTCGACATGGCCGGCCGCATGACGATCTGCAACATGTCGATCGAGGCCGGCGCCAGGGCCGGCCTGATAGCACCCGATGAGTGCACGTTCTCCTACATCGAGGGCCGCCCGTTCGCCCCCAAGGGCGAGGCGTTCGCGCAGGCGGTCGCGTATTGGCGCACCCTGGTCTCGGATCCCGACGCCCACTACGACACCGTGGTCGAGCTCGACGCCCGAGACATCGTCCCGCTGGTCACCTGGGGCACCAGCCCCGAGGACGTGGTGGCGATCACCGGCACCGTGCCCGACCCCGCCACCGCCGCCGACGAGGCGCGCCGCGTGCAGATGCAGCGCATGCTGGACTACATGGGCCTGACCCCCGGGCAGAGGCTGTCCGAGGTGCCGGTCGACGCCGTGTTCATCGGCTCCTGCACCAACGGCCGCATCGAGGACATCCGGGCGGCGGCGCATGTGGCGGCCGGCAGGCGGGTGGCGCCAGGCGTGCGCGCCATGGTGGTGCCGGGCTCCGGGCTGGTGAAGTGGCAGGCCGAGCAGGAGGGCCTCGACCGGGTGTTCCTCGACGCCGGCTTCGAGTGGCGCGAGGCCGGCTGCTCCATGTGCCTCGGCATGAACCCGGACAAGCTGACCGCAGGCCAGCGCTGCGCTTCCACCTCCAACCGCAACTTCGAAGGCCGCCAGGGCCCCGGCGGACGCACTCACCTGCTGTCGCCGGCGATGGCGGCAGCCGCCGCCGTGACCGGCCGCCTCACCGACGTCAGGGAGCTCGCCTGATGCAGCCCTTCACCGTCCTGACCGGGATCGCGGCGCCGCTGCCGGACGCCAACATCGACACCGACAAGATCATCCCGTCGCGCTTCCTCAAGACGATCCAGCGCTCCGGCCTGGGCCGGAACGCGTTCGACGCCCTGCGCTACAACCCGGACGGCTCGGAGAAGCCCGACTTCGTGCTGAACCGCGAGCCGTACCGCGCGGCACAGATCCTCCTTACCCACGAGAACTTCGGCTGCGGCTCATCCCGCGAGCACGCGCCCTGGGCGCTTCTGGATTTCGGCATACGCTGCGTGATCGCGCCGTCCTTCGCCGACATCTTCCACAACAACTGCTTCAAGAACGGCATCCTGCCGATCCGGCTGCCGCGCGAGGTGTGCGACGCGCTGATGCAGGACGCGGCCGCGGGCTCCAACAGCCGGCTGACGGTGGACCTCCAGCGCCAGGTGGTGGTGCGCCCGGACGGGCAGGAGGAACCGTTCGACGTCGATCCGCTGCGCCGCCACCTGCTGCTCGAGGGGCTGGACGATATCGGCCAGACCCTGCAGCACGCCGACGCGATCGACCGCTTCGAGCAGGAGCGCGAGCAGTCCAGGCCCTGGATGCAGGGTGTCGTTCTCGCCTGACGGCGCCAACCTTCCGGGGAAACCGACCGCTATGGTGCTGAACAAGAAGCTGCTGGTGCTTCCTGGCGACGGGATCGGGCCGGAGGTGATGCGCGAGGCGGGACGTGTGGTCGGCTGGCTTGGCCGGCGGCGCGGCATCAGCTTCGACATCAGCGAGGACCTGGTGGGCGGCGCCTCGATCGACGTGCACGGCGTGCCGATCCGCGACGAGGTGATCGAGGCGGCGCTGGCATCCGATGCGGTGCTGTTCGGAGCGGTCGGCGGCCCCCAGTGGGACAAGGTCCCGTTCGGGAACCGGCCGGAAATCGCGGTCCTCCGCCTGCGCCAGGAGCTCGGCCTGTTCGCCAACCTGCGCCCGGCCACCGTGCTCGATCCGCTTGTCGACTCCAGCACGCTGAGGCCGGAGGTGGTGCGTGGCCTCGGCATCATGATCGTGCGCGAAACCGTGGGCGGCATCTATTTCGGCGAGCCACGCGGGGTCGAGACGCTGCCCGACGGCTCCCGGCGCGGCGTGAACACGGAAGTCTACACCACCGCCGAGATCGAGCGCGTGGCCCGCGTGGCGTTCGAGCTTGCGAAGCAGCGGGCCCACGCCGTGTGCTCGGTGGAGAAGAGCAACGTCATGGAAAGCGGCCTGCTCTGGCGCGAGGTCGTGACCGCGCTGCACGGGCGCGAGTATCCCGAGGTGTCGCTGACCCACATGCTGGCCGACAACTGCGCCATGCAGCTGGTCCGCAACCCGCGCCAGTTCGACGTGATCGTCACCGGCAACCTGTTCGGCGACCTTCTGTCCGACCTTGCCGCCATGCTGACCGGCAGCCTGGGCATGCTGCCGTCCGCGACGCTGGGCACGCTGGGTCCGGATGGGCGGCGGCCGGCATTGTATGAGCCGGTGCACGGCAGCGCTCCCGACATCGCCGGAACCGGCCAGGCCAACCCCCTGGCGCAGATCCTCAGCCTGGCGATGCTGCTACGTTATTCCTTCGGGCTCGACGACGAGGCTCGGCTGGTCGAGCAGGCCTGCGTCAACGTGCTCGGCACCGGGCTTCGCACCGCGGACATCATGAGCCCGGGCAAGGCCCGCGTCGGCACCGTGGTGATGGGCGAGGCGGTGCTGCGCGAGCTGGACAAGCTGGTGGCCTGAGCCCGTTCGGGAACACGCCGGGCCCGCTGCTCCAGGCCGCGACGCTCCCGCCCGACACACCACGTTTTCGGACGGGTTTTTTGCAGGAAAAGTGGTCGCAGCAAGACGTTCCGATTGCTGCCCGGCTCTTATAGCTAACCCTTCGACCCTATTCGATAAATGAGGACTTTGATCCAAACAACGAACATCTCGTTGGGAAACCGATGCGGCTTCGACTTTGAGCTTGGAAGACGGAATACGCGCTTTGTCCTTACCGATAGATGGACGCGAAACAACTTTCAAATCTACTGGAAATGATGCATCGAGATAAATTTCTATATTAGCCCGTCGATGATCTGCTTCCAATCTAAGCACCCTCAGCAGCGCTGGTAGGGTTTGTTTCCCTGCCGCTGGTCGCGAAGCGGGGATGGTGCTGTCGATCAGGTCGGTCTTATCATTGGCTGCGCTGCGAGAGCGGTCGCCGCGGCTGCCGAACTCTGGGACGGCAGCCCCGGCGCTGGCGATTGCGAACGCGCGGACGAGATGACGCGAGCCGAGGCGACCCCTGAGGCGGCCAGGGAGCGCCAGGCGCCGCGTGATGCTGTGATCCGCCAGGGTGCCGAGGATCTGGCGGAACTCGAGCGCCGACCGAAGCTGATTCGGCCGCCGAACCTAACCAAGCGTGAGGAAGCAGCGCTGACCGACCTGATCCTGCGCGGCTCAAACGTCAAACGCAGCGGCATCTCGATCTACAC
>CAXTMS010000213.1:0-5927 GCA_964245345.1 uncultured Acetobacteraceae bacterium | reverse complement strand
GTTCATCGCCCAGCTGCCCGACGGCGGCGAGCTGTTCGTCACCTGGAGCCGGGTGCTGGCGCCGCTCGGCTGGCCGCTGCAGGGGCTTGGCGTGATCCCGCAGGTGTGCACCAGCCTCGGCCAGAACCGGCTCGACCAGCAGCTGCAGGACCTGGCGGTGGGCATCTTCGACGAGCGCGACGCGGTGGTGCAGAGCCGGGCAGCGCGTTCGCCGCTGCCGGTGGCGCGCATCCTCGACCTGCGCGCCGCGTGCCCCGCCGCCATCGGCACCGATGCCGACCTCGACGCGGCGCGCGCGCTGCTGGACACGCCCGGCGCCTACGACGCGGCCCTGGTGCCGGTGCCGGCCGAGCCGGTGGAAGCTCCGTGACGAACCCGGGTGCGGACGCGTGACGGAGCCGAGGCTGAAGGCGGGGCTGTGGGCCAGCGCCGCGTTGCGCCGCGCGCACCAGCTCGGCCGCTCCGGCATGGTGCTGCGGCGCGGCGATGCCGATGCCGGCGGCATCCTGGTGGTGCTGCGCGACCGTGCCGGCCGCATGGTGGTGCTGACGCAGGCGCGCACCCTGGACGGCGAGGACGCCTGGACCCGCGGCACCGGCGCCGTCCCGGTCGACCAGCACGGCGCCGACGCCTATGTCGCGCGTCAGCTCGGCCGCGATCCCGATCTCTGGGTGCTGGAGATCGACGGTCCCGACCTCGTCCCCCCGTTCGAGGCCTTGATCGTGTAGGACACGCGGCCACGGAACGGCCAAGCCTGGGCCGCCTCGGCAGCGCGGGGACGCCCGCTCCGGCCACACGTTGTAACGGACAAGAAACCTGTTCCGCGTCCGGCGCGTCCTGTTCGACGACCATCCCCCCACATCCATCCGGAGTGAAGACGATTTCCGACGCCGTCCTGCCATCCACCATCCGACCCGCCGCCCGCCGACGCACGTCCGGGCCACAAGCCATCGTGCACCAGCTGTTCGCCCGCAGTCGGGCGGTGCGCAGGCTGACCGTGGGCGCCCTGGCGACGGTGGAGCTGGCGATCCTGGGCGGCCACAAGCAGCCCGGGCCGATGCGCTTGATCCGGCGGGTGCGACGCGAGCGGGAAAGCCTGCTCAGCGGCAACGAAGCGTTCATGATCTACTCGCTGGCGCGCACCCAGGCCGCGGTGGGCGGGGTGATGGCCGAGGTCGGCGTGTTCCAGGGCTGCTCGGCCAAGCTGATCAGCCTTGGCGCCCAGCCGGACGAACTGCACCTGTTCGACACCTTCGAGGGCCTGCCGGAACCGGACGGGGCCGAGCGCAAGTCGATGCGGCAGGGCCATTATGCGGCCTCGCTGGAGGCGGTGCGGTCATACCTGTCGGACCAGCCCAACCTCGTGTTCCACAAGGGCCTGTTCACCGGGGAGAACGTGTCCTGCGCGGACCGCAGGTTCTCGCTGGTGCATCTGGACGTCGACCTGAAGGACGGCACGCTGGCCTGCCTGCGGTTCTTCTATCCGCGCATGCTGCCGGGCGGCGTGATCGTCAGCCACGATTATTCCTATCTCGGCGGCGTGCGCGAAGCCTTCGACGAGTTCCTCCTCGACAAGCCGGAGCGCGCGGTGGAGCTGCCGACGTCGCAGGCGATGCTGATCAAGACGTGACCCACCTGTCGTCGTCGCAGCCGGCGATCACTTGCCGGCCGAGGCGCCGCTGCCGGCATTGGTACTAATCGACGGATTGTCGCCGATGTTGCCGTTCTGGCTGACCCCGGTATCAGTGCCGGACAGCAGGCTTCCGGTGGTGGCATCTGTTTGGTGGTAAGCAGAGGGATTGTAAGGGACAGTATCGCAGGCTGCCAGCGCGAACAGCAAAAGGAAAGTGCCGCCGCCAGTCTTCATCTTGATGGTCATGGAATGTCCTCGGATCTAGGAAGCCCGGTCACAGGGTCGAGGGCGCATGACGCAGCCGATCATCTTCCGACAGCAGGATCAAGGCACATTCAGGACCCGCGATCATCAGGACCCTCCGAGTTCGCCAGGCCAGACGTGGCCGCGTGTCGTCGGGCGATCAGCTGCTTCGAGGCCGCTGACTACAGCATGGCGGCGAGGCTGCTCGTGCCCCTGCTGGCAGCAGGACTGCCCGACCCGACCCTGCTGCGTATGTGCGGCCTGGCACTGGTCCGAATCGGCGCGCCGGCCGAGGGCGTGCCCTACCTCGGCCGCGCCTGCCGGCTGACGCCGCGGGATCCGCTGGCGGCCCTCTGGCACGGGATCGGCCTGCACGCTGCCGGGCGCTATGCCGAGGCGGTTGCGGCGTTCGGGAACGCCGTCTCGCTCGCGCCCGCCGATCCGGCTCCGCTGATTCACCTGTCGCGGACGCTGCTGAAGCTCGACCGGCCGGAAGACGCGGCACGGACCGCACGGCAGGCTGCCGTCCTGGCACCGTCGCTGGCGGAAGCCGCGCACGCCGTCTGCCTGGCGGACCTCGCGGCGCTGCGGGCATCCGGCGAAGCACAGACGACGGACATGGCCGCGGCCTGGCTGGGGTTCGGCCGGGCCTGCCTCCGGCTGGACAAGGTGTCGGACGCGCGCGGGGCGTTCAGGGAAGCGGTCGCGCTGCAGCCGCGCCATCCGGAGGCGGAAGCGGAGCTGGCGCTGATGGACCATCTTTTTGGCCAGCCCGTGGCGGCGACGGCGCGCCTGCGGGCGGTGCTGGAGCGCGACCCCGACTGCCTCCCGGCCCGCCTGCACCTGGCCAGCCGACTGCTGCTGGATGGCGACGCCGGACCGGCGCTCACCCTGTTGGACGCTGCGCCTCCTTCCCGAGATCAGCCGTTGCGGCCGCACTGGCAGGTGCAGAGGGCGCAGGCGCTCGTCGCACTCGGCCGCGACGACGCCGCGCACCGCGCGATCGCTGACGCCCAGCGCGTTCCGGTGCGGGAGCTCGATCTCCTGCTGACTTGGCAGCGCTGCCTGCTCGCGCGTCGCGCCGGCCGTCCGGAAGCGGCGGCGCTGGCCGACCGGGTTGCGGATCTGTCACGGCGTCGCGACAGCGGCACGCTGGAGCAGCGGATCGACGCGCAGTTCGATTTGGCGGAGCTGCGGGAAGCGGACGGTCGGCGTGCCGTCGCCTTCGAGCACTGGCGGCACGGCCACACGCTGCTGCGCCTGGCACAGTCGTTCTCCCGCGACGAGCACGACGCCTACCTGACAGCGATCCTGCGCGGCTTCGACGCGCGGCGCCTGGCCGACGGGCCGCGGTCGATGATCCGGGATCCGGCGCCGGTGTTCATCGTCGGGCTGCCGCGCACCGGCACCACGCTGCTGGAACAGATCCTCAGCGCGCATCCTATGGTGCATGGCGCCGGCGAGCGGCTGGCGGTCCGCGAGACGCTGACGCGGCTGACTGGTACCGAGAACCCCGCGACGGCAACGGCGCGCGCCGCGGCGCTCGACGCAGACACACTGACCGCGTCCTCAGGCGATTACCTGGCGGCGCTGCATGCGCTGGCGCCGGAGGCAGCACGCATATTGGACAAGATGCCGGACAACCTGTTCCAGCTCGGCTTCATCGCGACGCTGCTGCCGGATGCCCGGATCATCTGCTGCACGCGGGACCTGCGTGACGTCGGCGCCTCGATCTTCCGGCATCGCTTTCTCGGTCATCATCCCTACGCGCACGATCTTGGGGATCTGGGTTGGTACATGGCCGGTTGTGCACGCCTTCTGGAGCATTGGCGGATGAGCCTGCCCTCGTCGATGCTGCTGCTCGACCACGCCGATTGGCTCGGCGACTTCGACGCCACGCTGCGCCGCGTGCTGGGGTTCCTGGAGCTGCCTCACGATGCCGCCTGCGAGCGGTTCTTCGAGCAGGATCGCCGCGTCGGCACCGCCAGCCGTGCCCAGGTGCGCCAGCCGATCAACGCTTCAGGCGTCGGACGCTGGCGCGACTATGCCAACCAGCTGGCACCGATGCTGCGTGAGTTGTCACCGCCTGCCTGACATTGTCACGGCCATGCGACCTTGGGTCGCATGGCCGTGACAGGGCGGTCAGGCCGCGATGGGATCAGAACCTGACCTGAAGCCGTGCATAGAAGGTGCGGCCGTAGATGTCGTAGACGTTCGAAGCCGTGTTCTCGGAGCCGTCGAGCGCGAAGGGCGGAGTGCGGTCGAACAGGTTGTCGATGCCGGCGACGAACAGGATCTTCTTGTAGTTATAGGTGGCGACGATGTCGTGGTAGAACACCTCGTTGGTCTTATAGAACCGCAAGGCCGAGGTGAAATTGGCGCCGCCCTCGTTGTAGACCATTCCATCAATGTAGCGGACGGTCCAGCTGAAGCTGAACGGGCCGTGTGCGTAAGTGCCGGTGAAGTTGTCGCGGATCACCGGCACCCCGACCGGATACAGGCCGCCACCGAGCACAGTGTTCAGCGTGCCCTTGAGGTTGAGGAACGGGCCGCCATTGGTGAGCTGCTCGGTGTAGCCGATGGTGTCGACCAGTTCGTTGGTGAAGTTGAAGCTGTTCCCGCCGCGCAGCTTCAGCAGGTAGTTCATGTTGAAGTCGATGCCGTTGGTGCGCACCACGCCCTCGTTCTCGTATGGCGCGGTGGCCAGTCCTATGTTGCCCGAGCCGTTGCGTTGTCCGGCATCAATGCAGAACGGGCTACTGAGGTTAACGCTGGTATAGCAGCCGTCCTCGACGCTCTGCACAGGAATTTCGCCGATCTGGTTGTTGATCGAGGTATGGTAGTAATCGATCTCGGCGGAGAAGCTCGGCAGGAAGCGCGGCGTCAGCACGGTGCCGATGGTGTAGGTGCGGGATGTCTCCGGCAGAAGCTGCGGATTGCCGCCGACCAGGGTCGCGATCTGGTCCCCGTTCTGTGCATAACCTGCCGGCAGGTGCTGCTTGGCACAGTTGGCGGCGACGACACCGTTGGCCGCACCATAGGTGCTGATCTGCGCGGGCGTGCACGGATCGTTGCCTTGCTCGAAGCTCAGCGTATCGCCGCCGAACGCCTCGGCAATTGCCGGCTGGCGCGTGGAGGTGCCGATGTTGGCGCGGAAGCGGATGTCCCGGTTCGGCGACCAGTTCAGCCCGGCCTTGAAGTTCTGCACCCCGCCGAAGGTATTATAATCGGACCAGCGGCCGGACACGTCAGCGGACAGGTCCTTGGCAGCGATCACGTTCTTCAGGATCGGAATGTTCAGCTCGCCGAACACCTCGCCAACGTCGAAGCCGCCGCCGGTTGGAAATTCCTGTGCCGAGGTCGACACCCCGGACTCGATGGTGGGATCCGGATGATAGGCACCGTTCTCCTGGCGGTACTCGAAGCCGACCGCCAGCCCGAGCGGGCCATACGGCAACTGCACCAGCTTGTTGTTGGTAATGGTGCCGCCATAGTCGCGGAACTGGTAATATGCGTTGGCATTGGCGGTGAACGACACGTACTTCGCCGCAGCCGAGCTAATATTGCCGGCGCCGAACGGGTTGAGCAGCGCGCAACCCTTTGCCGGGTTGCAGAGGCTGGCGTTATATGAGTCGAAAACGCCTGCGGCGTTCGTGACTTGGTCGAAGCCGAGCGCGTTCTCGAAATTGGTAAAGTTGATCAGGTTGCTGGACGTGATCGTGGTGTCGGAGTAGCCGTAGGTGAAGTAGGTGTCGTAGTCGAAGTTACCGATGATGTTGCCGCGTGCGCCGACGGTCGCCTGCCAAGTGTCGGTCCCGGTATAGATCGCGCGCGGGCCGATGTCGGTGGTGCGGCGGAACCCCGTCAACGGCTCGTTGATGCCGAACGCCTCGGCGAACGGGTTGCCCTGCGGAATGACCAGCGATGAATCCAGATTCGGGTTGCCGGTGACCGGCTGGCCGGACAACTGTGTTTGGGTGTTCTTGTGGGTGTAGAAGGTCGAGGCGTAGGCGGTCAGGTGGTCGTTGACGTCGTAGTGCGCCTCGCCGGC
>CAXTMS010000212.1:0-5929 GCA_964245345.1 uncultured Acetobacteraceae bacterium | reverse complement strand
GTCGTCGAACGTCAGCGGCAGGACACCGAAGTTCACGAGGTTCTGCCAATGGATCCGGGCAAAGCTCCGGGCGACGACGATGCGCAACCCGAGGTGGCGCGGCGCCAAGGCCGCGTTCTCGCGGCTTGATCCCTGCCCGTAGTTCCTGCTCGCGACGATGACGTGTCCGCCGACCTCGCGAATGGCCAGGGCCCGACGGATGTAGTCGGTGTCGACCTGTTGAAACACGAACTCGCCAAGCTTTGGGATGTTGCTCCAAAACGGCATGACGCTCACGCCACCTGAAACGATGTCGTCGGTGGAAACGTCGTCCCCTACCTTCAGCCCTACCGGTAGCTCCAGGCTGTCGGGTAGTGGCGCCAGATAGGGGATCGAGGCGATGTTCGACGTCTTCTCCAACCGAATGTGCTTCGCTTCGGTGCCCGGCATCGGCGGCATCATCATCGCAGCGTTGGCCACCGGCGGCACTGCAGAGACGCTCGGATACGGCATGTCCAGCGTCCGCGGGTCCGTGATCACACCTGTCAGAGCTGACGCGGCCGCGGTTTCGGGGCTGCACAGGAACACGCTGTCCTCGCGGCTGCCGGAACGTCCGGGAAAGTTGCGCGGCACCGTGCGTAAGCTGATCCGGTTGGATGCCGGAGCCTGACCCATGCCGATGCATCCGTTGCAGCCTGCCTGATGGATCCGCGCACCGGCACGTATGAGGTCTGCGAGCATCCCCTCGCTGGTCAAGCTTTCCAGGACCTGGCGCGACGACGGGTTGATGTCGAGCGAAACGCGGTCATGCACCTGGCGGCCGCGCACGATGGCGGCGACAACCGCAAAATCGCGGAAGCCAGGGTTCGCGGACGATCCGACATAGGACTGGTAGATGTCCTTACCTGCTACCTCCCGAACCGGAACCACGTTGCCCGGACTGGACGGCAGGGCGATCAGCGGCTCGAGGCGGGAAAGATCGATCTCCTCGTGCTCGTCATAGGCTGCCCCCGCGTCGGCTTCGCAGCCGACCCAATCCGACCCGCGCCCCTGTTCGTTCAGGAAACGGCGCACCGCGTCGTCCGAAGGAAAGACGCTCGTCGTGGCTCCCAACTCGGCGCCCATGTTGGCGATGACGTGACGGTCCATCGCACTGAGGCCTTCCAGGCCGGGACCGTAGTACTCCATGATCCGGTCGGTTCCACCCTCGACGCCGTGGCGCCGCAGCATCTCGAGGATGACGTCCTTGGCGCTTACCCAGTCGGGTAGCCGCCCGGTGAGTCGCACGCCGCGGATCAACGGCATGCGGAGCCGCAGCGGCTCACCTGCCATGACCAGCGCGACATCCGCGCCGCCGGCGCCGAACGCCAGCATCCCGAGAGATCCCGCCGCCGGCGTGTGGCTGTCCGAGCCGACCAGGACCTGGCCCGGTCGCCCGAAGCGTTCCATGTGCACGGGATGGCTGATGCCGTTGCCGGGCTTGCTGTACCAGATGCCGAAGCGCTGGCAGGCGCTGCGGAGAAAAAGGTGTTCGTCCGCGTTCATGTGGTCAACCTGGACCAGGTTGTGGTCCACGTATTGCGCTGCGAGTCCGACCCGGACGCGTTCGAGGCCCATGGCCTCGAACTCCAACATCGCCAGCACGCCCAGCACGTCCTGGAGAAGTACCTGGTCCACCCGCAACGCGATCTCGGCGCCGGGCTGCATTTCGCCGTCGATCAGGCTGGCTCGCATGAGCTTCTGCGTCAGGTTCCACGTCATGGCGTCATGGGCCTCCGAGCCTGCAGGCTCCGTGGTCGAAGGTGAGTCGAGGGGAAGGCTCAGGCCGCACAGGATGAAGGCGTCGCCGTCAGCGCCGCCCGAACCCGACCGCCCGGCGACGCGCCAGGCAGCGCCGAGACCCGGGTGGCGAGGCGCACCAAGGCGTCCAGATCGACACCGGTCTCCACGCCCATCCGCCGGAACATCCAGATCACGTCTTCGGTCGCGGTGTTGCCGGTGGCGCCGGGTGCGAAGGGACAGCCGCCCAGGCCGCCGAAGGCCGCGTCGAACGCCGTGATCCCAGCGCCCCACGCAGCCCTGATGTTGGCCAGTCCGAGGCCGTAGGTGTCGTGACCGTGGAAGACCCAACGCGTCCGGGTTCCCCACCGCTGCAGGCACGCCCCTGCCAGGGACGCGACGTGATCCGGATCAGCGCGTCCGGTGGTGTCGCATAAGCCAACCTCGATGTCCGCCGAGTGATCAAGGATATGCGCCAAGCGATCAAGCACCATGGTCTGATCGATCCGGCCGTCGAACGGGCAGTCGAACGCGGTGGCCAAGTTCAGCCGAACCCTGGTGCCGGTCGGCAACTGATCCATGACCATCCCGAACTCGCGGATGGACGTGTCGACGTCGCGCCGGACGTTGGCGCGATTATGAGCCTCCGACACCGAGATGACGTAGACGAGGTGCCTGGCGCCGCCTTCCAGCGCCAACGCCACTCCCCTTGCATTCGGAACGAGGACTTGCGGATCCAGGCCGTTCAGCGCCGCCACTTGCCGAAGCACGTCTGCCGTGTCGCGCATCTGCGGGACTGCAACGGGATTGACGAATGCACCCACCTCCACGCGGGTCAGACCGGCGGCATGTGCCGCGGTCACGAAATCGACCTTGTCGTTGGTGGGAATGAATGGCTCGATCGATTGGAAGCCGTCGCGCGGCCCGACCTCGATCAGGGTTACCGCCTGGCTCAAAACACGCTGGCCTGCTTCAGCGAGGTGATCTGTTCCGGCGTATAGTTCAGGATCGTTCGGAGAACGTCGTCGTTGTCGGCGCCGACCGAGGGTCCCGTGGATCGCGGCGTGACCGGAGCATTGTCGATGCGCGGAACCACACCGGGATGCAGCACCGAGCCCAGCAAGGGATCCTCGACCTCCTGGACCATGTTCCGTGCCCGGAACTGTGCATCAGCCGCGCAGTCGGCTACCGTGAAAACCTTGCAGTGCGGGATGTCCGCCTCCTGTAGCGCGCGCGTCATGTCGACCACATCAAGGCCACCAGCCCATTCGCCGATCAGCGCGTCCAGGGCCGCGCTGTGGGCAACCCGTGCCTGGTTACTCTGGAATCGCGGGTCGGACGCGAGCTCCGGACGACCCATCAACGCCGACAGTCTACGAAACAGGGGATCGGAGTTGGCGGCGATCAGCACCCAGGCATTGTCGAGCGAACGATACCCGTTGGACGGTGCTGCGGTCGCGATGCCTCCACCGGTCGGCTGACGGATCGTTCCGAGCAACCCATACTCCGGCAAGGCTCCTTCGAGCATGCTGAAAACCGATTCGGTCAACGCCACGTCAACTTCGCCGCCCGCTCCGGTTCGGTCACGTCGAAGCAGGGATGCAACCACCCCAAGGGCCGCGTACAGCCCAGCCAGGGAGTCGCCGAGGCTGACGCCGACGCGAACAGGCGGAAGGTCGGAAACGCCAGGCGGATGGTCGGTGAGGTGGCGTAACCCGCCAATGGCCTCCCCGATCACGCCGAACGCGGCCTTGTCACGATCAGGCCCGTTCTGACCGTAGCCGGATATGCGTGCGACGATCAGGTCGGAACGCGCCTGCCTCAGAACTGTCTCGCCCAGGCCCATGCGATCGAGTTGGCCGGGACGGAAATTTTCAACCAGCGCGTCACAGTGACGGACCAAGTCGAGTAGCACCGCGCGCGCCTCGGGCTTCTTGAGATCGAGGCTGATGCAACGCTTGTTCCGGGCGTGTACGCTCCACCATGGCGATGAACCTTTATAGTGCGCGCCCCATTGCCGGACGGGATCACCATTCGGTGGCTCGACCTTGATGACTTCGGCGCCGAGATCAGCGAGCAGGCGTGTCGCGAAAGGAGCGGCGACGTAGTGGCCGAGTTCCAGCACGCGTACGCCAGACAGAGGTGCACCGTTCGGGCGGTCGCTCACTGTAATGATCCGCCTGCCGCCCGACGTAGCTTCGCCGGACCGAGAACTCGAAGAACGAGGGGAAGCGATGTCTGCCACTTCGGAGTCTTGTTCGTCCTTCCGACGTGGAGCTGTACGAGGCCGCACGGAAGGCCTTGGCCGGAGGCTGAGCCGTTCGGCCTTTGAAGGGCCGTTCCACCATCGTTGCGAGTTTGGGGGGCCGTTATCATCTCCACCATATCGGGCCGGTTTGCGGATGGAGGATGAGGACGTACAACGGCAACCATGAGAATCCCTGACACGGCGACTTGCACTTAAGTTCGTCCTAGAACACCCTAATTTGCAGGAGGTCGATGAGAAGTCCCCCTGATCAGGGACAGATGATTAGTTGTAACGAGAGAAAGTTGTGGAAGCAGATCATCACACCGTTAAGCTGCTTACAAAATAAGTGGAGGAAGGATACTCCTAAGCACCACTATAGCAACTTGTTGCCATACCCTTCGATTGGGATGCAGCTGCCAACCTCCATGGGAAACGATTTCAAACATACGGCAGATCTAGGTGATCTGCGTCCTGTGTTCACGTAGAACAAAGACTCTGGACATCATCCTGCGAGTGCAGAAAGATCGCGATACCAGCCGTGCCATCAATGAGTGGACAGCGTCTTCGTCATGATCTGGGTGGATTGGCTGACACCACTCCCGTCATGGCCTTTGAGGCCATGCCGAGTTCGTCCAACTATGACGTGTTCCCTTTCCTGCAGATCTTTCAGCTGGCGATATGCAGGATGAGCATTGTCCAGAGCATCTGCGGTTGGATCTCGCTCGACCGAAGAACGAAAAGCACGTTTGTTCCAAGGGAAAGCGTCTCCATCGGCCAACGGAGGTGCCGGACAACACGGCGCAGCTCAGCGCCGCGATTACCCGTGAACCTAGACGTCGATCAGTGGAAGGGAATGATACGCATCATCCGTGTATCCGGAAGGCTCGCGGCATCGAGGTAACCCTATCAGGGGAGGGTCGTCGGCCGACCAGAGTGACGTCAGCCGAATCGGCTACTCGTCCTGCTTCAACCCCCCTTACGACAACCCTGTCAGCGCGTTTGTTGCTGCCCGACCGTTACCTGCAGATCCGCGACAGCCTCAAGGAAACGCGGATCCCGTTGCGGCACCGCCAGGCTGAGGACGGCCGCTCCGGAAGAGCCAGCAACAGCCATCGGCCAGGGTTCGCCCGCATCGAAATACAATGACTCCAAACGTCCGAGATTTGCACCCGGAGTGAGAAGGCATCCTCCGACAACTACGAGGAAACGGCCTTGTTCGATGCCGACGTCACCCGTCAACTGTTCGCCGTTGCCGAGGATAAGAAGGGCAGCGGATAGCCCTTCGTCCGTGGTTGTAATCAGCTCCTGGCGCGTGACGCCGCTGGCCTCGGCGAGCGTCTGGTCGTTGGGAACCTGAATTGGTCCGACAGTAGCGCCACGGCGCGGCCCCTTCGGCGGCTTCGTATTCTTGAGCAATATAGCCCCAGAGTCATGCGCCGCGCGCAAAGTCAGGTAGGCAAGCCCTTGATCACCCGCGACGATTGGACCGTAGCCGGTGCAGGCACCTGCATAATGCACGGTGACGGCTGACACGTCGTGTCCGCCGATCCGGCCCGAGCCGTCTACAAAGACCTGGAACTGGTTCTCGCGGTGGAAATGCGCTGGGATGACCGATCCGGCGTGTTGTTCGATCAGGAACGCACCTGGCGCCACGGTCTCGCCGTTCCGCGGGAGCATGTAGTCGGATTTCTCCCAAGTCGCACCGTCAAGAGTTACCGACCGTCTTGTCTCACGCGAGGTAGTCTGAAGACCGTAAATCATCTCTTCACTGCTTCCGTTGCCATATTCGGTCAATCGATCTCAGCACATGAGCCGCTCGTCAGCCACTGCTGGTCACTGGGATCACGCGTCGAAATCTTCGCCCTTAGCCTATCTGTTCAAGCGTTTTCGTAGCGTTTGCGCTGTTCGCGGATGAGGGTGACC
>CAXTMS010000211.1:0-5932 GCA_964245345.1 uncultured Acetobacteraceae bacterium | reverse complement strand
GAGATCGACCACGACACCGTCGCCTACCACTTCCACGAGCCGCTCGGCGTGGTCGCCCAGATCATCCCCTGGAACTTCCCGCTGCTGATGGCGGTATGGAAGCTCGCCCCGGCCCTGGCTGCCGGCAACTGCATCGTGCTGAAGCCCGCCGAGCAGACGCCCATGTCCATCATGGTGTTCGCCGAGATCATCGCCGACCTGCTGCCGCCCGGCGTGCTCAACATCGTCAACGGCTACGGCGTCGAGTGCGGCAAGCCGCTGGCGCAGAGCCCGCGCGTCGCCAAGGTCGCCTTCACCGGCGAAACCACCACCGGCCGGCTGATCATGCAGTACGCGTCGGAGAACATCATCCCCGTCACGCTGGAGCTCGGCGGCAAGTCGCCCAACATCTTCTTTGCCGACGTGATGGCGGCCGACGACGACTTCCTCGACAAGGCGCTCGAAGGCTTCGCCATGTTCGCCCTGAACCAGGGCGAGGTCTGCACCTGCCCGTCGCGCGCCCTGGTGCACGAAAGCATCTACGACCGCTTCATGGAGCGTGCGATCGACCGCGTGTCGAAGATCCGCATGGGCAACCCGCTCGACAGCGCCACCATGATCGGCGCCCAGGCCTCCAACGACCAGCTGCAGAAGATCCTGTCCTACTTCGACATCGGCCGCCAGGAAGGGGCGAAAACCCTGATCGGCGGCGAGCGCGCCGACCTCGGCGAGGAGCTCAAGGACGGCTTCTACGTCAAGCCGACCGTGCTCGAAGGCCACAACCGCATGCGCATCTTCCAGGAGGAGATCTTCGGCCCCGTCCTGTCCGTCACCCGCTTCACCGACGACGCGGACGCGCTGGCCCTGGCCAACGACACCCTGTACGGCCTCGGCGCCGGCGTGTGGTCGCGCGACGGCACCCGCGCCTATCGCTTCGGCCGCGCGATCAAGGCCGGCCGGGTCTGGACCAACTGCTACCACCTGTATCCGGCGCACGCCGCCTTCGGCGGCTACAAGCAGTCCGGCATCGGCCGCGAGAACCACCGCATGATGCTCGACCACTACCAGCAGACCAAGAACATGCTGGTGAGCTACAGCCCCAAGGCCCTCGGCTTCTTCTAGACCATTCGCCAATGCTACTGTGCCGGCGATCCGACGCGGAGCTCTGCGCTTCCGGTGCTCACGGCCCGACGGCCGCTCCGCTCCGGTTCTCGATCTCCACGCCGGCCACGTTCCATCGCTGCCACGATGGAACGCTCTCGCTCAGCACAGCGCATTCCCGCACCTCGTCTAGGTCGTTTTCATGACCGAATATCCAGTCCCCCGCGTCACCGCCACCGACGCGGCCCGCGCGATGATCCGTCGCCTGCGGGACCAGCACGGCCCCCTGATGTTCCACCAGTCCGGCGGCTGCTGCGACGGCTCCTCGCCGATGTGCTACCTTGCCGGCGAGTTCCGCACCGGCGCCCAGGACGTCCATCTCGGCAGCATCGAGGGCGCGGACGTGTTCATCGGCGCCGCCCAACACGCCCTCTGGTCCCACACCCAGCTCATCATCGACCTCGTCCCCGGCCGCGGCTCCGGCTTCTCGCTGGAAGCCCCCGAAGGCGTCCGCTTCCTTTCCCGCGGCCGCGTCTTCACCCCCGCCGAGACCGCCATCCTCGCCAACCGGAGCGTATCGCAGCCTTGACCGGCGGATGCGGGCGATGCGGAAAGCCCGACAGGGCGCGCCTGCCCCTTTCCGCTTGGCAGTTCTTGCTGGCTGTCGCCAGCCTGGCTGCCGGAACTCCCGTCATCTGCCAGGCGCAGCAGGTCGATGCCGTCGCCCCCCGCGTCGCTCCGATCCCGTCGCGGAACCTGCAGATGACGGTGTCGAACCCGTCCGACCCCCGGAGCGAACGCTGGATCGTGTGGGACAGCGGGTTCGGCGAGGGTCAGGCAGCCCACGTCGCCCTGTGCGATAGGGCTGGCAGATGCCGCTGGCAGCACGACTGGCCCGACGCCTACGCCCCCACCATCCAGTACATGGGCTCCTGGTCAACCAGGCAAGCCCGCATCTTCCTGGCCACATACAGTCAAGGCGCCGAGGCTCAGACCGCGGTCGTGATCGGCTTGAGGAAAGGACAGGGCCCGACCCTCCTTGCGCAGGAGGACGGGGCCTGGGTCGCCGTTGCACCCCAGGTGAACGGCCTGCAGGTGGACACGTCCTCCGGCCTGCCCGTGACCATGAAGTGCCTGCGTTGGGATCTGTCGCACAGGCGCTTCAACGACGTGCGGTGCCGCTGACGGTTCGAACAACCGTTCGACCCGTCGGGTTCATCGTGAATGACGCAGGCGGCGCGCAAGCCCTCGTCGAAGGCCACCCAACGCTCCGCGGATGGAGCCTAGATGCCCGATCGTCAGCCGCGACGCTTCCAGCTCGAGTTCGAGCTCCCGGACCCGCCCACGCTCCCGCTCGAGCTCGGCTTCAACCCGTTTCATGGCCGCCCGCAACGCGCCCGGATCGTCCTGCTGCAGCCGCGGTCCGGCCGATCGCGACCGCGCCACGTCCTGCCGCGCCCTCTCCCAGCTGTCCCGTATCCGCTCCGCGTCGTCCGACCGCTGCAGGTGGACGAAGAAGTCGATCTCCCCCGGCACCGTGTCGACGATGCGCGCGCACAGGAACCCGCACGCCCCGATCGCCGCCAGCTTGGCCATCAGGCGCACGAAGCTGCCCGGCGTGAACACCCAGCAATGCGCGTCGCAATACGCACCCGCCAGGGCCGACCGCGCCTGCGTCATCGCGCTCCCGACCTCGGAGACCGCGCCCCCGTCCTCCGGCGGCTCCACGCCTGTCCAGGCCACGTCCCGATCGACGACGCGATAGTTGCCATAGAAGTCGATGACGTCCCGCGGGCTCGGCCGCGTCCGCTTCTCCAGCTGCGCGGCCAGCACGTCCGCCAGCACCGTTTCGCGACGCGAAATGTCCATCGTGAACCGCCGGTCCGGCACGATGAGCCGCAACGCCCCGTCCGGCCCGAGCACGGTCCCGATTTCCGCCAGCCACGTCAGGACATCCGGCACGTGCTCCACCACGTGCGAGGCCACCACATGGTCGAACCGGATCTCCGCCCCCAGCGCGGCCCGCAGCGACGCTCCCGCCCACACCACGTCGACCGGAACGATCGCTTGAACGTCCACGGCCGGATCGGACGTATACGTCATCCGCAGCTGTTCGGTCGGAACGTGATCCAGGTAGAGCACCCTGTGCCCCGGCCTGCGCAGGATCGGCGTCGCCAACGCCCCGATCTCCAGGCCGAGGCCCGATGCGAGATCCAGGCCGTCCAGAAGCCGCGAGATGCGATCCTGCATGCCTCCTCCCGTCGCTCCAGCGATCGCAGCCACCGCTACAGCCTCCGGGCCGACGCAACAAGAAGGCCGCCGGCCCGCTTCTCAGGGCAGAGCCCTGGTGCCGCCCAGGAACGCCGCCAGGCTCGGCATGTCCCGACTGTGCACGTCGGCGATGCGCCACCCATCGCCGGTCCTCACCAGGTCCAGCACCACCACCACCCGCACCACGCTGATCACGAAGCGCACCGTCGCCACCGCCCGCCCGGCCGCTCGCCGCACCACCCTGACCGAGGACAGGCGGAAGCCGTCGTCATCCTGGCAACCGCAGAGCGGATCCTCGTCCAGCTTCCCGACCTCTCCGGCGGCAGCCTTTTCATCGGCCCGGATCAGCCCGAGCAGCCGCGGCGCGAAGATGCCCGGAGCAGGTTCTCCCAGAACGTCCGCCCTGTCGGGCTTGCCGTAGTCCCTGTACACGCCACGCACGAACGCGTCCGCCGTCGCCGTGCCTTCCTGCGCACGGGCCGACCAGCCGCAAGCCAGCAGGACGGCGACCACGGCCCCGAAATGCGTCATGGCCGCAGCACCGGAAGCGCTCCCGCCCCCGGTGCCGAGCCTTCGGAGCTCGACATGCGTTTCCGCCTGGGCGAGCCTGTCCGGCTCCGGCCGCATCCCGTCGCCTGCTTGCACATCCTGACAGCACGAACTGCCAACGCTCTTGCCCCTGCTCACCCGCCTGTTCCCGCTCTGGGCCGTGCTGATCTCGGCCCTTGCCGTCCTGTCCCCGGCCACCTTCCACCCGCTCGGCTCCTGGATCACGCCGCTGCTCGCCCTGGTCATGTTCACCATGGGCCTCACCCTGCGCCTGGCCGACTTCCGCCGCATCGCCCTGCGCCCCGCCCCGGTCCTGGCCGGCCTCGGCCTGCACTACCTCATCATGCCGCTCGCCGCCTGGGTCATCGCCCACGCCCTCGGCCTGCCGCCCGCGCTCGCCGCCGGCACCGTCCTGGTCGGCAGCGTTCCCAGCGGCACCGCCTCCACCGTGATGGTGTTCCTGTCCGGCGGCAACGTTGCCTTGTCGGTCAGCATCGGTGCCCTGTCCACGCTCGCCGGCGTCCTCGCCACCCCGCTGCTGACCCGCCTCTACGTGTCCGCCGCCGTCGCCGTGCACGGTTGGAGCATGATGCTCGGCATTGCCGAGGTGGTCGCCCTTCCGGTGCTGCTCGGCCTCCTGCTCAACCACCTGGCCTACCGCCTGGTGCGCCGCGTCGAGCCAGCGCTTCCCCTGGTCTCGATCGCCGCCATCCTGCTGATCATCGCCACCGTGGTCGCCGGCAGCCGCTCCAGCCTGCTCTCCGTCGGCCCGCTGGTGCTGCTCGCCGTCGCGCTCCACAACGCCGTCGGCCTGCTGGGCGGCTACTGGGGCGGCCGCCTGCTCGGCTTCGACCAGGCAACATGCCGCACCCTGGCCTTCGAGGTCGGCATGCAGAACTCCGGTCTCGCCGCCACCCTGGCCCGCTCATACATCTCCCCGCTTGCAGCCCTGCCCGGCGCCTTGTTCTCCATCTGGCATAACCTGTCCGGCTCGCTGCTGGCCGGTTACTGGGCCGGTCGCCCGGCCGCGCCCGGGTCACATGCCTTTGAGGCCAAGCCAACGGTTATCAAATCCTGACATTGCAGACGTAGGACAGCCGATGGGCAAACCGTTAAGGCGAGATGCGTACAATCGCTCCTGCTCGTCAGCCCTGCCATGCAATCATCCCGGTGCCTACAGCCGCCGCAAGGGCAACCGCAGGACCCCCGAATGCCTGAACCTCTAGGATCCATGTCGGAACCGCCATCGTTGACGACACCCTGTGCTGGGTTAGCGGATCCGATTGCTGCGTCTCCTACAAGGACGCATCGGAGCCGTTCTTCCCCTTCTGTGTATGCCGCATGTAGGCACGCAGGACCGCGTTGATGCGGGTCTGATATCCAGGTCCCGTCTGCCGAAACCAGTCGATCAGGTCCGGGTCCAGGCGCATCGTCACCGTCTTCTTGTTCGCCGCCGCGACAACCTCGACCGACTTCGTCCAGTCGCCGTCGACCCCATCTTCTTCGAGCTGCTGCAGGCCCGCCCGCTCGATCTCCCCGGCGGTCAAGGCATCGACCCGAACCAGGTCGGTCCTGCTTTCTCCCCGATCGTGCCGCTTCCGCAACTCAGCAGCCGAATGCCTGCTGATGTTTTTCTCGTTCCCCATGTCGTGCGCTCCGTAGCGAGATGACGCGGATCGCCGAGTTCCTGCGCGTGAACACCACGGTTGCGTAGCGGCCGTCGATCCGTCCCGTCGCGATTTCCCTCGACTCGCCGTTCACGGTCGTTCCCCGTCCCAGGACATGATCACCCTCGATGATCATCGGGACATCGATGAAGTCCAGGCCATGCTTTCCGATGTTGGACCGACGCTTGTCGTCGTCCCACTCGTAGTACCCCTCCATCGCGAAGCCCTGGCTGGATACGACGTTTCGTCATCACATGAAGGCCGGCCCGCGGATCCGACGATGAGCCCGTCAACCCGCCCGTCCTGTCCGTCGACAACAGCCACGTAAATACCAACCGTCAATACGAACGTCAAGGCTCCGATCC
>CAXTMS010000210.1:0-5933 GCA_964245345.1 uncultured Acetobacteraceae bacterium | reverse complement strand
GGAAGCGCCGCCGCAGCCGCGTGGCGAGCGAACCGAGCGTCGGCCGGATCGCGCTTCCGAGCGCGGACCGGACAGGATGCCGGAACGGATGCCGGAGCGGACGGCAGAGCCGCGTCGCGAACAGCGGCATCGTCCCGACGACCTGGGGCCGGCGGTGACCGGGTTCGGCGGCGAGATCCCGGCCTTCATGCTTCTGCCGACCCGGGCCCGCCGCCCGGAGCCGGCCTTCACCGGACAGGACGATCCCGACATCGATCTCGATGCCGACTGATCCGGCACCGGCCTCGGCCGGGCCGGACAGGCTGGAGCTCACGATCGACTCGCTGGGACAGGAAGGCGACGGTGCGGCACGTGGTCATGGCGCCCCGTTCCGGGTTCGCTACGCGCTCGGCGGCGAAACCGTGCTGGCGCGCGCAACCGGGCGCAACCGCGCGGTGGCCGAGGAGATCCTGTCGGCGAGCCCGTGTCGGGTGGCACCGCCCTGCCCGTTGTTCGGCCGCTGCGGCGGCTGCGTGCTGCAGCACCTCGACCGCGCGGCCGGCCTCGCCTGGAAGGCCGGGCTGGTGCGGGCCGCCCTGCAGGATGCCGGCTTCGCGGCGGAAGCACCGATCGCCGCGGTGCAGAGCCCGCCTCGCACCCGCCGGCGCATGGACCTGGCGCTGCGTCGCGGATCGAACGGGGTCACCGTCGGGCTGCACGAGCGCGGCGCGGAGGCGGTGATCGGGCTCGACACCTGCCATGTGCTCCATCCCGCCTTGTTCGCGCTGCTCGGCGCGATCCGGCCGACCCTGACCAGCCTGCAGGGCCTGCGCCGGCTGGGCTCGCTCGGGGTGAACCTGCTCGACAGCGGTCCCGACCTGCTGCTCGCCACGGACGGCGCGTTGCTGCCACGCGACCGTGCCCTGCTGGCCGACTTCGCCGCCCTGCACGGCGTGCCGCGGATCGCCTGGCAGGCGGAAGGCGTACGCAACGGCGCGGACGCGGTGCCGGAGATCGTGTGCGGCTTGTCGCCGGTCCTGCATCGTCTCGCCGGGATCGCGGTGTCGCCGCCGCCGGGCGCGTTCCTGCAGGCGACGCGCGAAGGCGAGGCGGCCATCGTCGAGGCGGTGATGGACGCCTTGCCCGAACGGATGCCGCGGGGCGCCCGGGTGGTCGAGCTGTATGCCGGCTGCGGCACCATCGGCCTCGCGATGGCAACGCGGGCGCACGTGTCGGCGTACGAGGGGCATGCCGGCGCGGTGGCGGCGCTGCGCTCCGCCGGCGCCGGGCGCCGCATCGAGGCGCACCATCGCGACCTGAACCGGCAGCCGCTGCTGGCGCGGGAGCTGGCGGGAGCGAACGCCGTCGTGCTCGACCCGCCCCATGCCGGCGCCGGGGCGCAGATGCGCGAGATCGCGGCCTCGGCGGTGCCGCGCATCGTCTACGTGAGCTGCAACCCGGCCGCGTTGGCGCAGGATGCGAGGCTCATGGCCAACGCCGGCTACCGGTTGGCCCGTTATCGGGTGATCGACCAGTTCCTGTGGTCGGCGCGGGTGGAAAGCGTATGCGTATTCGACAGGCCGGCGGTGGTTCGACGCGGCCCGATGCCCAGGCCGCCGCGCTGAACGCGCAGGCCGTTCACACGTGGAAGCTTTCGCCGCAGCCGCAGCGGCCCTTCTCGTTCGGGTTGATGAACACGAAGCCGGCGGACAGGTCCTTCACCTCGTAGTCCATCGTGGTGCCGATCAGGAACAGCGACGCCTTGCGGTCCACCAGAACGGTCAGGCCGCGATCGGTCACCACCTCGTCGGTCGGGCCCGCCGCCTCGACCCAGTTCATGTCGTAGGACAAGCCGGAGCAGCCCTTGGTGCCGACGCTGATCCGAAGCGTCTGCCCGGCATGGGCGGTGTCGTAGAGGGTGCGCAGCCGGTCCGCCGCCCGCTCCGACAGCGACATCAGCGGCGGCAAGGCACGGCGCCTGGAGGGAGCGGCCGCGGTCTCGCTTCGGGTCGTGCTCATGATGGCTCCCCGTGTCAGAACATGTTCAGCGAGAGACGGGCGTCCTCGCTCATCCGGCTGGCGTCCCAGGCTGGCTCCCACACCGTCTCGACCTCGCAGGCCGTCACGCCAGGCACCGCCAGCACCGCGTCGCGCACCTGCACCGGCAGCTCCTGCGCGCTGGGGCAGCCGGGTGCGGTCAGCGTCATCTCGACCTTCACCCCGCCATCCTCGTGCAGGTCGATCGCGTAGATCAGGCCCAGCTCGTAGATGTTCACCGGGATCTCAGGATCGTAGACGCCCGCGATCGCGCTGATCACGTCGTCCTCGCTCACCGGGGCTAGCGCCTCGCCGTCCGGCGTCCAGCTCGACACCGAGGCCGGGACCGCCGCCTCGGCGGCAGGGGTGGCGAGGGTGAAGTTGGGCAACCGCGGTGCCGGCGACTCGGCGTCCTGTCGGGACTGGTCGGGTTCCATCATGCGCCTCCGCCGGAGTTGAACGCGGCCAGCAGGGCCGACCACGGCAGGATCGCGCATTTCCGGCGCGACCGGTATCCATGCAGCTCGCCGAACGCGTTCAGCTGCCCGAGCTGCCCGCGCGTGTCGGCATCGAGCGCGGCCTCGCCCTCCTGCAGCAGGCGCTGGAACCGGCCGAACGCGGCTTCCGCCTCGTCATGGGTCACGCCCTGCACCGCATCCGCCATCAGGTCGGCGGCGGCGGCGCAGATGGCGCAGCCGCGCGTGCGGTGCCGCACCGCGACCGCCCGGCCGTCCGGATCGCGCCGGAGGGTGACGTGCACGGTGTCGCCGCACAGGGGATTGGTGCCGTCCGCCGCGCCGTCGGCAGGCTCGACCGTGCCGGCATGCAGCGGCCGGCGTGCGCGCTCGACCACCAGCTGCTGGTAGATCGAGGCCTCCGCCTGCAGGCCGGCCTCAGACAAGAAAGCCCCTGATGCGCTGGAGCGTGTCGGCCAGCACGTCGATCTCGTGCGTCGTGGTGTAAAGGCCGAAGCTGGCGCGCACGGTGCTGGTGATGCCGAACCGGCGCATCAGCGGCTCGGCGCAATGGGTGCCGGCGCGCACCGCGATGCCGTTCTGGTCCAGCAGGGTGGCGATGTCGTGCGCATGCGCGCCGTCCACCGTGAAGGAGATCACGCCGCCGCGGCTGCGCGCCGCGCCCACCACGCGCAGGCCCTCCACCGCGCCGAGCCGGACCAGCGCGTGCTCGGTCAACCCTGCCTCGTGCGCCTGGATCGTCGCCATGCCGATCGCCTGCACGTAGTCGATCGCGGCACCGAGCCCGATCACCTCGACGATCGGCGGCGTGCCGGCCTCGAACTTGTGCGGCACCTCGGCCCAGGTCGAGCGCTCGAAGCTCACCGAGCCGATCATGTCGCCGCCGCCCATGAACGGCGGCATCGCCTCCAGCAGCGCGTGCCGCGCCCACAGCACGCCGATGCCGGTGGGCCCGTACAGCTTGTGTCCGGTGAACACGTAGAAGTCGGCGCCGATCGCCTGCACGTCGACCGGGCGATGCACCGCCGCCTGCGACCCGTCCAGCAGCAGCAGCGCACCCGCGGCATGCGCCAGCTCGGCGATGCGGGCGGCCGGCGTGACGGTACCGAGCACGTTGGACATGTGGGTGACGGACACCAGCCCCACCCGACCGTCCGCCAGAAGCCGTTCCAGCGCGTCGAGATCGAGCTCGCCGCGATCGTCCACCGGCGCCACGCGAAGCTCGATGCCGCGCCGGTCGCGAAGCATCTGCCACGGCACGATGTTGGCGTGGTGCTCCATCTCCGAGATCAGCACCGCCTGGTCCGGCCGAAGCAGCGCGCCATAGCTGTGCGCGAGGAGGTTGATGGCGCCGGTGGAGCTGCCGGTGAACACGATCTCCTCGCGCGACGACGCGTTCAACAGCGCCGCCACCTTGTCGCGCACGCCCTCGTACACGTCGCTGGTGCGCTCGCTCATCCAATGCAGGCCGCGATGCACGTTGGCATACTGGTGGCGCATGGTGTGCGTCATCGCGTCGATCACCGCGTTCGGCTTCTGTGCCGAGGCGGCGCTGTCCAGGAACACGAACGGCTTGCCGCGCACGGTTTCGGACAGAATCGGGAAGTCGGCGCGCAGATGGGACAGGTCGGGCGTCGTCGACGTGAGCGCGTTCATGCGGTTCGGCCTTCCCACCAGGCGGCGACGGCGCGGTCCAGCACCGCGCGCGCCTTGTCGTCCTCGACCAGGGCCAGCGCGTCGTCGAGGAACGCGCGCACCAGGATCGCGCGGGCCTCGACCGGCGGCACGCCGCGGGAGCACATGTAGAACAGCTGCTCCTCGTCGAGCGCACCGGCGGTGGCGCCATGGCTGCACTTCACGTCGTCGGCATAGATCTCAAGCTCGGGCTTGGTGTCGATCTCGGCCTGCTCCGACAACAGCAGCGCCTGGTTCATCTGGTAGCCGTCGGTCTTCTGCGCCACCCGCGCGACCACGATCTTGCCCTGGAACACGCCGCGCGCGCGGCCGGTCAGCACGTTCTTGACGGTTTGCCGCGAGTTGCAGGCCGGTGCGTCGTGCGCGATCACGCTGGTGAGGTCGGCGACCTGCGAGTCCGCCAGCAACTGCGCCCCGTTCACGTGCACGGTGGCACCGGGTCCCGCCAGGGTGGCGTGCACCTCGTGACGCGCCACTGCCGCACCCAGCGCCAGGTTGAAGCCGTCATAGGCCGAGCGCTCGGACAGGTGCACCCGCACCGTGGAGAACGACAGCGCGCCCGGCGCGTCCTGTTGCAGTCGCACGTGCGACACGTGCGCGCCGCCTCCGACCTCAAACGCGAACCCGCCCTCGTTGAGATAGTCGCCTTCGCCTGACGCCACCTCCAGCAGCGACAACCTGGCGCCCGCCTCCAACACGACCCGGTGGTGCAGGTGCGCGCCCACGGATCCGACAGTCAGCGTCACCAGAAGCAGGCGACCGGCATCGAGCCCGGCCGGAACACGGATAACGGCGCCGTCGCGCGCCAGCATGGCGTTCAGCGCCATCATCGGGTGCGCGACCGGCGCGTCGATGGCGATGCCGTCGAAGCTGGAGCACGCATAACCATGCGGCAGACGGCTCAGCCCCGCCGACAGCAGCCCGTCGACGAACACCAGCCGCGGCAGGGCCTGCTCGCCTTCCGCCCCCAGCCCCGCGCGCTCCAGCACGCGGCCAAGCAGCGCAGATGGGTCGAACGATGCATCAGGCTCGCCGAACCGGCCCTCCCACAGCCTGCGCAGGTCGGTGTACTTCCACGCCTCGGCGCTACGCTGCGGCAGCCCGTGCCGCTCCAGCGAGGCGGCGGCGCGTGCGCGCGGCCGCGGGTCGCCCGGCAGGCGGTCGCGGACCGTCTCGTAGCGGCGCAGGAAGCCAGCGGCACTGCCTGGCGTGACGCCGGAACGCGCGTCTGCCAGAACGACGTTCACGCCGCCTCCGCCAGAAAGCCGGCATAGCCCTGTGCCTCCAGCTGGTGCGCCAGTTCCGGGCCGCCGGAGCGCAGGATGCGCCCGCGCGCCATCACGTGCACGCGGTCCGGCACCAGGTAGTCCAGCAGGCGCTGGTGGTGGGTGATGACCAGGGCGGAGAAGTCCGGGCCGCGCAGGGCGTTGACGCCTTCCGCGACGATGCGCAGGGCGTCGATGTCGAGCCCGCTGTCGGTCTCGTCCAGGATGGCGAGGCTGGGCCGGAGCAGCGCCATCTGCAGCACCTCGTTGCGCTTCTTCTCGCCGCCGGAAAAGCCGACGTTGACGTTGCGCTTGAGCAGGTCCTCCGGCATCGACAGCGCCTTCGCCTGCGCCCGCGCCGCCTTGAGGAACTGCATCGAGTCCAGCTCGGCCTCACCCCGCGCGCGGCGCACCGCGTTGACCGCCGTGCGCAGGAAGTTGGCGTTGTTCACGCCGGGCAGCTCGACCGGCGCCTGGAAGG
>CAXTMS010000209.1:0-6102 GCA_964245345.1 uncultured Acetobacteraceae bacterium | reverse complement strand
TAGCCTGTCCCAACGTGGCTTCTCGGCTTGGCTTTCATCGCTTCGCCGAGGTCCTGTTCCGAGGCGAGCCATGCCTGCTCTATGACCACAGCGTGGCTGCCCGGAGGTAGCCGCCCGCAATCCCCATGCGGGCGGTGACGGAGCTTTAACCAGCCCATCCATCCGGCGCGCATGATCCGCACGATCCTCTGCCTCATCTGATCAAAGGCCGCTGACGAAGACTGGCTGCCGCTGCCCTACGAATGGGCCGTAGCGATGCCGGAACCAGATTGGCCGGCTTGCAGCGTTGCCCCGACCGAAAACGGCAAGCGGTCCCTGGCGCTGGAGCCGAAACCACGGCCGGTGGTTCCATTGCGGCTCCGGCGGAACTCGGCGTGGTCGCGAACGGCGCGGGCGCAGATCCGGCAGGCGATGACGGAGGACGTCAGCTGGCTCGGGCCAGACCTCGGCCAGGTTGAATCCAGATCTACCTCATGGTCAGCCGGATAGGCCTTCCGCCGCGAGGATCGCCGGGATCGCCGACTTCATCTGGAAGAAGCCGCGGCTGGCGTGCGGCCAGCTCAGGCTGTCCCAGCTGCGACGCAAACGCAGACAGGGCGGCAGTGCCGAAGCGGATGGGCCGACCGGCGCCCAGGCCGCCAGCACTGGAAGATCCTCCTCCCAGCCCTCCGTCACCAGCCCGGCGGGACATCCGAAATGCGCTTCTGCCCGCGCTAGCGCGTCCGCCATGGCCTGCTGATTGGCGGCCACCACCCGTGCCGACGCTTCCTCTGGATGGACGAGCAGCCCGCCGACCCGGCGCACCCGCGCCTCGCCGAGTGGCAGCGTTTCCGGGTTCAGGTCGTCCACATGCAGCAGCAGCGCCACGTCGGCCTGCGGTGCCGTGTCCGGCGGCGGCAGCGGCTCCAGCGCCACGACCGTCTCTTCCTGCAGCGCCGTCGGGTTCTCCACCAGCCCGACCGGATCGAAGCGGCCGTCGGTGTAGCGCCTGATGTTCTCGGCCCGTGCTGCGTATGGCTTGCCGCGCGTGTGCAGGCCAGCCACCCAGCGCCACGACAGCGTGTTGCTGGCCGGATCGCCGTCGACCAGCCGGCGCAGGAACAGATCGGCACCCAGCGCCCAGGGCAGCCGCAGGGTGAAGATCCAGATCGAGGCGAACCACATGCGGGCATGGTTGTGCAGCCAGCCGGTTTCCTCGAGCTCGCGGGCCCAGTCGTCGAAGCCGTCGATGCCGGTGCGGCCCATCGTCGCATCCTCCACCGCACGGCGCAGCCCGGAGCTGGCTGCCATGTGCGCCCGGCCCTCCGAGACTAGGTGCTCGTAGTTCGTCCACAGCGCTGGCCGCGTTTCCAGGTGGCCTTTGAAGTAGCTGCGCCAGAACACCTCGTGGACGAAGCGCTCGGCGGCAGGTCCGTGTGCATCCAGCGCGGCCGCCGCCACCTCGCGCTCCAACAGCAGCCGACGGCGCAGGTACGGCGACAGCGCCGATGTGGTCGCCTCTTCGTCTGGTCCGCGATCTGTGTTGCGGCCGCCAGCGTAGGTGCTGCCCATGCTGGTGGCGAAGTCGGACAAACGGGCAAGGCCGTCAGCGCGGGTCAGGGAGAAGCTTCGATCCATGGGAGCGATATGGGGCGCCGAAGGCGGGTCAGTCGGTCTCGCAGTCGATATTACAGCCTAGCGCAACTTTCCATGCTGCTCGAGGAGCTGATGCCGTAGGCAGAATCGATGTGATGTTTGCAGGTG
The DNA here is from genome assembly GCA_964245345.1 of uncultured Acetobacteraceae bacterium. Taxonomy (GTDB): domain Bacteria; phylum Pseudomonadota; class Alphaproteobacteria; order Acetobacterales; family Acetobacteraceae; genus Lichenicola. The sequence goes on along the minus strand of CAXTMS010000209.1, from coordinate 4,359 downwards.
GCGGAAAGCGAACTCTGCTGCTGCGTTACTCTCGGCCAGGCTACTGGCATTCCTCTGCCGCGCCCGCCGTTTCGCGCCATCAGATCGCGGCAGCTGGAGCTTCGCCGGGTACCTGTTCTGTAACTCAGTGAGCGGTGAACCCGCCATCAACGGGCAAGGCGACACCCAGCACCATGCTTGCCCCGGGGCTGCACAGCCAGAGCACGGCATCGGCGACCTCCTCGGGCCGGCCCATGCGGCCGATCGGCTGTTCCTTCAGGAACGCCTTCATCGCCTCGGGCTCGATGACGTCCCCCATTGGTGTGTCAATGCAGCCGGGGCACACGGCATTGACCCGGATGTTCTTGCTCGCGCAATCCAGGGCCGCGCTCTTGGTCAGACCGATCACGCCATGCTTGGTGGCGTGGTAGGCGGCGCGTCCGGGCAGACCGACGAGCCCGCCCAGCGAGGAGCAATTCACGATCGCCCCGCTCCCCTGCTTCGTCATCTGCAACAGCTCGTGCTTCATGCAGGTCCAGACGCCCCGCAGGTTGACCGCGTTGACCTCGTCGAAGCCTTCCGCCGTCTCGTCCATCATCGGGCACATCGGGCCCAGGACACCGGCGTTGTTGTAGGCCATGTCGAGACGGCCGAACACGGCGACCGTGCGCGCGACGAGATCGGCGGCTTGCCTCTCGTCGGCGACGTCGCAGGCGACAGCAATGGCCCGGTGCCCGTCCGCAGTGAGCGCCTCGGCAGCCGCGTTCAACGATGGCTCGTTGCGGCCGGCCAACACCACGGCGGCGCCCGACCGGGCGAACGCCCGGGCGGTGGCCAGGCCGATGCCGGAGCCCGCGCCGGTCACCAGAGCGACCTGGCCTTCGAAGTCATAGGTGGGATTCATATGATGGTCTCCTGTCCGGCCGGCGTTCGTAGCCCGCTAGCGCTTGGTTCGTTCGGCCTCGGCCTGGGGGTAGCGGTCGCCCTGGACCGCGATCTTCGCGGCAGCGGCATCGATGCCCCGCACGTCCTCAGGCGTGAGGTCGAGGGCGGCGGCTGCGATGTTCTCGTCCAGGCGATGGGGCTTCGTGGTGCCCGGGATGGGGACGACCCAGGGCTCGCGTGCCAGCAGCCAGGCGAGCGCGACCTGCGCCGGCGTGGCGCGCTTCTGCCGGCCGATCTCTTCCAGCAGGGCGACCACGGGACGGTTAGCCCTGCGGGCGTCCGGCGTGAAGCGCGGCAGATCGGCGCGGTTGTCGTTGCCGCCGAACGCAGTGGTTTCGTCCATCGCCCCGGTGAGAAAACCCCGGCCCAGCGGGCTGTAGGGCACGAACCCGATACCCAGCTCCGCGCAGGTCGGCAGCACCGCGTCCTCAGGCTCGCGCCACCAGAGCGAGTACTCGCTTTGGATCGCAGTCACGGGCTGGACGGCGTGCGCGCGCCGGATGGTCTCGGCACCCGCTTCGGACAGGCCGAAATGCTTCACCTTGCCCTCGGCAATCAGCTCCTTGACCGTGCCGGCGACCTCCTCGATGGGCACGTCCGGATCCACGCGGTGCTGGTAGAGCAGGTCGATCGCCTCGACCCGCAGTCGCCGGAGCGACGCCTCGACGACCGTGCGGATGCGGTCGGGACGGCTGTTGAGACCGCCGGCACCGCCCGGGCCGAGGTCGAAACCGAACTTCGTGGCGATGACCACGCCGTCGCGGACCGGCTCCAGCGCCTCGCCCACCAGCTCCTCGTTGGTGAACGGCCCGTAGACCTCGGCCGTGTCGAAGAAGGTCACGCCGCGCTCGACCGCCTGCCGGATCAGGGCGAGCATCTCGCGCCGCTCCGGAGCGGGACCGCGGTGATGGTTCATCCCCATGCACCCCAGGCCGAGGGCCGAGACTTCAGGTCCGCTTCTGCCGAGGCTGCGCGTGCGCATCCCTGCGACCCCGGCCGAACGGTCAGCCCCGGTACTGGGCATCGCTGACCTGCTCCATCCAGTCCACGGGTGAGCCGTTCAGCCGCTCCTGGATGGCGATGTGGCTCATGGCTGTGGTGGCGGTGGCCCCGTGCCAGTGCTTCTCGCCCGGCGGGAACCAGATGACGTCGCCGGGGCGGATCTCCTCGACGGGCCCGCCCTCCCGCTGCACCCAGCCGCAGCCGGCAGTCACGATCAGGGTCTGGCCGAACGGATGGGTGTGCCACGCGGTCCGGGCGTCCGGCTCGAAGGTCACCAGCGCCCCACCCGCCCGTGCCGGGTCGGGCGCGCTGAACAACGGGTCGATCCGCACCGTCCCGGTGAACCAGTCCGCCGGTCCCCTGCCGGACGGCTGACTGCCGGCTCGCTTGATCTCCATCTCCGCCTCCTTCGTTCTCGCCTGGAGGACGATGTGGAGACGGCCTCTATCGCCGATTAGGCACTGGAACCTGCATGGGCCTAGAAGCTAGGCTTCTGAATGCCCCGCACGGACCTCAACGACCTCGTGGCCTTCCTGGCCGTGGCACGCGAGCGCAGCTTCACCCGTGCCGCCGCCCAGCTCGGCGTGTCGCAATCGGCGCTGAGCCAGACGTTGCGTGGCCTGGAAGCGCGCCTCGGGCTGCGGCTGCTGACCCGCACCACGCGAAGCGTGGCCGCCACGGAGGCGGGCGAACGCCTGCTCCGCGCCGCCGGGCCGCGCCTCGACGAGATCGACGCTGAACTGGCGGCCCTCAGCGACCTGCGCGACCTGCGCGACCGGCCCGCGGGCACGATCCGCATCACGGCGCACGACCACGCGCTGCGCACCGTGCTTTGGCCGGCCCTGGAGCGGCTGCTGCCCAAGTACCCGGAGGTCAAGGTGGAGGTGGCCGTCAGCGCCGGCCTGACGGACATCGTCGCCGAGCGCTTCGACGCCGGCATCCGCACCGGCGAGATGGTGGCCAAGGACATGGTGGCCGTCCGCATCGGGCCCGACATGCGCTCGGCCGTCGTCGGCACACCGGCCTACGTCGCCGGACGGGGACGCCCGAAGACGCCGCAGGACCTGACCGGCCACGCCTGCATCAACCTCCGCCTGCCGACCCGCGGAGGCCTCTACGCTTGGGAATTCGAGAAAGCGGGTCGCCAGGTGCAGGTTCGGGTCGAAGGGCAGCTCACCTTCAACGAGAGCGCCCCCATGCTCGATGCGGCACTGGCGGGGTTCGGATTGGCCTACCTGCCGGAGGACAGCGTGCAGGGCCACCTTGATGAGGGACGGCTCGTCCGGGTGCTCACCGACTGGTGCCCGCCCTACCCGGGCTACCACCTCTACTATCTGAGCCGACGTCAGCCGACGCCGGCCTTCAGCCTGCTCGTCGATGCGCTGCGCTACCGCGCGTGAAGGTGTGTTCCGGGTCGAACGCGGCGATCATTGATCAAGATGCAGCCTCCACACGCTTGCGCGCCTCCAGCGTCTGCACGGCTTGATCCAGGACCGCCTTCAGGATGCGGACATGCTCGAGCCCCTGCCGGTCCCGGGTCGCTGCGCTCTGTTGTCATCCTCCGGCAGCAGCAGGACAAAGGGAAGCATCACCGCAGGGACAAGCAGGGGCAGCGTCAGGCTGTGCTGGCAGATGACGCCGAGTGCAGCGCCGGCGACGTAGGCGAGCCAGAGTGACGGCACGGCAACCAGCACGACCCGATCCCCATCCACCACATGCTGCCCGGTTAGATGCTTGGTGATCGCCTGCGCCAGCTTCTGCAGGTCACCGGAGATAAAGCTGGTATTGATGTTCTGGCCACCAAAGGTGCTGAAGGCAGCGTTCTGTGCGCCCAGGGCCGCGCCGAGGACGAGCACGTTCATCGGCCTGGGCAGAAAGGCAGCGACCACCACCGCCGCAGTGGCAGCCAGGACCGCCAGCACCTTGCCTCGACGCGGCCCCAGCTTCGGACGCAGCAGCAGGCGAGAAACCAGCGTGCCTAGGAAGAAGCAGAGGATCGCCGTCGCCTTCTCTCCGGCGCTATGCCAGTGGCGCTCCGCCAGGGCGACGCCAAGCAGGGCGGTGTTGCCGGTCATCTGGGCTGCGAAGAGGCCGGTCTGTAGCCAGCCCAGCCCATCCGACAAACCAGCGATGAGAGCCAGCCAGGAAGCACGTAGGGCAACGGAGCGGAGCAGCATGAGAACAGGATGCATAAGCCGTGCGACCTGTCGCCTAGCCAGTCCGGTTTAGCACCGTCTGGTGCCCGCCGAGTTGCGGTAAGACATCCATCATCATGCACCACAGGTGCAATGGTGTATGGAGACCCTGTTTTGGCGTCCTTCTTCTAGATGCTGGACGTCCGCGGCGTGGTCGCCAGACGTCCAGATGATGGTCGTCGGACGTCCCTCCGGTGGACGCTCGATGTCCGTCTCGTGGACGCTAGGCGTCCCCAGC
>CAXTMS010000208.1:0-6138 GCA_964245345.1 uncultured Acetobacteraceae bacterium | reverse complement strand
CTCCATCACCTTGGCGACGCTGGCCTCGGTCGGCCCGCCGCCGGGAACGGGTGCCGGAGCGGCAGGTGCGGGAGCGGCGGGCGGGGGAGGTGACGCTTTCTTGGCCATCCGGTTCTTACCTGCTGTCTGGACCGCCGCGCTGCGCGGCCGGCTCGGGGTGTCGGATCGGGCGTGACGTCGAGTGCCGCCGCCCGGCGGAGCAGTAATCGTGCCACGGGAGGATAATCAACGGCTGCGACATCGCCGGCAACCGCGGGACCGGCGCGCGGCCGTCAGATCGCGTCCTCGCCGCGCTCGCCGGTGCGGATGCGGACCACCTCCTCCAGGCTGTAGACGAAGATCTTGCCGTCGCCGATCCGGCCGGTGCGGGCCGCGTCCACGATCGCCTCCACCGCGCGCTCGGCGATGGCGTCGTCGCACACCACCTCGATCTTCATCTTGGGCAGGAAGTCGACCACGTACTCGGCGCCGCGATACAGCTCGGTGTGGCCCTTCTGCCGGCCGAAGCCCTTGGCCTCGGTGACGGTCAGTCCCTGCAGCCCGATCTCGTGCAGCGCTTCCTTCACCTCGTCGAGCTTGAACGGCTTGATGATGGCCTCGATCTTCTTCATCGCGAAGGTTCCAGACAGGCGGGCCAGGTGATCGGCATCTTGCGGCGCGCGGCACGTTGCCACGGGCCGGGGGCGGCGGCAATCACGGCGCCGGACAAAGGACAAGGCGGCATCTCCGACGATGAAGACACCGAACCGGCTGCTCGCCGACGCGCCCACCACCATCTTCACCGTGATGTCGGCGCTGGCGCTGCGCCACGACGCGATCAACCTGGGCCAGGGGTATCCCGACACCGAGGGTCCGGCCGACATGGTGCGCGTGGCCGCAGACGCGCTGCTCGACAACCGCAACCAGTACGCGCCGCTGACCGGCCTGCCGGAGCTGCGCGAGGCGGTGGCGCGGTCGAACCGGCGCTTCCACGGGATCGAGGTGGATCCGCTGACCGAGGTGGTGGTGACCTCGGGCGCCACGGAAGCGCTGGCGGCCTCGCTCGCGGCGCTGGTCGAGCCGGGCGACGAGGTGGTGCTGTTCGAGCCGCTGTACGACACCTACCTGCCTGCGGTGCGGCTGCTGGGCGGGGTGCCGCGCCTGGTCAGGCTGTCGCCGCCGGACTGGCGGCTGCCGCGCGCGGAGCTGGAAGCGGCGTTCGGGCCGCGCACCAAGGCGGTGCTGCTGAACACGCCGATGAACCCGTCCGGCAAGGTGTTCGACCGGGGCGAGCTCGGGATGCTGGCCGCACTGCTGCAGCGCCACGACGCCTATGCGATCTGCGACGAGGTGTACGAGCACCTGACCTTCGACGGCACCGCGCACGTGCCGCTGATGACGCTGCCCGGCATGCGCGAGCGCTGCGTGCGCATCGGCAGCGCCGGCAAGAGCTTCTCGCTCACCGGCTGGAAGGTGGGCTACGCCACCGCCCCGGCGCCGCTCGCCGCGGTGATCGCCAAGGCGCACCAGACCCTCACCTTCGCAACGGCGCCCAACCTGCAGCGCGCGGTCGCCTTCGGGCTGGACAAGGATGCGGACTACTTCGACGCGCTCGGCCGCGACCTCGCGGCCAAGCGCGACCTGCTCGCCGCCGGCCTGTCCAGGCTCGGCTTCGACGTGCTGCCCTCGCACGGCAGCTACTTCCTGGTCGCGGACATCCGTCCGTTCGGGCCGGGCGGCGACGCGGCGTTCTGCCGACGCATCGTCGAGCAGGCGAGGGTGGCGGCGATCCCGGTATCCGCGTTCTACGGCGCGCCGAACGCCCCGGACCACTACGTGCGCTTCGCCTTCTGCAAGCGCGAGGCGGTGCTAGAGGAGGCGCTCGACCGCCTGCGCGCCCACCTCGCGTGAACAATGTTCACGGGAACAGCCGGCGATTGACGGGACAGGGCCGCTCTTTTAAACCCGGCGCCGCTGTGTGGCGGACGTAGCTCAGCTGGTAGAGCGCCAGGTTGTGGTCTTGGATGTCGCGGGTTCGAACCCCGTCGTTCGCCCCAGCACGCTTCCCGTGGAGGCCGCAACGTGACCGGCACCGTGGCCGTGATCCTGGCCGGCGGCGAGGCGCGGCGGCTGGGCGGCATCGACAAGACGCTGCTCGAGATCGGCGGCGTGCCGATCCTGTCCCTGATCCTCCGACGGTTGCGGCCGCAGCTGGGCTTGGTCGCGCTGAGCGCCAACGGCGACCCGGCGCGCTTCGCCGGCTTCGGGCTGCCGGTGCTGGCGGACCGCAGGCAGGGGATCGGACCGCTCGGCGGCCTGCTGCGCGCGCTGGACTGGGCGGCGGACCAGGGCGCCGACGCCCTGCTGACGGTGCCGGGGGACACGCCGTTCATCCCGTGCGACCTGCTCCGCGCCCTGGCGCCCGCGCCGGCGGTGGCGGTGTCCGGCGGGCGGCGGCATCACCTCGTCGCGCTGTGGCCGATGGCGTGGCGCGCCCTGCTCGCGGAGTACCTCGACCGGCTTCCGCTCGACGCGCCGCGCAGCACCCTTGGCGCGCGGGCGTTCGCAGCGCCCCTGGGCGTGCGCGAGGTGGTGTTCGCGCTCGGGCCGGTGGACCCGTTCTTCAACGTCAACACGGCGGAGGACAGGGCGCGCGCGCAGCTGATGCACCCCTGATCCGGATCAGGGCGCGGTTGCGGACAGAAGAAGGTTGTCGATCAGGCGGGTGTGCCCGAGCCGTACCGCGAGCGAAACCAGCGCCGGCCCGCCGACATGCGCGAGCTCGCGCATCGTGTCCGGGTCGGCGACGCTGACATAGTCGACCGCGAGGTCGGAACCGTCGCCGAGCACCGCCCGGACCGCGTCGCGCAGCGCGTCCGCGTTGCGCTCGCCGCCGCGGAACGACGCCTGCGCGGCCAGCAGGGCTTGGTGCAGCACCGGGGCCCGGGCGCGCTGTCCGGGGTCGAGGTACACGTTGCGGCTGGACAGGGCGAGCCCGTCCGGGTCGCGCACGGTGTCGGCCACCACGACCTCCACCGGGATGTCGAGGTCGCGCACCAGCTGTCGGATCACCGCGCATTGCTGCGCGTCCTTCTGGCCGAAATAGGCGCGGTCCGGCTGCACGATGTTGAGCAGCTTGAGCACCACCGTGGCCACGCCGGCGAAGTGCCCGGGGCGGATCGCGCCTTCCAGCGGCTCGGCCACCGCGCCGACCTCGATCCGGGTGCCAAAGCCGGGCGGGTAGATCTCGTCCGCGTCGGGCACGAACGCCAGCGTCGCGCCGGCCTGCTGCAGCAGATGGAGGTCGCGGTCGAGGTCGCGCGGGTAGCGCCCGAGGTCCTCGTGCGGGCCGAACTGGGTGGGATTGACGAAGATGCTGGCCGCCGCCGCGCCGCATTCGGCCAGCGCCCGCTCCACCAGGGACAGGTGGCCGCGATGAAGGAAGCCCATGGTCGGCACCAGGCCCAGGGTGCCGAGCGCGCGGCGCGCCTCGCGCAGGGCGGCGATGGTGGACAGGACCTGCATCTAGCCGAGCGCTTCCGCGAGCTGGGCCTCGTCCATGCCGCTGCTTTGCGCGGCGGTCGGGAACTCTCCCGCCTGCACCTCGGCGACGTAGCGGCGCAGCGCGTCCTCGATCAGGGTGCCGATCTCGGCGAAGCGCTTGGCGTGCCGCGGCGACTTGCCCGGGTACAGCCCGAGCACGTCGTGCCACACCTGCACCTGCCCGTCGCAGCCGGCGCCGGCGCCGATGCCGATGGTGGGGATGTGCAGGCGCCGCGACACCGCGTCCGCCAGCGGCGCCGGCACCAGCTCCAGCACCACGGCGAAGGCGCCGGCGGCTTGGAGCGCCAGCGCGTCGTCCAGCAGCTGGCGGGCATCCGCCGCTCCCTTGGCCTGCACGCGCAAACCGAGCTGGTGCTGCGCCTGCGGGGTCAGGCCCAGATGCCCCATCACCGGCACGCCGAGCTCCGTCAGCCTTTGGACCGCGGGCAGCACCGGGGCGCCGCCTTCCAGCTTGACCGCCCCGACCCCCGCGTCCTGCATCAGCCGGCGCGCGGACGCGACCGCGTCGGCCTCGCTGGCATAAGTCAGGAATGGCAGGTCGCCGACCACCAGCGCCCGGGTGGAGCCGCGCACCACGGCGGCCGCATGCCGCACCATGTCGTCCAGCGTAACGGGCAGGGTGGTGTCGTGGCCGTGCACCACCATGCCGAGAGAATCGCCCACCAGCAGCATCGGCACGCCGGCGCGCTCGGCGATGGCCGCCGACGGGTGGTCGTAGGCGGTCAGCATGGCGATCCGCTCGCCCGCCTGCTTCATCTTCTGCACGTCGAGGCGGGTGAGCCGCATGGAAACCTCCTTGCCCGGTGACGCTGAAAGGCGGCTGGACGGGCGTCGCATGCTAATCTTTGGGCGACAGCGCTGGAAGGCGCGGTGCGGGCGGATGTAGTCAGGAAGTCTATTGGGGCAACCATTCCGGGCGTCGGACGAGGTGCATGGGTTCTTCAGCTACCGTTTGCCTCAAGGCGAAATACTCATCCTACCGGAGCAAGCTAATGAGCGTGTCAATATAACGTCGCACTTGCCATTATAGAGAAACGATCGTGAGGGTGGGCGTGCTCCGTCTTATCGCCCGACCGTTCCGGTTCCGGTTAGGGTAGTAGGGATGCTTCAGGAAGATCGAAAGCCGCTCGCCTACTTTATCCTGTCTATGCTGGCGACAGTTATGATCGCATCATTTCAGGTGAAGTTCCCAGCTTGGCAACCAATTTTGCTTAATTCTCTCCTATTTCTATGTGTTAATGGTATAGTGTTTTGTATTTCATGGCTAGTGTATGAGCACCTTTCGGAGAAAAACAAGCTATCGTGGAAGAGGAAGCGGGCCTCCTTCTTGATTGCTACGATATTTTCTTTGTCAGAGCTTGTCGGCTTTTCAGCAAAATAGTTATTAACTACTACAACTAATAGATCGTTTGACGTTCCAGGTTTTTCGAAACTAGTTAAATATCCTGCTCTCTACAAGCTATACGGAACGGACTTTGCTAGCGGTAGTTCATATAGAATGGAAGTCTGGAATAGTGTAAAATTTGTCAACTCCGACGGAAAGAAGATTGGAGTATTCGATTATCTGCTTGGAGTTCATGCGGACTTCCAAACCGACTCTTTTTACCTTTCCTTCTACTTAGTAAGTGGCAATGAAGAAGATCAGTTTATGGCATATTTGGCGACATCGATGCACCAAATTGTTGAGAATGTAAAGAGGGGTCCACCCCTCATCTATACAGCGTCTCCTGACGAAGAGGGAACTTCAATGAGCAGCGAAATGAGTTTCAACAATAGAGTAATAATCTACTGCGAGGATTTATACTCCGCTAGCACAATAGATAAGCTAAAGGTTTTATACGAGAGCAAAGGTTTACACGTCTTGTTTAGAGGATTTCCTTATGTTCTCAAGAGATTTGGGGATAAACCTTAGCCAAGTTGGTTCCAAAATAACAATATGGCCCTCTGTTGCCTCTGAATACTGCACAAAACGCGGTTGTAGAGGTACCGCTTGCTATCTCGTTAAATAGGTGAAGCTGCTTATAGCTAAACGCTCCGGTTTTTCCAGCTCGCGCGAGAACAGGCGGATGGGTCGCGTTCACCAATTTGAAGAGGTCGCGCAATACTGCTTGATACCGCTCAATCTCAGCGGTGATCTCATAGTCTTGGGCTAAAAATCGAATTTGACGGGATGCGACAGCAAAGATTTGTCCATGCCCGCGTTCTGGTGCCCACCGTCCTGGTCCCGCTGCTACGGCGTGGTGGCAGGTGCTATACAAAATGGTCCGGCCACGCAGCCTGTTGCCGGCGTGGCGGCCGACTCGCCACGAGCGCATCACCATGGGGACGGACCTGCAAAGGTTCGAGACAATCCTTCTTCGAGGCGGATCGGCGTCACCTCCAGCATGCGCCGCATCAGACTGATGTCAAACGCCTTGTCTTCCATCAGCCGGCGCACCTCGTCCAAACCGACTCGTGGTAGACCCGGAATAGGCCGGGCTAGCAGGGCGGCAGCGACCAGTAGCCATCCCGGCACCGGCAGCACCGGGCGCGCGCGCAGCCCGGCCGCCTCGGCCACCGCGGCCAGGAAGTCGCGATAGGGCATCGCCTCCGGTC
>CAXTMS010000207.1:0-6153 GCA_964245345.1 uncultured Acetobacteraceae bacterium | reverse complement strand
CTCCAAGACCGGCACCCGCTACGGCATCTACGGTCCATTCGCCAACGCGTGCCGCGCCCTGCCCGCGCCGGACCGGCCCCTTCCGGCGCCGTCGCACATCCCTGGTCCCGACGCCCTGCCCGCCAGCGACCGCCTGGAGGACTGGCACCTGCTGCCGACCCGCCCGGACTGGGCCGGCGGCCTGCGCGACGCCTGGGTCCCCGGCGAGACCGGCGCCCACAGCCGCCTCCATGACTTCCTGGCCGGCCACCTCGACAACTACGGCACCTCCCGCAACATCCCGGGCGATCCCGACGGCACCTCCATGCTGTCGCCACACCTTCATTGGGGCGAGTTGTCGCCGACCCAGGTCTGGTACGCCGCTCGCGATGCCGCCGACGCGCTCGAGGAGAAGTCCGGCGGGTTCGAAACCTTCCAGAACGAGCTGCTGTGGCACGACTTCTCCGCCTACCTGCTTCGCCACACCGCCACCCTGCCCGAGCAGCCGATGCGCCCCGCCTATGCCCGTATGCCCTGGCGCGACGACGCGCCCGGCTTCCGCGCCTGGACCCGCGGCCGCACCGGCGTGCCGATCGTCGATGCCGGCATGCGCCAGCTCTGGCAGATGGGCTGGATGCACAACCGCGTGCGCATGATCACCGCCTCGTTCCTGGTCAAGCACCTGCTGCTGTCCTGGCAGCAGGGCGAAAGCTGGTTCTGGGACACCCTGGTCGACGCCGACCTCGCCACCAACTCGGTCAGCTGGCAGTGGATCGCCGGCACCGGCACCGACAGCCAGCCCTTCTTCCGCATCTTCAACCCGGTCACCCAGGCCGCCCGGTTCGATCCCGACGGCCGCTACGTCCGGCGCTACGTTCCCGAGCTGGCCCGCCTGCCCGACCGCTGGCTGCACCGCCCCTGGGATGCGCCCCGGCGCGTGCTCGACGACGCTGGCCTGCGCCTCGGAGCCGACTATCCGCTCCCGATCGTCGCCCTCGACGAGGGTCGCGACCGCGCCCTGCTTGCATTTCGTGACAACATCCGCCGCCAGCCCGCCGAGGCCGCGCAGTGAGCGGGACCCATCAGCTTGGCGGTCCGGACCCGTCGCCTCCCCCGGTTCCTGCCCTGCCGCCGCGGCAGGTTCCGCCCGACCGTCCGCTGCGCATCGTCGGTGACGTGCACGGCGACGCGGTCGCCTTCAGCCACGCCGTGGCCACCGAGCGCTTCGTGATCCAGCTCGGCGACCTGGTCGACCATGGCCCGAACAGCGCCCAGGTGCTGCGCACCATGTTCCGCCTGATCGACGAGGGTCGCGGCCTGTTCCTGCTCGGCAACCACGACCGCAAGCTCGGCCGGGCGCTCGCCGGCCACCGCATGCGCCCCGACCCGCCGCTGGAGGCCACGCTGGCACAGCTGGACGAGGCGCTGGCGATGCGGGCCTACAGCGAGATCGCCCGTGCCCCCGCCTGGCTGGTGCGCGGACGGGTCGGCTTCGTGCATGGCGGCTTCCATACCGGCATGCTGCACCAGACTCCCCCGCCGGGCCTGGAACGCGTCACCCACCTGCTGTCCCGCGCGCTGTTCGGCGAGACCACCGGCCGGATGCAGGAGGACGGCTTCCCCGAGCGCCGGCTGAACTGGATCGACCACATCCCCGACGGCTTCACGGTGTATTGCGGCCACGACCAGCGCAGCACGGACGGCCGCCCCTGGCGCAAGCGCGGCCGCGCCGGCGGCCTCGCCATCTTCACCGATACCGGCGCAGGCAAGGGCGGCCACCTCGCCTGGATCGACCTGCCCGCCGCGAACGACGAATGATGCGCACCGGCAACGCCGCCCCTTGAAGACCGCCGCCAAGCCGTGCAGGGATCGGCACGGCCAAGGCGGGAGGTGCGGGTGGACACGGATGCGGGCCACGAACCGGGCGCTGCCGACAGCCTGCGGGAGCTGCGTCGCAGCATCGACAACATCGATGCCGCCCTGGTGCACATGCTGGCCGAGCGCTTCCGCTGCACCCAGGCGGTCGGGCGGCTCAAGGCCGCGCACGGCATGCCGCCCGCAGACCCGGCCCGCGAAGCGCAGCAGGTGGCACGGCTGCGCGAGCTGGCGCACGAGGCCCGGCTCGATCCCGATTTCGCCGAGAAGTTCCTGGCCTTCGTGATCCGCGAGGTGATCCGCCACCACGAGGCCCTGGCGCATCCCCAGAGCCCGGCATGACGGCAACGCGCCAGCTGCTGCTGCTGCGCCACGCCAAGGCCGAGCCCGGCGGGGCCACCGACCGCGACCGCGACCTCGACAAGCGCGGCTGCCGCGATGCGGACGCCCTGGGCCAGGAGATGCGCCGCCTCCGCCTGGTGCCCCAGCTCGTGCTGCTCAGCAACGCCCTGCGCACCCGCCGCACCTTGGAGCATCTCGGCGCCTTCGATCCGGCACCGGCGGTGAAGGTGGCGGACAGCCTTTATCTGGCAGAGCCCGACGCGCTGCTGTCGGCGGTGCAGGCGGTCGCGGACGAGATCCGCACCCTGCTTCTGGTCGGGCACAATCCCGGCCTGCACGCGGTGGCTCTCCATCTCGCCGGCACGCAGGCGCCGCAGCCCCTGCGCGACGGGCTGCCGACCTGCACCCTGGCCTGCTTCACCGTCGCGACCGGCTGGTCCGGCCTCGGCGCGCATCCCCCGCTCGACCTCCGGCTGATCCGCCCGTGACACGCGTCGCTCCCGCCTTGCCGGGGCGTGGTTGCCACCCGATTTCCTTCGCCTCTATCTTCGCGTCTTCAGTCGGGCACGCACCGACACGCACCGCCTGGCAGCAGCCCAACCGCTCGCCGCGTCGTGCGCCCTGCAGCAGGAACATCCGATGAGCTCGACCGCCTCCGGCACCGCCACCATCAGCTTTGACGGCAAGACCGCCACCCTTCCGGTGCTGACAGGAACCCTGGGTCCGGCGGTGGCCGACATACGCCGGCTGCAGGCCGAGCTCGGCGTGTTCACCTTCGACCCCGCCTACGGCACCACTGCCGCCTGTGAAAGCCGGATTACCTTTATCGACGGCGACGAGGGCGTGCTGCTGCACCGCGGCTACCCGATCGACCAGCTGGCCGAAGGCGCCAGCTTCACCGAGGTGGCCTACCTGCTGCTGAACGGCGAGATGCCGAGCCAGGCGCAGAACGACGCGTTCATCGTCCAGATCAAGCAGCACACCATGCTGCACGAGCAGCTGCGCCACTTCTTCAACGGCTTCCGACGCGACGCGCACCCGATGGCGATCCTGTGCGGCGTGGTCGGCGCGTTGTCGGCGTTCTACCACGACCACCTCGACATCGCCGACCCGAAGCAGCGCGAGATCTCCGCGCTGCGCTTGATCGCCAAGCTGCCGACGCTGGCCGCCTGGGCCTACAAGTACACCATGGGTTTCCCCTTCGTGTACCCGCGCAACGACCTCTCCTATGCCGAGAACTTCCTTTACATGATGTTCGCGATGCCGTCGGAGCCCTACCAGGTGAGCCCGGTGCTGGCCCGGGCGATGGACCGCATCCTGATCCTGCATGCCGACCACGAGCAGAACGCGTCCACCTCCACCGTGCGCCTGGCCGGCTCCACCGGCGCCAACCCGTTCGCCTGCATCGCCGCCGGCATCGCCGCCCTGTGGGGCCCGGCGCATGGCGGCGCCAACGAGGCGGTGCTGAAGATGCTGGCCGAGATCGGCACCAAGGAGAACATCCCCGAGTTCGTGGCCAAGGTGAAGGACAAGAACTCGGGCGTGAAGCTGATGGGCTTCGGCCACCGGGTGTACAAGAACTTCGACCCGCGGGCGAAGATCATGCAGCGCACCTGCCACGAGGTGCTGGCCGAGCTCGGCATCACCGACGAGCCGATGCTTGACCTCGCGGTCGAGCTGGAGAAGGTGGCTCTCGAGGATCCCTACTTCGTGCAGCGCAAGCTCTACCCGAACGTCGACTTCTATTCGGGCATCATCCTCAAGGCGATGGGCATTCCCACCAGCATGTTCACCGTGCTGTTCGCGGTCGCCCGCACCGTCGGCTGGATCTCGCAATGGAAGGAGATGATCGAGGAGCCCGGCCAGCGCATCGGCCGGCCGCGCCAGATCTACACCGGCGCCGACCGGCGCGACCTGGTCCCTCTCACCGAGCGGGGCTGAACGCCCTTCGCTGGTCCGGCCGGCCGGGGCCGGACCGGTCAGTCGCAGTCGCAGCCCGCAGTCGCCCCGTCGGCCTCGCGCACCACGTGGTGGTCGATCCATTCCGCGACCAGGCGGCGCGCCTCGCTGATCGAGGCTTCCGGATGGTGGATGCGGTACAGCGTGGTGCAGGCGTGGAACGCCTGGATGTCGAGCGTGCCGCATTCGCGCAGCTCGCGATAAGCGGTGACCACGGCGCGTTCGCAGTTGCGTCCGATGACGGGCATCTGACCAGACAATGTTCGCGTCCTCTCATGCGACGAGTTGCAAATCGTTCGCAGATCTCGCCTGCTGTTATGCGCAGGCTCCCGCTCCGGTTTCAAGACCGGCGCTTCCGGTGCGGATCTACCCGGAACCTGTCGGCCGCACGAAGCGGGCGAGGATGGCGCGTGCGATCCGGCCGGCCTCGTCCAAAGGCGTCCTCGGCCAAGGCGAGAAGGAGTCCTGCAGCGGCCGGACCTGGTCCAACGCCAGCAGCCGGTCCGCCAGTCCCTGCGGGCGCCTTGCCCGTCCGACGCGCGGCGGCGCCACGGTGAATACCGGCGCCGGTCCGGCACAGGCCTCGCTGAGCATCTGCGGCGTGGTCCACGCCGCCACCACGGCGTCTGCGCCGCCCAGGAACCCCAGCATCGGGTCGTCGCCCGGTTCGCCCGCACGATGCAGGAGGTGCAGGCAGGCGGACAACCCTCCCCCGAACGCGTCCGCGACCTCCGGTCGGCAGCCCGGCAGCGCCGCCGCCAGCACGCAGCCGCCACGCAGCCGCGCCATCGCCGCCAGCCGGCGCGCCAGCTGGCCCGCCTCGCGTGGGTCCGGCGCACCGTTTCCCAACAGCACCACGATGCGCGGCGACGGCAGGTGCGCCAGCCGGTCGCCCCACAACAGCCGGGCGCGATCCAGCAGCGCCGGCGATACCACATGCGGCAGCCCGAGCACCGGCATCACCCGCCCCGTCGCGACCGAAGCTGCGCGATCCGAAGGCAGCACCATCATGTCGAACGGGTGCACCGCCAGGCCGACCGGAAGCCGGGGCGCTGCGGCGCAATGCACCACCCGACAGCCGTGCCGGGCGCGGAGCAGCAGCGCCCGGGCGCCGGACCGCGTTCCCGACGAGATCACCAGCTCGGGCTGGCTGCCGCGTGCCACCCGCCCGTTCGGCCCGGCCGGGCCGATGCGACGGAACGGCATGCCGAGGCGGCCGGCAATCGCCGCGGCCGGTCCGGAGCCGGGAGCCTCGAGCACCCAGACCGGCGCCTCGGGCAGCACCAGAAGCTTCGTCGTCTCCATCGAACCACGTCCCTCGCCGGCAGCCATGGATTTTCGCCACCGGCTTGGATAGTGGAGGCACAAGCGGCTTGCATAAAGGGATCACGCGCATGACCACGGAGTCGGGAACGGCTGGACGCATCCATGCCCCGCCTGTGCGCACGGCACCCACCGACTGGGACCGCGACGCCGCGCTCACCACCGCGCAGCTGCTGCTGGAGATCAAGGCGATCAACTTCCGGCCGGAGGAACCCTACACCCTGACCTCCGGCTGGAAGTCGCCGGTCTACATCGACTGCCGCCGGATCATCTTCTTCCCGCGCGCGCGCTCCAAGATCGTGTCGCTGGGCGTGGAAAAGATCGGCCGCCACGTCGGCTACGAGAGCATCGACGTGGTCGCCGGCGGCGAGACCGCCGGCATCCCGTTCGCCGCCTGGATCGCCGACCGCATGTCCCTGCCGATGGCTTATGTGCGCAAGAAGCCGAAGGGCTTCGGCCGCAACGCACTGATCGAGGGCGACGTGCCGGAAGGCAAGCGCACCCTGCTGGTGGAGGACCTCACCACCGACGGCGCGTCCAAGATCACCTTCGCCCGCTCGCTGCGCGACGCCGGCGCCATCGTCGACCACACCTTTGTGGTGTTCTTCTACGGCGTGTTCCCCGGCGCGCACCGCACCTTGTCGGAGATGGGGGTGTCGCTGCACGCGCTGTGCA